>NZ_CP016162.1:3938571-4238928 GCF_001941865.1 Pseudomonas alcaliphila JAB1 | reverse complement strand
GCTGCTGTTCATGCTGCTCACCGGCATGACCTGGACGGGCTACTGGGGCGCGCAGTTCGCCGGTGCCTGGAATCACTTTCCCGCCGCGATGTGGGATGACGTGCCCAAGTCCGGGCAACTGACCGGCAGCCTCAACAGCAGCAGCCAGCAAACCGTGGCCTGGGCGGTGGAAATCACGCCGCTGCCGGCGTCCGACCCGCATGCCGCGCATCACGGCCATGCCGGGCATCAGGCCGCAGCGGCCTCCAACAGCCTGCTGCAGCATGTGGTCGACAGCGCCGCCGAGCGCGGTGTTCAGCCCGGCTACAGCATCAGCCTGCCCCAGGGCGAGTTGGGCGTTTACACCGTCGCCCTGTTCGCCGACGATCCACGCAACGATGCCACGTTGCACTTCGATCAATACAGCGGTGCGGTACTCGCCGACGTGCGCTGGCAGGACTACGGCCCAGTGGCGAAAACCGTGGAAACCGGGGTGATGCTGCACGAAGGCAAGCTGTTCGGCCTGGCCAACCAGCTGCTGATGGCAGCGGTGTGCCTGCTGATCATCTTCAGCTCCGTCAGTGGCCTGGTGCTGTGGTGGAAACGCCGCCCGGCCGGACGCTTCGGTGTGCCGCCGCTGCGCCACGACCTGCCGCGCTGGAAGACCGCCATCGGCGTGATGATCGTGCTCGGTGTGATCTTCCCGCTGGTCGGTGCTTCGCTACTGCTGGTCTTCGTTCTTGACTGGCTACTCTCGCGCTTTCGCCAACTGCGGCCATCGACCCGGCCGCTGGCATGAGTGAACAGTTTGATCGTCGCAAGACGTTATAGGCTCAACCCATGATTCGATTCCAAACCAGGAGGCAACACCCCATGACCCTGAAGAAAACCCTGCTCGGCCTCACCCTGCTGCTGCCGACGCTGTTGGTGCAGGCCCACGAGTACGACGCAGGCCAACTGCATATCGACCACCCCTGGTCGCGCGAGATGCCGCCGGTGGCGCCGACTGCTGCCGCTTATTTCGTCATCCACAACAAGGGCAGCGAAGCCGATCGTCTGCTCAGTGTCAGCACCCCGGTGGCCGGCAAGGCCGAGTTGCACGAGCATGTGCATGCCGATGGCGTGATGAAGATGCAGCAGGTGCAGGACGTGGCCATCCCCGCTGGTGGCGAGGTGAAGTTCGAGCCCATGGGCTATCACGTCATGCTGTTCAACCTGAAGCAGCAGGCCAAGGACGGTGAGCGCTTCCCGTTGACCCTCAACTTCGAGAAAGCCGGTGCTGTCGAGGTCGAGGTCGCCGTGCAGAAAGATGCGCCGGCAGGCCATGATCATGCTGCCGGTCATGATGCAGGCAAGCACCAGCACTGATGCTGTTCACGGCACGCAGGCGCACGCTCGCCGCCCAGCTTGGGCTGCTGGCGTTCGTCCTTATCGTGCTGGCGCCACTGGCGTCGCAACTGTGTGCCGAGCCGGCTGACTGGCGCTGGCTGAACGAGCTTGGCTGTCATGACGGGGCGGGCAGCGTGCCGGCCCCAACGAGCAGCTCCAGCCCAGTGTTGCAGGTGGATGCCTGCGGCTACTGCTCGCTGCTCTCGCATTGTCCGGTGCTGGCCGACAATGGCTCGGTGCTCGCGAGCCGCTTGGAGTTATCTCGCGATACCACCCTGAGGTTGCCTGAGCGACCGCTGCCGGGCGCCAACTTTCCTCATGCGCTGTCACGTGCACCGCCCATGCGTACCTGAAGTCACCACTCCCATGAGGCCGTTACCAGGCTTCTTCGCCAATCGACTTTTCAGGTATCCGCATGTCCGTTTCCTTCGTTTCGGGCGCCGCTTCCGTGCGCGCTCGTTTTCCCCTGTCCGTTCTAGCCGTAGCCTGCGGCCTGTGTTCCATGACTGCCCTGCAGGCTGCCGAGGAGCCTGTGCACGAACTGCCGCCCACGGTGATCACGGCGATCCAGCAAAGCTCGCCGCTGACCGTGGTGGCCGACCCCAAGGACCCACGCCAGCCGGTGCCGGCCAGCGATGCGGCCGATTACCTCAAGACCATTCCCGGTTTCTCCGCGATTCGCAGTGGCGGCAGCAACAGCGATCCGGTGTTGCGTGGGCTGTTCGGCTCGCGCCTGCTGTTGCTTACCGATGGCGGACAGATGATCGGCGCCTGCCCGGGCAGGATGGATGCGCCCAGTTCCTACATTTCGCCGGAAACCTATGATCTGCTGACCGTCACCAAGGGGCCGCAAACCGTGGTCTGGGGGCCGGGCGCTTCGGCAGGGGTGGTGCGCTTCGACCGCGAGCCGGAGCGTTTCGGTGAGCTGGGCGCGCGCCTGCATGCCAGCGTGCTGGCCGGCTCCAATGGCCGTTTCGACCGCCTGATCGATGGCGCCGTGGGCAGCGAGCAGGGTTACCTGCGGGTGATGGGCAATCGCTCGCTGTCGGACGATTACGACAACGGTGACGGCGACACCATCGCCTCGCGCTGGGACAAGTGGAACGGCGACGTGGCCCTGGGCTGGACGCCGGATGCCGATACCCTGATCGAACTCAGCGCCGGCCGTGGCGATGGCGAGGCGCGCTACGGTGGTCGTGGCATGGACGGCACTCAGTTCAAGCGTGAAAGCCTCGGCCTGCGCATCGAGCGCAGCAACCTCGGCGGCGTGCTGGATAAGGTCGAGGCCAAGGTCTACTACAACTACGCCGACCACATCATGGACAACTTCCGCCTGCGCGTGCCGGACCCGAGCAGCATGATGGCCGGGCCGATGGCGGCGCAGGTCGACCGCCGCACCTTCGGCGCACGCCTGGCCGCGACCTGGAAGTGGGACGACGTCGAGCTGATCACCGGCGTCGATGCGCAGCGCAGCGAACACCGCCAGCGCAGCTCCAGCGGCGGCATGATGGGCATGCCCTATGTCGACGCTGATCGCTTCCCCTGGGACAAGGACGCGCTGATGCACAACTATGGCGTGTTCGCCGAAGCCACCTGGCGCCTGGCCGAGGGTGATCGGCTGATCTCCGGCGCACGCCTGGATCGCGCCTCGGCCAAGGACTACCGGCAGAACTTCAGCGACATGATGGGCATGTCGACGCCCAACCCGACGGCAGGCGAGACCCGCGCCGATACCCTGCCCAGCGGTTTCGTACGCTACGAGCACGACCTGTCCGCCTCGCCGACCACCGTCTATGCCGGCATCGGCCACGTGCAGCGCTTCCCCGATTACTGGGAGCTGTTCTCCGCCGGCCTCAATGGCCCAGCCGGCGCGGACAACGCCTTCGCTGGCATCAAGCCAGAGAAGACCACCCAGCTCGATATCGGCATCCAGTATCAGGGCGAGCAACTGCAGGCCTGGGCTTCGGCCTATGCCGGGCAGATCCGCGACTACATCCTGTTCGACTACCGTGGCATGAGTACCCAGGCTGACAACGTGGACGCGCGCATCATGGGCGGCGAGCTGGGCGTGGCCTACGCCTTCGACTCCAACTGGAAGGCCGACGCGACCCTGGCCTACGCCTGGGGCAAGAACAGCTCGGACGGCGAAGCACTGCCGCAGATGCCGCCGCTGGAAGCGCGCCTGGGGCTGACCTACCAGCGCGACGACTGGAGCGTCGGCGCCCTGTGGCGTGTGGTCGACGGTCAGGGCCGCATCGCCGAAGGGCGCGGCAACGTGGTGGGGCAGGACTTCGCCGACAGCGCCGGCTTCGGCGTGCTCTCGCTCAATGGCGCCTACCGCGTCAGCCAACAGGTCAAGTTCAGCGCCGGCGTGGATAACCTGCTCGACAAGAACTACGCCGAACACCTCAACCTGGCTGGCGACGCTGGCTTCGGCTTCCCGGCCGAAACGCGTATCGACGAGCCGGGCCGTACCTTGTGGGCCAAGGTCGATTTCGACTTCTAAGCCTTCGCTAGCCCGGAGCTACGAAGCGTAGCGATCCTCTCGTAGGAGCACGCTTGCGGGCGATTGGCGCTTGCACAATGCGGATCGCCCGCAAGCGGGCTCCTACGTTTGGCCGGGCACGGTAGCCACCTTTCCCGGATTACATCCGGGCTACGATTTTGCGTGCGCTAATAGAGTCTTAAGGTTCAGGCGCCAGAGTAGTCCCCGCAGACACACTTTCCCCTGCACCGAGAGGACTACACCATGCGCAAACTGCTTCTGCTGTCTCTGGCTCTGGCCAGCCCGCTGACCTTCGCCGCCACCGAATGCACCACTGCCGACAAGTCGCAGTGGCAGGATCAGGACAAGTTCCAGGCCGACCTCAAGGCACAGGGCTACGAGATCAACAAGTTCAAGGTCACCGGCGGCAACTGCTACGAAATCTACGGCCACAACAAGGACGGCAAGAAGGTCGAAATCTACTTCGACCCGGTCAGTGGTGATGCCGTCAAGAGCAATGTGGAAAGCTGATGAGCGCCGCGACCGTGCGCCTGTGGGACCCAGTGGTGCGCTTGTTCCACTGGTCCCTGGCCGGCGCTTTCCTGGCCAACTACTTCTTCACCGAAGAGGGTGAAGACTGGCATCGCTGGCTCGGCTATTACGCCGTGGCCTGGCTGGCGATCCGCCTGGTATGGGGTTTCGTCGGCACGCCGGCGGCGCGCTGGGCGGATTTCTGGCCGACCCCGGAACGCCTCGGTGCGCATTTGCGTGCATTGATTGCCGGGCAGCCCTATCACCGTCTGGGGCATTCGCCGTTGGGCGCTCTGGTGATGATCCTGATGATGACGCTGATGCTCGGTCTGGGCGTGACCGGCTTTCTGATGGAGGAAGTCGATTATTTCTGGGGCGCGGATCTGCCGCTGGAAATCCACGAATTCTGTGCCAACGGCGTCATGGCGGTGGTCGGCTTGCATATCGCTGCAGCGCTGTTTGAGAGCTATCGGCTGCGCGAGAACCTGCCGCTGTCGATGGTGACTGGCAAGCGGCGCCAGCTCTCGGAACACTGATACTACAGTCGCGGCTGAAGCCCCTCCCACAGTACTCGCGCTCCGTGGGAGGGGCTTTAGCCGCGATGAGCCTTGCTCAGGCCAGACGCGCGTCCAGGCTGTTCTGTGCCAGGCGTTTGGCCTGTGCCTCGGTCATGCCCAGGTGTTCGTGCAGGGCGGCGAAGTTCTCGCCGACGTAGCCGCCGAAGTAGGCCGGGTCATCCGAGTTCACCGTCACCTTCACACCGCGCTCGAGCATCTCGAGGATGTTGTGCTGGCCCATGTGCTCGAACACGCAGAGCTTGATGTTCGACAGCGGGCAGACGGTCAGCGGGATCTGTTCGTCGATGATGCGCTGCATCAGCCGCTCGTCTTCGATGGCGCGCACGCCGTGGTCGATACGCTTGATCTTGAGCAGGTCCAGCGCCTCCCAGATGTATTCGGGTGGGCCTTCCTCGCCAGCGTGGGCGACCGCGTGCAGACCTTCGCTACGTGCCTTGGCGAACACCCGCTCGAACAGGCGGGGCGGGAAGCCCTTTTCCGAGCTGTCGAGGCCGACGCCGATGAAGGCGTCGCGAAACGGCATGGCCTGCTCCAGGGTCTTGAAGGCTTCTTCTTCGGGCAGGTGGCGCAGGAAGCTGAGGATCAGGCCGTGGCTGATGCCCAGCTGCCGCTCGCCATCGCGCAGCGCCTGCTGGATACCGCGCAGCACCACCTCGAAGGGAATGCCGCGGTCGGTGTGGGTCTGCGGGTCGAAGAAAGGTTCGACATGGATGACGTTCTGCGCCTTGCAGCGTTGCAGGTAGGCCCAGGTCAGGTCGTAGAAGTCCTGCTCGGTGCGCAGCACGTTGGCACCGGCGTAATACAGGTCGAGAAATTCCTGCAGGTTGTTGAAGGCATAGGCCGCGCGCAGGGTTTCGACATCGGCCCAGGGCAGGGCGATCTGGTTGCGTTCGGCCAGGGCGAACAGCAACTCGGGCTCCAGCGAACCCTCCAGGTGCAGATGCAGTTCGGCCTTGGGCAGGGCATTCAGCCATTCGGGCATGGTCGGTTCTCGTTGTCAGGCTTGGGTAGGGTAGAAGTTTAACCCTTTTGATCATTCCCACGCTCCGCGTGGGAGTGCCCTTGCAGACGCTCTGCGTCTGAGGGACGCAGAGCGTCCCAGGCTGGTCTCCCACGCCGGAGCGTGGGAGCCATCATCAGCCCTACGCTTCCTCACGCCGATAGGCATAGGTGTCGGCGAAGCGCGACAGCAGGTACTCGGCGCTGGTCACCGGTGTGTACTTGGCCGGGTCATCCGCGCTGGAGCAGTTCGGCAGGCAATCGATCAGCGTGTCGGGATGCGGTTCGGCGAAGAACGGCATGGAGTAGCGATCCACGCCGAGCGGACTGATCACGCGATGTGGCGTCGAGGTGTAACGGTCGTTGCTCCAGCGCGCCATCATGTCGCCGATGTTGACCACGAAGCTGCCGGCAATCGGCGGCGCGTCGATCCACTCGCCATCGCGTGCACGCACCTGCAGGCCGCCGGCATCGTCCTGGTAGAGCAGGGTGATGCAGCCGTAATCGGTGTGCGCGCCAGCGCCTTGCTGATCACTGCTGGTGGCGGTGTGGCGCGGTGGGTAATGGATCATGCGCAGCACGCTGATCGGCTCATGGAAGCGCGCGTCGAAGAAGTCGTGCTCGATCTCCAGGGCCATGGCCATGGCGCGCAGCAGGGTCTTGGCCAGGTCCTGCATGTCGGCGTAATGCTGTTCCATCAGCACAGGCCAGCCTGGCATCTCCGGGTGACGGTTCGGCCCGCGCAAGGGTTTGCCGGCCAGCACCTCGGGGTGATCGGCGGGCATGTGGAAACCCATGTCGAAGGTTTCCTTGAGGTCGCTCGGCTTGCTCGGGTCGAGCTGCTCGGTGGCGATGGCGCCGTAGCCACGATGGTGGGCGGTCTGGGTGATATCGATTCTGAGTTTCTCGTCGGCGGGCAGGGCGAAGAAGGTCTTTGCCGCACTGAGCAGGGCGTCGATGCGCTCGGCGCCGATAGGGTGACCGACGATGTAGAAGAAGCCCCAGTCGCGGCAGGCGCGGTCGATCTGCTCGGCGACGGCAGGCCAGGCCGAAGCGTCGTCGGCGTAGAGCGGGGCGATGTCGATGATGGGTAATGCGTTCATTTTGAGCCTCGGGTGGGCGTTGCTGCGAGTCTTCTCGTACCCAGGGCAGCGATGCGTGGCACCAAAGGCCGGCGCCACGGTGATGCGGTTCTGCTGAGATAAGCAGGGACGGCATCGGTGATTTCCAAATTATCGCGGCTGAAGCCGCTCCTACGGACGCAGGAGCGGCTGGGCGGCATTGCGCTTCAGTCGCGATGCTTTGCGTGTTTACTTCGGCATTTCGGCCTTCACGTTTTCCACGTAGTAGTTCATCGAGGCCAGCTCGGCGTTGGTCGCGCTCACGCCCTCGGCGATGCGTACCGCGCCACTTTGGTCCTTGATCGGGCCGGTGAAGGGGTGGAACGCGCCGCTGCGAATGTCGGCGATGATCTGCTCGGCCTCGCTCTTCACGTCAGCCGGCACCAGATCGCTGATCGGCAGTTCGATGGTGTCCTCGGCCAGGCCACCCCAGAAGTCCTGCGGCTGCCAGGTGCCGTCGATCACCGCCTGGGTGGATTTGACGTAATGCGGGCCCCAGTCGTTGACGATGGAGGTGAGCACGGCCTTGGGTCCGAAGTGAGCCATGTCCGAGGCGTAGCCAACGGAGTAGATGCCACGGCGCTCGGCGGTCTGGATCGGTGCCGGGCTGTCGGTGTGCTGGAACATCACGTCCACGCCTTGGTCGATCAGCGCGTTGGCAGCGTCGGATTCCTTGCCCGGATCGAACCAGGTGTTGACCCACACCACCTTGATCTCGGTGCCGGGGTTGTACTTGTCCAGCGCCAGCTGGATGGCGTTGATGTCGCGGATCACCTCGGGGATCGGGAAGGAGGCGATGTAGCCGACCTTCTTGGTCTTGGTCATCTTCGCCGCGAGGAAGCCGCCAACGTAGCGACCCTCATAGGAGCGCGACAGGTAGGTGCCGACGTTCTTGTCCTGCTTGTAGCCGGTGGCGTGTTCGAAGGTCACCTTGGGGAATTGCTTGGCCACCTTGATGGTCGGGTTCATGTAGCCGAAGGAGGTGGTGAAGATCAGGTCGAAACCGCCCTTGGCCATGTTGCGGATCACCCGCTCGGCGTCGGCACCTTCCGGCACGTTCTCGACGAAGCTGGTAGTGACCTTGTCGCCCATTTCCTTGATCAGCATCTGCCGGCCTTGTTCGTGCTGGTAAGTCCAGCCGTGGTCGCCGATAGGGCCGATGTAGACGAAGCCGACTTTCAAGGGATCGGCGGCGGAGGCGCTGAGCATGGCGCCAAAGCCCAGGGCGGCGACGAGGGTGCGCAGCAGCGGTTTTTTGCTCTTCTCGAACATGGTGGGTGCAGCTCCAGTCTTGGTATTGGGATGGCCGTTGGTTGGCTGATCCCATGACTGCAAAAAGCTGACCAACAAGACAGATAGCCGTGGCGACGGCGTTCTGCCAGTGCGCCTGCTCAGAAGTGGGACGGTATTGGTGCGCGATAGACTTGTATGGCGTGTTGTGGTGCGTCGCTCCTGGGCTCGCACTGATGAAACGACGGTCGCGGCTGAAGCCTCTCCCACAGGTTGGTGCTGTTCTTGTGGGAGGGGCTTTAGCCGCGACCTAGCCTGTGCAGCTGCCTTGTGGTGCGCAGAGAATGACTGGTCTTGCGAGCCACCATGTAGGAGCGAGCTTTGCTCGCGAAGCGTTCGGTGTATAGGCCTTCGCGAGCAGAGCTCGCTCCTACAGCCGATTAATCGCTGACCGCTCGTAGGGTGCGCCGTGCGCACCTTGGCTCGCCAGTGCGCACGGCTCACCCTGCGGATCGTCCTCAGCCGTTGATCAGCTCACGCGCCGCCTGGCGGTGATCGGCGATCAGCTGCGCCACATCGAGCCCTTCGATCTGCCCATCGATAACGCGCCAGGTGCCGCCGATCATCATCCGGTCGGCGCGGTCGGCGCCGCACAGCAGCAGTGCGGACAGCGGATCGTGACTGCCGGAGAAGCGCAGCTCATCGAGCTTGAACAGCGCCAGGTCAGCCTGCTTGCCCACCGCCAGCTCACCGATGTCGCTGCGCCCCAGCAGTTTCGCCGAGCCCTTGCTAGCCCAGCCAAGCACGCGCTGCGGGGTGATCTGCTCGGCGCCGTAGCGCAGGCGCTGGATGTACAGCGCTTGGCGCGCTTCGAGGATCATGTTCGAGGCATCGTTGGAGGCCGAGCCGTCGACGCCCAGGCCCAGCGGAGCACCGGCGGCTTCCAGCTCGACACTGGGGCAGATGCCCGAAGCCAGGCGCATGTTGGAGCTGGGGCAATGGCAGATGCCGGTGCCGGCTGCGCCCAGGCGGGCGATCTCGTCAGGGTTGAAATGGATGCCATGGGCCAGCCAGGTGCGTGGGCCGAGCCAGCCGACGCTGTCCAGGTAATCCACGGTGCGCAGGCCAAAGCGCTGCAGGCAGAAGTCTTCCTCGTCGAGGGTTTCGGCCAGGTGGGTATGCAGGCGCACGTCCAGCTCCTCGGCCAGTTCGGCGCTCTGGCGCATGATTTCCTGAGTCACCGAGAAGGGCGAGCAGGGCGCCAGGGCGATCTGGATCTGCGCGCCTTCGCCGCGTTGGTGGTACTGGCCGATCAGGCGCTGGCTGTCCGCCAGGATCACCTCACCCTGCTGCACCGTTTGCTGCGGCGGCAGGCCACCGTCAGCTTCGCCCAGGCTCATCGAACCGCGGGTGAGCATGGCGCGCATACCCAGTTCGCGTACTGCCTCGACCTGCACGTCGATGGCGTTCTCCAGGCCGCCGGGGAACAGGTAATGGTGATCGGCCGCGGTGCTGCAGCCGGACAGCAGTAGTTCGGCCAGCGCCACCTTGCTGGCCAGGGCGAGCTTCTCGGGAGTGAGGCGTGCCCAGACCGGATAGAGCGTCTTCAGCCAGGGGAACAGCGGCTGGTTGACCACCGGCGCCCAGGCGCGGGTGAGGGTCTGGTAGAAGTGATGGTGGGTATTGATCAGGCCCGGCAGCACCACGTGCTCGCGGGCATCGAAGGTTTGCTCGCAGGGTGTTGACGGCTGCTGGCCGGCACCGAGCACTTCGGCGATGCGGCCATCCTCGATCACCAGGCCGCCGGAAGCGTCCAGGTCGTTGGCGGTGAAGATGGCGAGAGGGTTCTTGATCCAGATACGGGTAGCTGCCATGAGCAGGCTCCTCTGAGGTTGATGTCAGGTAAGCCAGCTCAGTGTTGACCCTGTCTGCTGATCCAGGTGCGTCGGAATCGACGTGCGACGCACGATAGCTGACTCTGGGGTCAGGGGCAACAAGCCTGTCGCGGCTAAAGCCCCTCCTACAGGATGTGCGTCGCCTATTGTAGGAGCGGTTGGGCGGCATTCCGCTTTAGCCGCGATAAACGGTTACTGCTATACAGAACCGATCACGATCAGGAGGCCAAGGAATGCTTCGTTCAGACAAACCGCATGCAGGAGCACTACGCCGAGGACGTTATTCCGAAACTGGTCGCGTATACCTGCTAACAGCCGTACTGCATGGCCGCGAAGCCCTTCTCAAGGATTTCACGCTTGGTCGGTTGTTGGTCGCCGAGCTGCGCGATGCTCATGAGAATGGCTTGGTGCATTCACTGGCATGGGTGGTGATGCCTGATCATCTGCATTGGCTGGTGCAGTTGGAGAGTACGACCCTAGATGAACTGATGCGCCGGGTAAAAGGCCGTAGCGCGCGGCGGATCAACCAGCGTTTGTCGCGAGCAGGCCCGTTATGGCAGCACGGCTTCCATGATCGGGCTTTGCGCCAGGAAGAGGATTTACGAGCTGTCGCACGTTACGTGATTGCCAATCCTGTACGGGCAGGCCTGGTGAAGCGGGTGGCGGATTACCCGTTGTGGGATGCAGTCTGGCTCTAGAGCGGATCGCGGCTGAAGCCGCTCCTACGGGAAACGCGGTGATTGTGTAGGAGCGGCTTCAGCCGCGATTCATTGGTTTCAATGCCCCGGCTGCCAAGGCTGGCCCAGCGATACCGGCGCATACAGCCGGGTCTTGATCGCATCGCGCGAGAGCAGCACCAGCACCACGATGGTGGCCACATAAGGCAGCATGGCCAGCAGGTTCGACGGGATCGACAGGCCAATGCCCTGCGCCACCAGATGGAGGATGCTGGCCAGGCCGAACAGGTAGGCGCCGAGCAGCACACGCAAGACGCGCCAACTGGCGAACACCACCAGCGCCAGGGCGATCCAGCCGCGCCCGGCGGTCATGTTCTCCGCCCACATCGGCGTGTAGGCCAGCGACAGATAACCGCCCGCCAGACCAGCCATGGCGCCGCCGAACAGCACCGCCAGGGTGCGTACGCGCAGCACCGGCAGGCCCATGGCGCTGGCGGCATCCGGGTTCTCGCCGACGGCCTGGATGATCAGGCCGATGCGGCTTTTCAGCAGCACCCAGGCCACCAGCGCGAAGAGGGCGAAGGACAGGTAGATCAGCACGTCCTGGGCGAACAGCATGCGTCCGATCAGCGGGATATCGGACAGCAGCGGAATGACGATGGGCTCGAAGCCGGACAGCGGCTTGCCGACCCAGGCAGCGCCGACGAAGGTGGACAGGCCGACGCCGAAGATGGTCAGGGCCAGGCCGGTGGCCACCTGGTTGGCGTTGAAGCCCAGTGCCACGGCGGCGAACAGCAGCGACAGCAGCATGCCGGCGGCGATGGCCAGCAGCACGCCGAGCCACAGGCTGCCGGTGCTGAAGGCGGCGATGAAACCGATTACCGCGCCGAACAGCATCATGCCCTCCTGGCCGAGGTTGAGCACGCCGCTCTTCTCGCACACCAGCTCGCCCAGGGCCACCAGCAGCAGCGGCGTACCGGTGCGCACCATGGCGTAGAAAATATTGGTCAACAGATCGAGATCCATGGGGATTCCTTTGCGTATAGCTTTGTAGGAGCGAGGGGGACGCCCAGTTCTTGCTCGCGATCAGTGTCGTCAAGGATCGCGAGCAAGCTCGCTCCTACAGGTTCTTTGTCAGGCCATGGCCTCGGTGTTGTTTTTGGCGTTGCGCTTCGCCCATTTCCACTTCAGCCGTGGCCGGTAGAGGATCAGCACGTCGCAGGCCAGCAGGTAGAACAGCATCATTCCCTGGAACAGCTGGGTGATCGCCTGCGGCAGATTGAGGTTCATCTGCGCGTTCTCGCCGCCCAGATAGAGCAGCGCCATCAGCAGGCTGGCGAACAGAATGCCGAGCGGGTTGAGACGGCCGAGAAAGGCCACGGTGATAGCCGCATAGCCATAGCCGGGCGAGACCTGCGGCACCAGTTGACCGATGGGGCCGGCAACTTCGCCCACTCCCGCCATCCCGGCCAGTGCGCCGCTGACCAGCAGGGCGAACCACACCAGGCGCTTCTCGCGTAAGCCGACGAAACCGGCGGCGCGGCTGTCGAGGCCCAGCACCTTGATCTGGAAGCCGAGAAAGCTCTTGTGCAGCAAAACCCACACCGCCACCAGGGCCAGCAGCGCCAGGTACAAACCGCCGTGCAGGCGCCCGTCCTCGCTGACCAGCGGCAGGCGGCTGGCGTCGCCGAACATCGCCGACTCGGGGAAGTTGAAACCGGCCGGGTCCTTCAGTGGGCCATGCACGAAGAACAGCAGCAGGTTCAGCGCGATGTAGTTGAGCATGATGCTGGTGAGGATTTCGTTGGCGTTGAACTGCGTACGCAGCCAGGCGGTAAGCCCGGCCCAGGCCGCGCCTGCGCAGGTGCCGGCCAGCACTACCCAGGCCAGCGCCCAGCGGCTTTCCCAGTCGACCAGTTGCAGGGCCATGGCACTGCCGGCCAGGGCGCCGATCAGCAGTTGGCCTTCGGCGCCGATGTTCCAGATGCGCGCCTGGTAGGCCACCGCCAGGCCCAGGGCGCAGAGCAGGATCGGCAGCGCCTTGACCAGCAGTTCGGACACGCTGTACCAGTCGCTGAGCGGGGCGATCAGCAGGGTGTGCAGGGTTTGCAGCGGGTCATGACCGAGCAGGGTGAACAGCAGCATGCCGCTCACCAGGGTCAGTACGGCGGCCAGCAGCGGTGACAGCCAGAGCATGGGGCGCGACTCCTGGCCGCGCGGTTCCAGGGATAACAGCATGATGGGCTCCGTCAGCAGGCCGCAGCGGCGGCGGGTTGATCGAATTCACCGGCCATCCAGCGGCCGACTTCCACGGTGCTGACCTGCGCCGTATCGCTCAGCGGCGATAGGCGCCCGCTGCATAGCGCGCCGATGCGGTCGCTGATCTGGAACAGCTCGTCGAGGTCTTCGGAGATCACCAGGATCGCCGCGCCGGCATCGCGCAGGGCGATCAGCGCGCGGTGGATGGCCGCAGCGGCGCCGACATCTACGCCCCAGGTCGGGTGCGCGGCCACCAGCAGTTTCGGGTTTTGCAGAATCTCGCGGCCGAGGATGAACTTCTGCAGATTGCCGCCGGACAGGCTGCGCGCCGCCGTGTCGGCATCCGGCGTCTTCACCGCGAAGCGGCGGATGATCTCCTCAGCCAGCGCGCGTACCTTGCCGCGCTGTACCAAGCCGCCCTTGACCAGGCCCTGGCCGAAGGCAGTGAGCAGGGCGTTGTCCACCAGGCTCATCTCCGGCACGGCGCCATGGCCGAGGCGTTCGGCGGGCACGAAGGCCAGGCCCAGCTGGCGCCGCGCATCCGGGTGCAGATTGGCCACTGGCGCGGCATCGATGCTGACCCGCTCACGCTCACCGCGTGGCAGTCGGGTTTCGCCGCTGAGCAGAGCGAGCAGCTCATCCTGGCCATTGCCGGCTACGCCAGCGATGCCGACGATCTCGCCGCTACGCACCTCCAGGCGAAGGCGTTCGAGCGAGCAGCCGAACGGATCGGGGTTGTGCCAACTGAGGTCATCGACACGCAGCCGTGGCAGACCGCCGCTGACTTTCGGGTAGCTGCTTTCCAGCCCCTCTGCATCGCCAACCATCAGCCGCGCCAGCTGCAGATCCGAGCACTCGGCCGGCAGGCAATGGCCGGACACGCGGCCGCCACGCAGCACCGTGGCGCTGTGGCACAGCGCGCGCACCTCACCGAGCTTGTGGCTGATAAAGAGGATGCTGCAGCCCTCGGCGGCCAGGCGGCGCAGGGTGACGAACAGCTCGTCGGCCTCCTGAGGCGTGAGCACCGAGGTGGGTTCGTCGAGGATCAGCAGCTTGATGTCCTGCATCAGGCAGCGGACGATTTCCACGCGCTGGCGCTCACCGATGGACAGGCTGTGGACCAGGCGCGTCGGCTCCAGCGCCATGCCGTAGCGCTGCGACACCTCGCGGATTTTCGGCTCCAGTTGCTTCGGCGTACCGGCGCCCGCGCCCATGGCCAGGGCGATGTTCTCGGCTACGCTCAGGGTCTCGAACAAGGAGAAATGCTGGAACACCATGCCGATGCCCAGGCCGCGCGCCATGGCCGGATCGCGCATCGCCAGCCGCTCGCCTTGCCAACGAATCTCGCCGCTGCTGGGCTGAGTAACGCCGTAGATTATCTTCATCAGCGTGCTCTTGCCGGCGCCGTTCTCGCCTAGCAGGGCGCGGATCTCGCCGGGGGCGATGGCCAGGTCGATACGGTCGTTGGCCAGGCAGCCGGGGTATTGCTTGCTGATGGCGGTCAGCTGCAGGCGTGGGGAAGCGGGTGGGGCGGACATGGGAAGCGCTCATGAACATGACTGCGCGGGGATAAAGCAAAAACTTGGCCAGTGAGTCAGAAAATCCATTTTATGGGCTCTCGCCTATGGCCGAGCGCACTGCAATGCCTGCCATTGGTGCGTGTCTCTCCGTGCGCCGCGCACAATGCACCGTATTTGCGCGTGCTCGGCTAAAGCCCCTCCCACAAAAGCAGTACCCACCTGTGGGAGGGGCTTTAGCCGCGACCGTTGCCCGGATGTAATCCGGGGGCACCAGAAATCACTACTTGCGGCTACCAGGGCTAGCTTCTGCCATCAGCCCGGTTTGAACGCCCTTACCAGGGCAGCGCATTGCCCTGGTAGTCGAGGTAACGCAGGCCCGGTTGGCCGACGGCGGCGCTGACCTGTTCGACCATGCCCTTGCAACTGCTGTCGATATCCAGCGGGGCGTCGGCGCCGCCCATGTCGGTGCGTACCCAGCCTGGGTGCATCAGCAGCACGCCGAGTTTTGGGTTGTCCTGAGTGCGCACGAAGCACTGCACGAGGTGGTTGAGCGCAGCCTTGCTGGCGCCGTACAGCGGCATGCCCAGGCCGGCACCCGCCTCGATGCTGCCGAGGATCGAGCTCATGAACACAATCAGCCCATGTTCGGCGGCCAGGTTCGGCAGCAAGCGCTCGGCCACGCGCAGTGGGGCGACGGCGTTGGTCAGGAACAGCTGACCCATTTCCTCGGCGCTGGCCTGTGCAGTGCTGTGGTGCTCGGGGCCGGCGACCCCGGCGTTGACGAAGATGACGTCGAACTGCTGATCATTCAGGCGACCGGCAAGCTGTTCCAGGCTGTTCGGATCGGTCATCTCCAGTTGCTCCACGCGTACGCCGGGCAGTGCCTGCAGCGGCGCTTGTTGCGCGGCGCTGCGCACTGTGGCGGTCACGGCCCAGCCCTGGGCGGCGAATTCGCCGGCCAGACCAAGGCCGAGGCCACGTGAGGCACCGATGATCAGAATGGATCGGGAGGCAGTCATGTCAGGCTCCATGGCGGATGAGAAAGAAGATCAGCATAGCGAATGCCGATCCGATAAGCCCGGCACGGCAATCCTCTGTAAGAGCCCCGCCTCGGGGCGAAGCTTTTCGAGTGCGTACAGCCACGATTCGCGGCGGGGCGCCGCTCCTACATTTTTGCTGCAGTGTTATTCCGTCAACCAGGCGCTTTGGCTGCGGCCATGACCGGTTTCGCGGTCGTAACGGCGTTCATGTTCGAGATGCCGTTGCAGCACGGCATTGGCGCGCCGGTTGGCCTGCTGTTGCAGCTCGGTGCAACTGGGGTATTCAGGTGTCGCCAGCAGCGCCGCGTCGATCTCGGCGGCCGCCGCCTGGCCGATGCGGTAATGGCCCAGCTCATGCTCGCGCAGTGCGCCCAGGTACTGTTCGAAACGCTGGCGCTGCTGTGCGTCGCCGCCGCCGAGGCGGGGCAGGGTGATGGTGGCGTTCAACTGGGTGCGGGTGAGATCGATCTGGCAGCGACCGTCGCGTTGCTCGCGCCACCAGAAATTCCATTGCACCTGCCAGCGTGTGTAGGCGTGGTAGATCTGGCCGTTCTGGCGAATCGGCGAGGCCTGGTTGATGGTGCGGCTGAGGGACTCGCCGGACGCTACCTGCAGGTCGTAGTACTGTTCCTGCAAACGCTCCTGCACTTCGGCGTGGGCCGACAGGGCGAGCCACAGCAGCGGCAGCAGGGCTGCGGTCGTTCGTTTCATGGCGCTTTCAGACTCTCGCGGCCACGGCTGATATCGCCCAGCAAGCGTTCCAGCGCGGCGTGCTCTGCCGGCGCGACGGCCAAGTGCAGACGTGCGCCGGTGGCGTCGTAATCCTCGCTCTCGATCAGGCTGTCCAACTCGTTCAGACGCGCTTTGAACAGCGGCAGTTCGGCGAACTGCAAATGACAGGTGAAGGGCTGCCGCAGCACCAGTTCACGGCGCTCGCCGGCTTGCAGGCATTTCGCCGCGCTGCCGCCGTAGGCGCGGGCCAGCCCACCGGTGCCAAGCTGAATGCCGCCGTACCAGCGAATCACCAGCACCACCACCTGATCGCAGTCCTGCCCCTCGATGGCGGCGAGGATCGGCCTGCCAGCCGTGCCGCCCGGTTCGCCGTCGTCGTTGAAGCGGTACTGGTTGCCGGCCTTCCACGCCCAGCAGTTGTGCGAGGCGGCCAGGTCGCTGTGGCTGTCGATAAAGGCTTGCGCCTCGGCCGCGCTGGCAATCGGCGCGGCGAGGGCGATGAAGCGGCTCTTGCGAATCTCCTCGCGGTATTCGCAAGGGCCGAGCAGGGTGAACGCCATCAGGCTTTGGCAGCAGGCGTCAGGCCGCAGCCCTTGAGGATGATCTGCACCAGTTGATCGGAGGCTTGCTCGAAGTCCTGTTTGGTCAGGCGCGAGCTCTGCTTCACGCGGCAGATCTGCGAGGCGAAGTCGGCATAGTGCTGGGTGCTGCTCCACAGCAGGAAGATCAGGTGGATCGGGTCGACCGGGTCCATCTTGCCGGCGGCGATCCAGCCTTCGAACACCGCAGCACGGCCACGGAACCAGTCCAGGTAGTTCTGGTTGAAGTACTGCGACAGGCAGTCGCCACCGCTGATCACTTCCATGGCGAAGATGCGCGAAGCCTTCGGCTGGCGCCGGGAGAATTCCATCTTGGCGCGGATGTAGCGCTCCAGCGCTTCGGCCGGGTCGTCATCGACGCTCAGATTATTGAAGGTGCTGTCCCACAGTTCGAGGATATTGCTCAGCACGGCCAGGTACAGCCCCAGCTTGTTGTTGAAGTAGTAGTGCAGGTTGGCCTTGGGCAGGCCGACGTTCTGCGCGATGGTATTCATGCTGGTGCCCTTGAAGCCGTGCCGGGCGAATTCTTCCTCGGCAGCCTTGATGATGGCTTCTTCGTTCTTCTGGCGAATGCGCCCGGCGGGCTTGTCGTGGGCGCTGTGGGCGGGGACTTCGAAGGTCATGGGGCGATTCCGGGCTGATCTTGGGGCAGAGCGTTTGCACTGATACCCCAGCGCCGCCTGGGTGACAAGCGCAAGTCGCGGAAAAAAGGCAGGAAATACCCTCACGCCGGGCTTGTGCACCAGCTTTGTGCGCGGCCCGGCTCCCGTGCACCTGGACGCCTCAGGTTTCCTGCTCTTGTCCAGCCGTGCTCGCGCTGGCTGATTCCAGCGGCAACAGCAGGTTCATCAGGATGGCCGTCAGGCCGCCGCTGGTGATTGCCGAACCGAATACGTTTTGCACCAGCGTGGGCATCTGGCTCAGCAGGTCCGGCTGGCTGGAAACGCCAAGGCCGATGCCGAAACTGGTGGCCATGATCAGCAGGCTGCGCCGATCCAGCGGCGCCTGGGCGAGAATGCGAATGCCGGCGGTGGCGACCGTGCCGAACATCACCAGGGTAGCGCCGCCCAGCACCGGCTTGGGAATCTGCTGGAGGATGGCGCCGAGCACCGGGAACAGACCGAGGATCAGCAAGATGGCGCCAATGTAGTAGCCAACGTGGCGGCTGGCCACGCCGGAGAGCTGGATCACCCCGTTGTTCTGGCTGAAGGTGGTGTTGGGAAAGGTGTTGAACACCGCGGCGATCAGCGAGCTGACGCCATCACCGAACACCCCGCCCTTGATCCGTTGCAGGTACTGCGGGCCGTTGATCGGCTGTTTCGAGATCATGCAGTTGGCGGTCAGGTCGCCGGTGGTTTCGATGGCGGTGATCAGGTAGATCAGTGCCACGGGGACGAAGGCCATCCAGTCGAAGTCGAAACCGTAACGGAACGGGATCGGCAGGCTCACCAGCGGCAGTTCGGGCAATGCCTTGGGCACCAGCACACCGCTGAGCCAGGCGGCCAGCGAGCCCACCAGCAAGCCGATGACGATGGCCGACAGGCGCAGCCAGGGATTGCTCAGGCGGTTGAGCACGATGATGGTCAGCAGCACCAGGGCGCCCAGAGCCAGGTTGATCGGCGCACCGAAGTTCTCCGCTTTGGCGCCGCCGCCGACATCGGTGATGCCCACCTTGATCAGGCTGACGCCGATGATGGTGATGACGATACCGGTTACCAGGGGCGTGATGACGCGTTGCAGACGACCGATGAAGCGGCTCAGCACCATCTCGATGAAGGCGCCGAAGAAGCACACGCCGAAGATCATCGCCAGGATGTCGTCCGGGCTGCCGCCGCGTGCCTTGACCATCAAGCCTGCTGCCAGCACGGCACTGAGGAAGGCGAAGCTGGTGCCCTGCACGCAGATCATCCCGGCACCGATGCCGAACGGGCGGCGCGCCTGGATCAGGGTGCCGACGCCGGACACCATCAGGCCCATGCTGATCAGGTAGGGCAACTGTTCGTGCAGGCCGAGCACGCCGCCGATGATCAGGGTGGGGGTGACGATGCCGACGAAGCAGGCCAGTACATGCTGCAGCGCGGCGAAGAAGGCCGGCAACGGCGCAGGGCGGTCGTCCAGGCCGTAGAGCAGTTCGGACGATGTCGGTGATTCGGTGGTCATGGCGAGTTCTCGCAGCAGAGGGCGCTCGCCCTGATGCAAGAAGCTGTCCATGTGATCAGTTTTTTGGTGGTTGTGCGCAGCAGCATGCTTTTCATTGGGTACAGATACCTGATCTGCTCGCATACGGCGGTCTTGCCATGCTCGCAATGCACCGTGCTGGCTCGGTATGCGCGGCCATGGTGCGGGCTCAGGCTTCGGCCAGGGCGTCGAGAAAACTCTCCAGCACCAGGTGCGCGCGGCGGCCCTTGCGCGTCACCGCCGCCAGGTTGATGTCGTAGTAGCGAGTGGACGCCTTGAGCGCGCGCAGGCGACCCTGTTGCACCCAGGCCTGGGCGTAGTGGTCGGGCAGGTAGCCGATATAGCGCCCGGTGAGGATGAGAAAGGCCATGCCCTCGCGGTCCGAGGCGCTGGCCGTGCAGTTCAGCGCCTGGTAATGGCTCTGTACCTCGGGCGGCACGCGAAAGGTCGGGGCGATCGCCTCCTGGGCGTTGAGTCTTTCGTCTTCGAGCTGCAGATCATCGACGTAGAACAGCGGGTGGCCGACCGCGCAGTAGAGCAGCGAGCGCTCGTCATAGAGCGCCTGGTATTCCAGACCGGAGAGGGCGCCGACCTGCGGCACCACGCCGATATGCAGGCGACCGTCGAGTACGCCCTGTTCCACTTCCGAAGGTGGCGTCATGCGGATATGGATGCGCACATCCGGCCCCTGCACCTTGAGGCGCGCCAGGGCATTGGTGATGCGCATGTGCGGGATGGTCACCAGGTTGTCGGTCAGGCCGATGTTCAGCTCGCCGCGCAGGTGCTGGTGCAGGCCGTTGACCTCGGTGCGAAAGCTCTCCAGCGCCGCCAGCAGTTGCAGGGTGCTCTGGTACACCTCGCGGCCTTCCTCGGTCAGGGCGAAGCCGGCGCGGCCGCGCTGGCACAGGCGCAGGCCGAGGCGTTGTTCGAGGTCGCTCATCTGCTGGCTGATGGCCGAGCGGCCGATGCCCAGCGCGCTCTCGGCTGCGGAAAAGCCGCCGCATTCCACCACGCTGCGAAACAGCTTGAGCAGGCGGATTTCAAAGTCGCTGACCTGGGCTAGCGGATCGGGACGGCGGCTGCTCATTTGTTTAGTAGGCCTTGAACTGAAGATAAGAAGAGTGCTGTTTTACTGACTCTATGCCCGTGGCACCTTTGCTGGCAACTACCCTGTAGGAGCCGGCTTGCCGGCGATCATCGCCCGCAAGCGGGCTCCTACACCCGATTGCCTGCCCGAGTGAGGCTCCCAATGAACATGCCGCAGACCGCAACCCCGTCCCTGGCCAGCCAGCTCAAGCTGGATGCGCACTGGATGCCGTTCTCCGCCAACCGCAACTTCCAGCGCGACCCGCGCCTGATCGTGGCGGCCGAGGGCAACTGGCTGACCGACGACCAGGGCCGCAAGATCTACGACAGCCTGTCCGGCCTGTGGACCTGCGGCGCCGGCCACTCGCGCAAGGAAATCCAGGAAGCCGTGGCCAAGCAGCTCGGCACCCTCGACTATTCGCCGGGCTTCCAGTACGGTCATCCGCTGTCGTTCAAGCTGGCCGAGCAGGTCGCCGACCTGATGCCGGGTGAGCTCAATCATGTGTTCTTTACCAGCTCTGGCTCCGAGTGCGCCGACACCGCGGTGAAGATGGCCAAGGCCTACTGGCGCCTCAAGGGCCAGGCGTCCAAGACTCGTTTCATCGGTCGTGCCCGTGGCTACCACGGCGTCAACATCGCCGGCACCGCCCTCGGCGGTATCGGCGGCAACCGCAAGATGTACGGCCAACTGATGGACGCCGACCACCTGCCGCACACCCTGCAACCGGGCATGGCCTTCACCAAGGGCATGGCCGAGACCGGCGGCGTGGAGCTGGCCAACGAACTGCTCAAGCTGATCGAGCTGCATGACGCTTCCAACATCGCCGCGGTGATCGTCGAGCCGATGTCCGGCTCGGCCGGTGCCATCGTGCCGCCGGTGGGCTACCTGCAACGTCTGCGCGAGATCTGCACGCAGCACAACATCCTGCTGATCTTCGATGAAGTGATCACCGGTTTCGGTCGCATGGGCAAGTGGAGTGGCGCTGAGTACTTCGGCGTCACCCCGGATCTGATGAACGTCGCCAAGCAGATCACCAACGGCGCCATCCCGCTGGGCGCGGTGATCGCCAGCAGCGAGATCTACAACACCTTCATGCAGCAGCCGTCGCCGGAGCACATGATCGAGTTCACCCATGGCTACACTTACTCGGCGCACCCGGTGGCCTGTGCCGCTGGCCTGGCCACCCTGGAGCTGCTCAAGCGCGAGAACCTGATCCAGCAGTCCGCCGAGCTGGCGCCGAAGTTCGAGGCTGCGCTGCATGGCCTGAAGGGCACCAAGCACATCATCGATATCCGCAACTGCGGCCTGGCTGGCGCCCTGCAGATCGCTCCGCGTGATGGCGACGCGGTGATCCGTCCGTTCGAGGCCGGCATGGCCCTGTGGAAGGCCGGTTTCTACGTACGCTTCGGTGGCGACACCCTGCAGTTCGGCCCGACCTTCAACGCCAAGATGGAAGATCTCGATCGTGTCTTCAACGCCGTTGGCGACGTGCTGAACAAGCTGGATTAAGAGCGAACGCACCCATTTCTGTAGGAGCCCGCTTGCGGGCGATGTTGTAAAACGGATCGCCGGCAAGCCGGCTCCTACCCACAGTAATTACGTCTAGGAGCTTCCCCATGAGCCATATCCCTCACCTGATCAACGGCGAGCGCGTTGCCGGCAACGGTCGCAGTGCCCCGGTGTACAACCCGTCCACCGGCGACTCCACCAGCGCCGTCGGCCTGGCCGACCGAGCCACCATGCAACTGGCCATCGATGCCGCCAAGGCCGCCTTCCCGGCCTGGCGCAACACCCCGCCGGCCAAGCGGGCGCAGATCATGTTCCGCTTCAAGCAACTGCTGGAGCAGAACGAGAACGAAATCGCCGCGCTGATCAGCGCCGAGCACGGCAAGACCATTGAGGACGCCGTCGGCGAACTCAAGCGCGGCATCGAGAACGTCGAATTCGCCTGCGCCGCCCCGGAACTCCTCAAGGGCGAATACAGCCGCAACGTCGGCCCGAACATCGACGCCTGGACCGACCTGCAACCCATTGGTGTCGTGGCAGGAATTACCCCGTTCAACTTCCCGGCCATGGTGCCGCTGTGGATGTACCCGCTGGCCATCGTCTGCGGCAACTGCTTTATCTTGAAGCCCTCCGAGCGCGACCCCAGCTCCACCCTGTTCATCGCCGAACTGCTGAACCAGGCCGGCCTGCCCAAGGGCGTGCTGAACGTGGTCAACGGTGACAAGGACGCGGTCGATGCGCTGATCGAAGCGCCCGAGGTCAAGGCCCTGAGCTTCGTCGGCTCGACCCCGATCGCCGAATACATCTACAGCGAAGGCACCAAGCGCGGCAAACGCGTGCAGGCCCTCGGCGGCGCCAAGAACCACGCCGTGCTGATGCCCGATGCCGACCTGGACAACGCCGTCAGCGCACTGATGGGCGCGGCCTACGGTTCCTGCGGCGAGCGCTGCATGGCCATCTCCGTGGCCGTGTGCGTGGGTGACCAGATCGCCGATGCGCTGGTCGAGAAGATCGTCCCGCAGATCCAGGCGCTGAAGATCGGTGCCGGCACCTCCTGCGGCCTGGACATGGGCCCGCTGGTCACCGCTGCTGCGCGTGACAAGGTCAAGGGCTACATCGATGCCGGAGTCGAGCAGGGCGCCAAGCTGGTGGTCGATGGTCGTGGTCTGGTGGTGCCGGGTAACGAGAACGGCTACTTCGTCGGCGGCACCCTGTTCGACCGAGTGACCCCGGACATGACCATCTACACCGACGAGATCTTCGGCCCGGTGCTGTGCATCGTTCGCGTCGGCAGCCTGGAAGAAGCCATGCAACTGATCAACGATCACGAGTACGGCAACGGCACCTGCATCTTCACCCGTGACGGTGAAGCGGCGCGCCTGTTCTGCGACGAGATCGAAGTCGGCATGGTCGGTGTCAACGTACCGCTGCCGGTACCGGTGGCTTACCACAGCTTCGGCGGCTGGAAGCGCTCGCTGTTCGGTGACCTGCATGCCTATGGCCCGGATGGCGTGCGCTTCTACACCCGCAAGAAGGCCATCACCCAGCGCTGGCCGGCACGCAAGAGCCACGAAGCGGCGCAGTTCGCCTTCCCCAGCAATGGCTGAGTGAGCTGCTGCTTTGAACGAAAAGGCCGATCAAGAGATCGGCCTTTTTGTTGTCAGGCGGCGCGTTGCTCGTTGCAAGCAGCGCTCCGCTGGAGACGCCGTTCACTGCGCCTGATCGATGGCCTCCTGCAGGCGCTGAGTGTTCGCCGCATTGGCCTGGTCGATCTGCTGCTTGAGCTGCTCCATCTGCTGCTGAGCCTGTTTGGCCTGCTCAGCCTGGAGTGTCGCCGTGGTGGCCGTCTCACCGGCGCCGCAGCCGCCCAGGGTGAGTAACAGGGAAAGGGTACAGAAACGGCGCAGATGCATCATGGAGTCCTCGGGCAAGCTCGTGCGGTGAGCGATAGATTGGCGCATTTCTGTCGATTTGTGTGTGCCGGCTGCCGCAAACCGAAAGCGCTGATTCAAGCTCGCTACGCGGCTCCTTGCATATCGTCTATCCACGCCCTCTGGTAAAACAGCCGGCAGGTAGAAAAGGGAGATGCACGATGACCGAGCCATTCATGCTGGATCTACACATGTACCTCGGGCGCCTGGGTTACTCGTCGGCGCCACCACCGACCCTCGACACCCTGCGCGAGCTGCAGGCGCGGCACACCGCCGAGTTCCCCTTCGAAACCCTGGCGAGCATGCTGCGCGTGCCGGTGGAGGTCGAACCCGCCGCGATCCAGGACAAGTTGCTACGCCAGGGCCGTGGCGGCTACTGCTTCGAACTCAACCGCCTGTACCTGCTGCTGTTGCAGGCGCTGGGCTTCGATGCGCGCGGGCTGACCGGCCGCGTGGTCATGGGCGGGCCAGAAGACGCTTTGCCGGCGCGCACCCATATGCTGGTGCTGGTGACCATCGATGGCGGGCGCTACATCACCGATGTCGGCTTCGGCGGCATGGTGCCGACCGGTCCCTTGCTGCTCGACAGCGAGGCGGAGCAGACCACTCCGCATGAGCCCTATCGGCTGACGTTGGTGGACGGCACCTACACCCTGCGCGCGTTGGTGGCGGGTAGCTGGCGGGCGATGTACGTGTTCGATCTGCAGAAGGTGGCGGATATCGATTACGTGGTGGGCAACTGGTACGTGTGCACCCACCCGGAATCGCCCTTCCTCGGCCAGATGATCGCCGCTCGCACCGGGACCGGCCTGCGCAAGACGCTGAACAACGGCAGCTTCGCCATCCATCGCCTGGGGCAGGCGAGTGAGCGGGTGCAGTTGCAGAGTGTCGATGAGGTGCTGAGGGTGTTGCGCGAGGAGTTTGGCATTCGGGTGCCGGAGCATCCTGAGCGGCGGGAGATCATCGAGCGGTTGATTGCGGGGGCGTGAAGGCAAGGCCGCTGGTATCGCCGCGCTCTTGTAGGAGGGGCTTCAGCCGCGATCCGAAGCCACCCAAATCTGTAGGAGCGGCTTCAGCCGCGAAAATCTCGGAAGCCTGCTGAGATTGCTGCAGGCCCGCGATCAGTTCCCCTCTCCCGCTTGCGGGGCGTAAGCGGAGACAGCGAAGCACTGCTTCGCCCGCTGAAACGCCCCGAGCTCTGCGAAGGGCTGGGGCGCAGGGCGGGTGCTAGGGGAGAGGGTGCTTTTGCTCTTATTGAGCCGATACTCCGAATCAAAACTGAACGAGAGGCTCTAAAACGCCACTATGCGGGCATTTTCAAGGATGTGGCCTGTGGGGCCAGAGGCATGAGCGAGTAATGAGAGTATCGAGGAGCAGAACGGGTGGTCGAGCTGCGCGGGTATGAGCGTCAAGAGGCAGCGCCTGGCGGGCCACCTGCTGGTGCAGGTCGGCCCGCTTGGCGAGGTGTGACCGTGGGTGTGGCTTAGTGCTCGCCCTTCATCGCGCCACTGAGGCCGAACATCAGCACCAGCAGGTTGGCATCGGGTTTGGCGGCGGGCTGCACTTGCTTGCGCAAAGGCGCGGTGGGGCAGGGCTCTGCGGCGGTGCAGGCTTGCGCTTCCAGCACGCGTGGGCCGGGCTCCTGCCAGGCTGCGGCGGCGATTGCCGTTACGCTGAGGGCGAGGCCCAGGAACAAACCTCGTGCTATTTCTAATTTCATTTTGCTAACCCCTTGAAAGCGCTGCCAAACGCTGTTCGCTAAACCTAGATCACCCATTGCCTTGTCGTCGTCTCATGCGACGAACGGTCTTAGCGCGTAGCTGGCACCAGCCGGGGCTGTGCTGGGACACGGGCCTTGTCGGTTGGTTCAACAATGCTGCGGGTAACGTATCGACGTAACCTTAGGTGCCCGTTAAGGCCCCCTGTAACAGCCGGCCCTGGCAGTTGCAGTCGCCTGCAGCTCTGCTTGCTACCCAGCGCAAAGGTGCAAGGTAGAGCCACTTCCTGGTGGGGGTGATGCGGATGGAACGAGGTGTTGCGGGAAAAACACTGCCGGCCCTAGGCCGGCAGTCGTTTGTTCAGGCAATAGCCGTGCCGAGGCCTTTGGCACCATCGGCGAAGATCTGGCGATAGCCCTGCAGCAGTTGCTGCCAGTCGGCGTCGGACCAGGGGCTGTGGCGTCGTAGTTGAGGCAGGTCGTGCTGAGCAGCTTGGACGCGTGTCAGGCGGCGACGGCTTTTCTCCAGATCCAGCAGGGCAACCTGCGGCGTTTCGCCGGCAAGGTTAACGAAGACATGTTTGGCATACAGGCAACCGTGCTGCCAGCGCCCCAGGTGCATGCGCGCCAGAGTCGCGCCAACAAGTTGCAGCAGCTCGGTGTGTACGGTTTCGCCACAGGCTTCGCGGCCGCCTTTGGCGTACCAGCTTTCGATGTCCATGAAGCCTTCGAGCTCGGCGGTCACCAGCAGGCCCCGCCAGCCCTGTTGTGGGTCGCGTTCAACGCCGCAGTAGATCAGCTTGGGAACGGGCACGCCGAGTGCGTCCAGGGCCAGCAATGCACTGCGTTCGCGCAGTACGGTCGGGCGTCCCTGTGGGTGCAGCAGGCTGCGGTAGATATGGCCGATCTGTTTCTTGGCGTAGAGCACGCCAGTTTCATCCAGCAGGCGCTGCACACCACTTTTGCCGCCGCGGCGAGCGTTGGGCTCTTCGACCCAATCACCTTGCTGTTGCCACCAGTATTGGAATACCTGCTGAGGAATCTCGTTCGTACTGCAAAGGGCCATATTTTTGTTCTTCTATTGGAGGTGTGCGCAGCACTCGTCTCGTGAACGGGGACTACGTCGTTCAGGGTTGTAACAAAACATAAGCAAACAACGTTCCCGAGTCCATCGGTAATGTGATCGGATTTTGCGGCCTGTATCGCTTTTCGTCGGGCATAAAAAATTTCCGGGAGAAATTTTTAACGTCGCGTAGCGACGGCCCTCAGGGTGGCCGCCATGGATGGCAGGCCAAAAAAAACCCCGCGACTGGCGCGGGGTTCTTGGTACTGCTAAGGAGCCGGGTGGCTTACATCATGCCGCCCATGCCACCCATACCGCCCATGCCACCCATATCAGGCATGGCCGGGCCTTTGTCGTCAGCCGCTTCGGCAACCATGGCCTCGGTGGTGATCATCAGGCCGCCGATGGAAGCAGCAGCTTGCAGGGCCGAACGGGTGACCTTGGCCGGGTCGAGAATACCCATCTCGATCATGTCGCCGTAGGTGTCGGTCGCGGCGTTGAAGCCGAAGTTGCCCGAACCCTGCTTGACCTTGTCGACCACTACGCTCGGCTCGCCGCCGGCGTTGGCAACGATCTGACGCAGCGGCGCTTCGACAGCGCGACGCAGCAGAGCGATACCGACGTTCTGGTCTTCGTTGTCGCCTTTCAGCTCGTCGATTGCCAGCAGAGCGCGCACCAGGGCCACGCCACCGCCAGGTACCACGCCTTCTTCCACAGCAGCGCGGGTAGCGTGCAGGGCGTCTTCAACGCGGGCTTTCTTCTCTTTCATCTCGACTTCGGTGGCAGCGCCAACCTTGATCACGGCAACACCGCCGGCCAGCTTGGCCAGACGCTCTTGCAGCTTCTCTTTGTCGTAGTCGGAGGTGGTGTCTTCGACCTGCTTGCGGATCTGCGCCACGCGGGCTTCGATGTCGGCTTGGGCGCCAGCACCATCGATGATGGTGGTGTTGTCCTTGTTCAGCACGACGCGCTTGGCGTTACCCAGGTGCTCCAGAGTGGCGCTTTCCAGGGACAGGCCAACTTCTTCGGAGATCACGGTACCGCCGGTGAGGATTGCGATGTCCTGCAGCATGGCCTTGCGGCGGTCGCCGAAGCCCGGAGCCTTGACGGCTGCGACTTTGACGATGCCGCGCATGTTGTTGACGACCAGGGTAGCCAGGGCTTCGCCTTCGACGTCTTCAGCCACGATCAGCAGCGGACGACCAGCCTTGGCAACGGCTTCCAGAACCGGCAGCAGTTCGCGGATGTTGCTGATCTTCTTGTCGACCAGCAGCAGCAGCGGGCCTTCCAGCTCGGCAACCATGGTGTCCGGCTTGTTGATGAAGTACGGCGACAGGTAGCCACGGTCGAACTGCATGCCTTCTACGACGGACAGTTCGTTTTCCAGGCCCGAGCCTTCTTCAACGGTGATGACGCCTTCTTTACCGACCTTTTCCATGGCTTCGGCGATGATGTCACCGATGGAGCTGTCGGAGTTGGCGGAGATGGTGCCGACCTGGGCGATGGCCTTGGTGTCGGTGCACGGCTTGGCCAGTTCTTTCAGTTGGGCGACGATGGCGATGGTGGCCTTGTCGATGCCGCGCTTCAGATCCATCGGGTTCATGCCGGCAGCAACGGACTTCAGGCCTTCGTTGACGATGGCTTGAGCCAGTACGGTAGCGGTGGTGGTGCCGTCACCGGCAGCGTCGTTGGCCTTGGACGCAACGTCCTTGACCAGTTGGGCGCCCATGTTTTCGAAGGCGTCTTTCAGTTCGATTTCCTTGGCAACCGACACACCGTCTTTGGTGATGGTCGGGGCGCCGAAGGATTTGGCCAGCACCACGTTACGGCCTTTCGGGCCGAGGGTGGCTTTGACGGCGTCGGCCAGTACGTTGACGCCAATGAGCATTTTCTTGCGGGCGGAATCGCCAAACTTGACTTCTTTAGCAGCCATGTTGATCAGTCCTCAAATTCTTGAAGGTTAAACGGAGATTCGTGGGAATCAGGCTTCGACGACAGCGAGGATTTCGTTCTCGCCCATTACCAGCAGGTCTTCGCCGTCGACTTTGACGGTGTTGCTGCCGGAGTACGGGCCGAATACCACCTTGTCACCGACCTTGACGGCCAGCGGACGGACTTCGCCGTTATCCAGAACCTTACCGGTACCGACGGCAACGATTTCACCTTGGTTCGGCTTCTCGGCGGCCGAACCCGGCAGCACGATGCCGCCTGCGGTTTTGGTCTCTTCTTCGCTGCGACGGATCACGACGCGGTCATGCAGAGGACGAAGCTTCATTGTCGATCTCTCCTAACAATTGAATGGTCAACTTGCCGACTCTTGATTGGTCGGCAGGTTTGTAAAATCCGGCGAGGCCGGGCGCGGCACGCTGGGCGCACCGCGAAAGTCGGACTGCCTCAGCGGGCAGGCACCTTGCGGTGACTGCTACATGTGGGCGAGCAAGGGTATTTCAAGGGGCGGGGATGAAATTTTTTGCGTTTCAGAGGGGGCGGCACTCGCGGTAAGCACCGCAGCCTGACGACTTTGCGTAGGAGCCGGCTTGCCGGCGATCAGCCAGAGAGATCGCCGGCAAGCCGGCTCCTACAGGTGCTGTATGGATCAGTCGCGGCGCTCGTACTCGCCTTCGAGCACATTGGGCTTGGTCTTGCCGGTGCGGGCCGCCTGGTCGTCGAAGAAGGCGCGCTGGCGCAGGGCCTGTTCCTCGGCGCGGCGGCGAATCTTGCCCACCAGCAGGCGGCGGGTGAAGGGAATCAGGCAGAGCACGCCGAAGATGTCGCTGATGAAGCCCGGCAGCAACAGCAGGCCGCCGCCGACGGCAATCAGCAGGCCTTCGAGCATTTCCTGCTCGGGCAACTCACCGCGCGAGAGTTTTTCACGGGCGCGCCAGGCAGTGGCCACCCCGGCGACGCGCAGCAGCACGCTGCCGAGAACCGCGGTACCGATCACCAGCATCAGCGTGGGCAGCACGCCAATCGCGCTGCCGACCTTGATCAGCAGGGCCAGCTCGATGATGGGAAAGAGCAGAAAGAGGAACAGAAACACGCGCATGAGTCGAAGTGTCCTTGGCGGAAGACGGGCTTCCCGTAGAAGTTAAATATGGCGTTTCGCGCTTAATTCAAGCTGAAGACTCGCCATTGGTCGGCCAGCTCTCGGCTCTGGCCAGTTGCACCAGCGCCTGGCGCACGGCGCCGGGATTGCTGCAGGGTGCGGGAAAGGGCAGCCAATACAGGCTCTGGCCGATGCGCAGATGAAAGCCTTCACTGTCGACACCGGCCATCTGCGCGGGTTCGTGTTGCGGCAGGCCGGCCAGTTCGACGTAATGCGCGATGGCGCTGGCGTGGTCGTCGTTCATGTGCTCGACCATGCTCGCTTCGCTGCCGTCCGCCGCGAAAGGATTGGCCAGGGCCACCTGGTCGAGCCAGTGAATGGCGCCGAAGCCGCCAATGAAGCGCCAGCGCACCGGCTCCAGCCGCCAAAAATCGAAATCATGCGCCCGATGGTAGTCGCGCGACTGGGGGAAAAAGCGGTAATAACGCTGTGCGGCCGCTTCGATTTCGTCCTCGTCATGCAACTGTCGTGCTTCGGCGAGCAAAGTGAGGCGGCCAACCGCCTGCACATCCTCTGCGCCACGTTCGCCGACCAATAGCGAACATTTGGCGTCCTGCCCGAGATTATGGGTGTGCTGGGCGATGCGGCTGATCAGGATCAGTGGGCGGCCCTCGGCGTCCAGGCAGTAGGGCACCACCGATCCGAAAGGGAAACCCGGCATGGCCTTGGAGTGGGTGCTGAGCACGCCACGGTATTCCTTGAGCAGCAATTCTCGTGCATGCTTGCCGGCTTTCACGCTCACCTTATGACTCCTCGCAAAGAATCCGTAGGAACCTGTTCATAGTCAGCTGCGCGTCGGCGCTACTGCGTTAAAAACAGGCTCGGAATGCTCATTTACAACTCGTAAACTGCGCTTCCTCGCCTGTTTTTGCCTTGTATCGCTCTAGCTCGCAAGACCGTGAACAGATTCCTAATAAACGGACAGACGCCCTAGCATAGCGGTTAGCGGGCATCAGCGGGGTCGGTAAATGCTGCACCTTGAGGGGATAAAGCGATGCAACTGAAAGACAAAGTCATCATCATCACTGGCGGTTGCCAGGGACTGGGCCGCGCCATGGGTGAGTACCTGGCGGCCAAGGGCGCCAAGCTGGCGCTGGTCGATCTGAATCAGGAAAAACTCGACGAAGCCGTGGCTGCCTGCAAGGCCGCCGGTGGCGATGCCCGCAGCTACCTGTGCAACGTGGCCGATGAAGAGCAGGTGACCCATATGGTCGCCCAGGTGGCCGATGACTTCGGTGCCATCAACGGCCTGGTCAACAACGCCGGCATCCTGCGCGATGGCCTGACCATCCGCGTGAAAGATGGCGAAATGACCAAGATGAGCCTGGCGCAGTGGCAGGCGGTGATCGATGTCAACCTGACCGGCGTATTCCTTTGCACTCGCGAAGTGGCGGCGAAGATGATCGAGCTGGGCAACCAGGGCGCCATCGTCAACATTTCCTCGATCTCGCGTGCCGGCAACATGGGGCAGGCCAACTACTCCGCGGCCAAGGCGGGCGTGGCTGCCGACACCGTGGTCTGGGCCAAGGAGCTGGCGCGTTACGGCATCCGCGTCGCGGGTGTGGCGCCGGGCTTCATCGAAACCGAGATGACCGGCAGCATGAAGCCGGAAGCGCTGGAGAAGATGACTTCGGGTATTCCGCTCAAGCGCATGGGCAAGCCGGCCGAGATCGCCCATTCGGTGGCCTACATTCTGGAAAACGACTACTACACGGGGCGCATTCTGGAGCTGGACGGCGGCCTGCGTCTGTAACAGGCTGTTGAAAAACTACCTGCGTTGCCATTGCTGCGTTAAAAACAGGCTCAAAATGCTCATTTACAACTCGTAAACTGCGCTTTTTCGCCTGTTTTTGCCTTGCACTGGCTGCCTCGCCTACGTTTTTCAACGGCCTGCTAATCCGCCAGGCCTGAACGCAAAACGCCCCGACTGGTTCGGGGCGTTTTTGTTTGTGGCTGTGCCGTGTATCGCGAACCCGTAGCCCGGATGTAATCCGGGAATGGTCATATCCCGTAAACCCGCCCCGGATTGCATCCGGGCTACCTGTCTCGATTTCGTCGCTTAGTGCGTGCGCGCGACGGCGAAACGGCTCAGCTCGATCAGTGCATCGCGATATTCGCCGGCCGGCAGCACTTCCAGGCAGGCAATGGCGCGTTCGGCGTAGTCGCGGGCGAGTTGTGCGGTGTACTCCAGAGCGCCGGCTGCATCCACGGCGGCGCGGATGCTTTCCAGGTCTTCGATACCGCCTTTCTGAATCGCACGGCGTACCAGCGCGGCCTGTTCCTCGGTGCCTTCACGCATGGTGTAGATCAGCGGCAGGGTCGGTTTGCCTTCGGCCAGGTCGTCACCGACGTTCTTGCCCAGTTCGGCCGCGTCGCCCTTGTAGTCGAGCAGGTCGTCGACCAGTTGGAAGGCGATACCCAGGTGGTCGCCGAAGGTACGCAGGGCTTCGCGCTGCGCCTCGTTGGCGCCGGCCAGGGCGGCGGCACTGTGGGTCGAGGCCTCGAACAGCATCGCGGTCTTGCCGCGGATGACTTCCATATAGGTCTCTTCCGTGGTGCTGGCGTCGCGCACCTTGGACAGCTGCAGTACTTCGCCTTCGGCGATCACGCGGGTGGCGTGGGAGAGAATCTTCATCACCGGCATGGAGCCGAGCTCGACCATCATTTCGAACGAGCGTGAATAAAGGAAGTCGCCCACCAGCACGCTCGGTGCGTTGCCCCACTGGGCATTGGCGGTGCTGCGGCCACGGCGCATGTCGGACATGTCAACCACATCGTCATGCAGCAGGGTGGCGGTATGCAGAAACTCGATGGTGGCAGCCAGCAGGCGCAGGTCGTCGGCCTGGTAACCCAGTGCGCGACCGCTGAGCAGCACCAGCAACGGGCGCAGGCGCTTGCCGCCAGCGGAGATGATATAGTCGCCGATCTTTTCCACCAGCGGCACGCGGGAAACCACCTGTTGGCGAATGATGCCATCGACGGCGGTGAAATCGTCCGCTACCACGCGGTAGAAAGCCTGGGGTTGCATCGGCGACTGGTGCTCCTTTGAGGTTGCGCGGCATGCTAGGTGGCGGGGTAGGGGCTGTCAAGGCAAGCACTGGCGCCCCTTGCGAAGCGTTCGGCGCTTGCGTACAATCGCGCACCCTGAACTTCCCCCTGGGCATTTCCCTGCCTTACGCAATTGCAAGGGTGTCACTTCCGGCCCCAAGCAGCCATGCCAGCCAATAACGACTTTTCTAAAGCGCTGGGTGAGCAGGATCAACGGAGATTTACCATGTACGCAGTAATTGTTACTGGTGGCAAGCAATACAAAGTCACCGAAGGCGAATTCCTCAAGATCGAGAAGCTCGAAGTCGCTACCGGCGAAGCCGTGACTTTCGATCGCGTTCTGCTGATCGGCAATGGCGACGACGTTCAGATCGGCGCTCCGGTCGTAGACGGCGCTAAAGTGGTTGCCGAAGTCGTGTCGCAAGGCCGTCACGATAAAGTACGCATCATCAAATTCCGCCGTCGTAAGCACCACATGAAGCGTCAGGGCCACCGTCAGTGGTTCACTGAGATCAAAATCACCGGTATCCAGGCCTGATTCGTCGGCCCCGATCCTTTATAGGAGTATTGACTCATGGCACACAAAAAAGCTGGCGGTTCTACCCGTAACGGCCGCGATTCCGAAAGTAAACGCCTTGGCGTGAAAATGTATGGTGGTCAGGTCATCAAGGCCGGCAACATCATCGTTCGTCAGCGCGGCACCGAGTTCCATGCTGGTTTCGGCGTGGGCATGGGCAAAGACCACACCCTCTTCGCTAAAGTCGAAGGCGTGGTCAAGTTCGAAGTGAAGGGCGCTTTCGGCCGTCGCTACGTGAGCGTCGTTCAGGCCTAATCGCCTACGCGCTGGAAAAGCCCTGTCCGTAGGACGGGGCTTTTTTGTTTGTGTATCTTTGGTTCGCTTGCCCAATCCGCTAGTTCTGGATGATTTGGCAAGCGTTCCCCCAGCCCGCAGATGAAGCGGGAGGCAGACTAATGAAATTTGTCGACGAAGTTTCAATTTTTGTAAAAGCCGGTGACGGCGGTAACGGCATGATGGCCTTCCGTCGCGAGAAATTCATCGAGAAGGGCGGCCCCAACGGCGGCGACGGTGGCGACGGCGGCTCGGTATTCCTCGAGGCCGATGCCAACCTCAACACCCTGATCGATTACCGCTATACGCGTAAATTCAACGCGCAGAATGGCGAGAAGGGCGGCAGCACCGATTGCACCGGCGCCAAGGGCGAGGACCTGATCCTGCCGGTACCGGTTGGCACCACGGTGATCGACGTGGCCACGCAGGAAGTGATTGGTGACCTGGTCAAGCCCGGTCAGCGCCTGATGGTCGCTCAGGGCGGCTGGCACGGCCTGGGCAACACCCGCTTCAAGTCCAGTACCAACCGTGCGCCGCGCCAGACCACGCCGGGCAAACCGGGCGAGTCGCGTGATCTCAAGCTCGAGCTGAAAGTGCTGGCCGACGTTGGTCTGCTCGGTCTGCCCAATGCCGGCAAGAGCACCTTCATTCGCGCCGTTTCCGCGGCCAAGCCGAAGGTCGCCGATTACCCCTTCACCACCCTGGTGCCGAACCTGGGCGTGGTCAGCGTCGATCGCTTCAAGAGCTTCGTCGTCGCCGACATTCCGGGGCTGATCGAAGGCGCTTCGGACGGTGCCGGCCTGGGTATTCGCTTCCTCAAGCACCTGGCGCGTACCCGCCTGCTGCTGCACCTGGTGGACATGGCACCGCTGGACGAGAGCGATCCGGCCGAGGCTGCGCAGGTGATCATCGACGAGCTGGGGCGCTTCAGCCCGGCGTTGGCTGAGCGCGATCGCTGGCTGGTGCTGAACAAGATGGACCAGGTGCCCGAGGACGAGCGTGAGGCGCGCAAGGCCGATATCGTTGCCCGTCTGAACTGGCAGGGCCCGGTTTACGTGGTCTCGGCCATCAGCCGCGACGGCACCGAGCGCATCAGTCGCGACATCATGCATTACCTGGAAGTGCGTGCCGAGCGCATCGCCGAGGACCCGGTATTCGCCGAGGAACTGGCCGAGCTGGATCAGCGCATCGAAGACGAGGCGCGTGCCCGTCTGCAGGCACTGGACGATCAGCGTGCGTTGCGTAAATCCGGTGTGCGCAGCGTCGACGATATCGACGAGGACGATGACTTCCTCGATGAAGAAGACGACGATGGCCCGGAAATCATTTACGTCCGGGATTAAGCAAATTTCCAACGCCGCTTAATTGCGGCGTTTTTGTAGGTGGGGTGGACCCCATCATTTTCTGGCTAAGGTTGGAAGATCATGCGTGACAAGGTGACCGGCGCGCGGCGCTGGGTGGTGAAGATCGGAAGCGCGCTGCTGACCGCCGACGGGCGTGGCCTGGATCGTGCGGCCATGGCGGTGTGGGTCAAGCAGATGGTCGCGCTGCGTGAGCAGGGCGTGGAACTGGTGCTGGTATCTTCCGGCGCGGTGGCAGCCGGCATGAGCCGCCTGGGCTGGACCAGCCGACCTAGCGCGATGCACGAGCTGCAGGCCGCTGCCGCCATTGGCCAGATGGCCCTGGTGCAGGCCTGGGAGTCGAGCTTTGCCGAGCACAACCGGCGTACCGCACAGGTGCTGCTGACGCACGACGATCTCTCCGACCGCAAGCGCTATCTCAACGCGCGCAGTACCCTGCGCACCTTGGTGAATCTCGACGTGATCCCGGTGATCAACGAGAACGACACCGTGGTCACCGATGAAATCCGCTTCGGCGACAACGACACCCTGGCCGCGCTGGTAGCCAACCTGGTGGAAGCCGATCTGCTGGTGATCCTCACCGACCGCGACGGCATGTACAACGCCGACCCGCGCCACAACCCCGATGCCGAGCTGATCTTCGAAGCCCGCGCCGATGATCCGGCACTGGATGCCGTGGCAGGTGGCGTCGGTGGTGCGCTGGGCCGTGGCGGCATGCAGACCAAGCTGCGTGCTTCGCGTCTGGCTGCGCGCTCCGGCGCGCATACGGTGATCGTTGGCGGTGCCATCGAGCAGGTGCTGGCGCGGCTCAAGGCGGGCGAGCGTCTGGGCACGTTGCTGGCGCCCGAGCGCGGCTTGCTGGCGGCGCGCAAGCAGTGGCTGGCTGGCCACCTGCAGACCCGTGGCACCCTGGTGCTGGACGCCGGTGCGGTGAAGGCGCTGAGCCAGGATCGCAAGAGTCTGCTGCCGGTGGGGGTGAAGGCGGTGCAGGGTAGCTTCCGCCGTGGCGAGATGGTGGTCTGCGTATCGCCTGACGGCCGTGAGGTTGCGCGTGGCCTGGTCAACTACAGCGCGCTGGAAGCACAGAAGATCATCGGCCAGCCGTCGGACGCCATCGAGAAGCTGCTGGGCTATGTCGATGAGCCGGAGCTGGTGCATCGCGACAATCTGATTCTCGTCTAAGGAGCATGTATGCGTCTGTTCAAGGGATATGTGCTGAGCCTGCTGATGCTGCCCAGCCTGACGCTGGCCGAGACCATCGGTGAGGTGTCGACGGTGTTCAAATGGGTTGGGCCGAACGACAAGATCGTCGTCGAGGCCTTCGATGACCCCAAGGTGGACGGCGTGACCTGCTACCTGTCGCGTGCCAAGACCGGCGGGGTGAAGGGTGGTCTGGGCCTGGCCGAGGATCGGGCCGAGGCCTCCATCGCCTGCCGCCAGGTTGGTCCCATTGCATTCAAGGGCACGCTCAAGGACGGCGAGGAGGTGTTCAAGGAGCGCACTTCGCTGGTGTTCAAGACCATGCAGGTGGTGCGTTTCTTCGACAGCAAGCGCAACACCCTGGTGTATCTGGTCTACAGCGACCGGGTGATCGAGGGTAGCCCGCAGAATGCGGTGACGGCCATTCCGATCCTGCCTTGGGGTCAGCAGTAACCCCATAAAAAACCGCCCGAAGGGCGGTTTTTTGTGCGTGACGATCAGGCGCTGGGGATGTCGAGCTGCAGGCGCTGATTCGATTGCGTCTGCACTTCGTGGTAGCGCGCGGCGTCGCTGGACAGAACATCGGCCATGGCCGGGAAGATCTCGTCCAGTTTGCTGCGCCAGTCGTCGCTCTTGGCCTGCTCGGGGAAGCAACGGCGAATCAGGTCGAGCATGATCGACACGGTGACCGAGGCACCCGGCGAGGCGCCGAGCAATGCGGCGATGGTGCCGTCGGCTGCAGCCACCAGTTCGGTGCCGAACTGCAGCACGCCGCCGTTCTTGCTGTCCTTCTTGATGATCTGCACGCGCTGGCCAGCGACTTCCAGGCGCCAGTCCTCTGCCTTGGCTTCGGGGTAGAAGCCGCGCAGGGTGTTCAGGCGCTGTTCCTCGGACTGCATCACTTCCTTGATCAGGTAGCGGGTCAGGTCCATGTTGTCGCGCGCCACCGCCAGCATCGGGCCGAGGTTGTTGGGGCGTACCGACAGCGGCAGGTCAAGGAACGAGCCGTGCTTGAGGAACTTGGTGGTGAAGCCGGCGTAGGGGCCGAACAGCAGGGATTTCTTGCCATCGACCACGCGGGTATCGAGGTGCGGTACCGACATCGGTGGTGAGCCGACGGCAGCCTGGCTGTAGACCTTGGCCTGGTGCTGCTTGACGATCTCAGGGTTGTCGCAACGCAGCCACTGGCCGCTCACCGGGAAGCCGCCGAAGCCTTTGCCTTCGGGGATGCCGGACAGCTGCAGCAGCGGCAGTGCGCCGCCGCCAGCGCCAAGGAAGACGAACTTGCTCTTGAGCTGGCGCGTGGCGCCGGAGCGGGTGTCCTTGATATCCACCAGCCAGCCTTCACCGTCGCGCTTGAGGTCGGTGACCTTCTGGTTGCAGGTGACCTTGGCGTCGGGCTGGGTGGTCAGGTAGGCGAGCATCTGCTCGGTGACCGCGCCGAAGTTGACGTCGGTACCGGCCTGCACGCGGGTCATCGCCAGCGGCTCGTTGGCATCACGGCCCGGAATCAGCAGCGGCGCCCATTCGGCGATGGTGGCGCGATCCTCGGTGTATTCCATCTCGGCGAAGGCGTGATGTTGACGCAGGGCCTCGAAGCGCTTCTTGAGGAAGGCAATACCACTGTTGCCGCGCACGAAGCTCATGTGCGGCACCGGGTTGATGAAGGTCTTCGGCGCGTTGATCGCGCCTTTTTCGATCAGGTAGGCCCAGAACTGCTTGGACTCCTCGAACTGGGCGTTGATGTTCACCGACTTCTTGATGTCGATGCTGCCGTCCGCGCCTTCCGGGGTGTAGTTCAGCTCGCACAGCGCGGCGTGACCGGTGCCGGCGTTGTTCCAGGGGTTGGAGCTTTCCACTGCGCCGGACTCGCGCAGCTCCACCACTTCCAGCGTGATGCCGGGGTTGAGTTCCTTGAGCAGTACGCCCAGGGTCGCGCTCATGATGCCAGCGCCAACCAGCACCACATCTACGCTTTGGTAATCGTTATGCGCCATTAACCTCTCTCCAAGAAAAACTGCACCAGATGGACGGCCGTTCGGCCTTTCAGGGCGATACCGGCAGACTCAGGCGTGATGCCCTGTCGTTCGGCGGGGAGGGTCAAGGCTGGGATTTGCGGACGCAAAACTGTTCATCTGTTCGCCACACTCTTGTGAAGTTTGTAAAAACCGTTTTTTTCACGCTCTTTTGGAGCGGTGAACCTCAAAAGCTCGACTGCCTCGGCGCGCTTTTGCCCGTGCAAATCATGCAATGCATGGCTGCGATCGGCTCTGCATATGGGCTGAAAGCGGCTGGCCGGAAGCGGCAGCTCGAAGTGGGCGACTCTCTGGGGCGGGGCGATGACATTGCATCGGCGAGGTCGTGCGGCCCGATCAGGAGACGTCCTTATAATCGGGGCGCGATTATAACGGTGAATGAGGGGAAATTGATCGCCCCGGCGTGACTTTTATTCTTCCGCCGGTCAGGCCGCCAACGGGCGAGCGGCTGGTGCGTGTGTGACGACCGGGGTGATCCGGGCACTGGCGGGCAAGGGGGAGCCCAGCCAGGAGATGCTCGGCTCGCGAACTTCCACCCAGCCAGCCTGGCTCGGGTGTTCCTGCATCTGCCGCAGGGCGCGGCAAATTCCCTGACCATCGATCAGGGCAAAATGGCGCATCGGGCGAGCGCGGCTGAACAGGCGGCGCAACAGCATGGTGAAGGCTCCAGCGTGATGACGGGTGCCTTTATGCCAGGGCGTGGTGACAGGCTGATGACAGGAACCGCAACGCTGTGCTGACGGTCCTATGCTGCACCACTGTCGGCCTCAGGCCGCGCTGGGTATACTGCCGGCCACTTTTACCTCACTCGGAGAGATGAGCATGCTGCACCGTGCGTTGATCGCCTTGCTTGCTGCCGCCAGCCTGACTCTGGCCGGTTGCGCCCTCAGCCCTCAGCAACTCACCCCGCAACCCAAGCTCACCAGCTCACTGACTCCCGTGGGTCAGGGCCAACCGGTGGTGGTGCGCGTGGTCGATGGCCGTCCTTCGCCGGTGCTTGGTACCCGCGGTGGCCTGTATCCAGAAACCAGTTCGATCAGCGTGAGCAGCGAGCACGTACTGCCCAAGCTACAGGCCGAGGCCGAGGCTGCCGTGCGTCTGCTCGGCTTCACCCCGTCGGCCAATGCCTACAACGCGCCGCAGCTGACCATCACCCTGGCGGAGCTGAAGTACCAGTCGCCGAAAGAAGGCATGTACGTCACCGAGGCAGATATCTCCGCTTCCATTCGCGCCGACGTGCAGGGCGGTAGCCGTCGCTACACCGGTCGTTACGGTGCTTCGCTGAATCAGCGTTTCGGCACCGCCCCGAACCAGCAGACCAACACCAAGCTGGTGGGTGACGTGCTCAGCGATGCGCTGACCCGCGCCTTCAAGGACCCGACCATTGGCCAGGTTCTACTGCAGTAATTCCTAGCGTCGCTACGAAAAACGCCCCGCATTGCGGGGCGTTTTCATTTGTCCTGGGGTTTCATGCCGCTTCGGCGTAGAACTCCGGCAGGCTCATGCCGGTGCGGTTGTCGATGTCCGGCAGGTCGTAATGCTCGTGGCCGCCAAGGGCGCAGTACACCAGCCAATGCTGGTCCTGTACGTTGAAGGAGAGTTCGTCGACCACGGCGTCCACTTCATCCAGCGAGTCGATCAGGTAATCGCGATCCAGCGGTTGTGAATTAAGCATGGCAGGTCCTCCAGGGACGTTGGGGTTTGGCTTCAGCAATAGTCGTGACTGCTTGGTCACTATTGGAGATACAAACCCTAGGCCAGGCATAGGACAGTTTTCAGACGATTTCGGGATAGCGGGCCGCGTTCGTCGGGAACGAACCTTATAAATGCGCTAGTTCAGTACACTGCGCGACGACTTTTCGAGGGTCGAGACGCACCGTTTCTCGGCAGAAATCCCCATTCTGGTGCAGTGGCGGGGTTGCTGCACCATGCTGTTCTCGAGGTGTTGCATGTCGCTGCAGATGTTGTGGTCGCTGTTCCTCGCCCATCCGGCCGGAGCGGTGAATTCGTTGGCATTGTTCTTCGCGTTGGCGGGAGCCTGGCTGTGTCTGATGACCCGCTTGCGTGAGCAGCGCGGTATGGCGCGCGTGCTGGCTCAGGGTGAGCTGGACGAAAGCGAAGCACAGGATGAGCGCACTGTGCGCATCAACCGCTTCTTCTACCGTTTCGGGGCCATCTGCCTGGGCGCAGCCCTGCTGCTGTCCTGGCTCAGTACGCGGCTTTGATGCTTGAGCGATAAACGAAAACGGCAGCCTGATGGCTGCCGTTTTCGTTTGTAGCGCGGGCTTCTTACAGAGGCAGACCCGCCTTGATCCGGTACTGATTGCGCACCGGATTGGCGTACTGCAGGATCAGGAACGGCTTTTCTTCGGCGCTGCAGGCGGCCAGGCGTTTGTTCCACTGCGCTTCGGCCTTGGCCAGTTCCGCGGCATCGAATACGTCGCTTGCTGCTGGCACGTTCAGCTCGGCCTCGCGGCCTTCCCACATGGCGTAGGCCAGGTAGTGCACGGGGAACAGGCGATACTGGCCGAGAATGTGACGATCTATCTCCTGAGCAAGCTGCTTGGTGTCCTCCAGACCGGCGACAGGCGGACTGAAGTGCAGATGCACGCGCCCTTTGTAACCGGTGATGCCCAGGGCGATACTGGCGTCGTCTTCGCCCGGCGCCTTGGTATAGCTGCCCGTGGCGGCGCGCACGCAGAGTTCGCGGGCCTTGGCCAGGTCGCAGGGATCGTACTCGTAGCTGATCGAGACCGGGATCAGGTTCAGCGAGTCGATGACCTCGGCGAACGGCTCGTCCTTGCGGCTCATGTGGAACATCTTGAGGATGGCCGAGTCGGTACGGTCGTCACCGTCCTTGGCGCGGCCCTCGGCCTGGGCGATCCAGATCGACTCGCCATCTTCGCGAATCGAGTGGTTGATATAGGCCGAGAGCAATTGATAGGCCGCCAGCTTCTCGCGGCGCCCGCTGATCGAGCGGTGCACGATGAAGCTCTTGTTCAGGCGCATCAGGTCGCTGACGAAGGGGCGCTGCAGCAGGTTGTCGCCGATGGCGATACGCGGCGTCTGCAGGCCGGCGTGATAGACGGCGTAGTTGACGAAGGCCGGGTCCATGACGATATCGCGATGGTTGGCCAGGTACAGGTAGGGCTTGCCCGGTTGCAGGTGTTCCAGGCCGGAGTAGCTGATGCCATCACTGGCATGCTCGATGGTGCGATCGATATAGGGCTCGATCTTTTCCTGCAGCTTGGAGACCGAATCGATGCTGGCGAACTCGCTGCGCAGCCGTGCGGCGATCAGCGGCTTGAGCAGCCAACCGAGTGGCCCGGCCAGGCGCGGGAAGCGAAAACGGGTGAGGGTGCCGAGAAACGCCGGGTCGGCGAGCAGGCGCGCTAGTACGGGGCGCACTTCTGCATCGGCATAGGGTCGGATGGCATCGAATGCGCCCATCATGCTCTCTTGTTCTAGAACGGCTAAGGTTGAAAGGGGGTCTGCTTAAACAGGGTGAGCAGTAGACCGGCGATTATAACGCCAAGTCACAAGGAGGCCGCGATGCTGGAAAGCCAGTTGTATTATTGCCCCTATTGCGGCGAGCCGGCCGAGGCGCTGCTGGATCTGTCGGGTGGTGATCAGTCCTACATCGAAGACTGTCCGGTGTGCTGCCGGCCGATCGAGTTCGAGCTGCGTACGGACGGCACCGAGTGGGAGTTGGACGTTCGCGGGGAGAACGACTGATGCAACGAATCTACGAGCCGGAAAACCTGCTGGAAGGGCAGATGCTGGTGGACATGCTGGCCAGTGAGGGCGTCGAGGCGCACCTGCTCGGTCAGCATCTGGTCGGTGCGGTGGGGGAGTTGCCGGCGTGCGGCTTGCTCGGTTTGGGCGTCGCTGATGACTACGCCGAGCGGGCGCGTACGCTGATCGCTGAGTACAATGCGGCGCAACCTGTGCCTGGCGATGAGCCAGAGTCCTTTCAGGGCGTGTTGCTCTGTTGACGCGCCCCCTGCCTGTCGAGTCGTTTCATGTGTGGACGTTATGCCCTGTTCCGCTGGTCGCCCGCTTTTGCGGCGTTGCCCGGCTTTCCTGCTGACCAGAAGCCGCACTGGAACCTGGCGCCCAATGGCCAGGTGCTGATGTTGCGTGCTGGCGAGCAAGGGCCGCAAGCGGCCGCGGCGCGTTGGGGGCTGACGCCGGCCTGGCTCAAGGATCTGTCCAAGACCCCGGCTCATGCCCGCGCCGAAACCCTGGCCGAGCAGCCGATGTTCCGTGAGCCCTTTCGCCAGCGTCGCGCGCTGTTGCCGGCCAACGGTTTCTATGAATGGCGCGGGGGCGCGCGCAAGCGGCCTTACTGGATGAGCAGCGGTGAGCCGCTGATGTATTTCGCGGCGTTGTGGGAGCTTTATCCGGTGGGCGGGCAGGAGTACCTGAGCGTAGCGCTGATCACTCAGGAAGCTGCCACGCTGCGGCGGCCCTTGATTCTCGGCGAGCACGAACAGGCGTTGTGGTTGAGTAATGACACGCCGCCCGAGCAACTGGCAGCGCTACTGCTCAAGCCGCAGATGGCGCTGCGTGAGCGCGCGCTGGCAACGCTGGTCAACGATCCGCGGTTGGATGCGCCGGAGTGCCTCACTCCGGCTTGAGCCTGCGCAGGGTGTCGAGGGGCCGCCCCGGCTGAACACGCGGCGCACCCTACCTGATGAAGTCCCTTACACCTTGAACTGGTTGATCAGCCTGCGTTGCTGTTCGGCCAGCTTGGTCAGTTGGGCGCTGGCCTGGCTGGCTTCGTCGGCACCGCTGGCCACCTCGTTGGCGACCAGGCCGATATTGGTGACGTTACGGTTGATGTCCTCGGCCACGGCGCTCTGCTCCTCGGCGGCGCTGGCGATCTGCGTGTTCATGTCATTGATCACCGACACCGCCTGGGTGATGGACTCCAGCGATTGAGCGGCCTGGTTGGCGTGCTCCACGCTGTCGTCGGTCTTGCTCTGGCTCTGCTCCATCACCTTGACCACTTCGCGGGTGCCCTGCTGCAGTTGCTGGATCATGTTCTGGATTTCTTCGGTGGCTTGCTGGGTCTTCTGCGCCAGGTTGCGTACCTCGTCAGCAACCACGGCGAAACCACGGCCTTGCTCGCCGGCGCGGGCTGCCTCGATGGCGGCATTGAGGGCGAGCAGGTTGGTCTGCTCGGCAATGCCGCGTATGGCAACGAGGATGGCGTTGATGTTCTCGCTGTCCTTGGCCAGGTTCTGTACCACGCCCACGGCGCGGCCGATCTCGCTGGCCAGTGCGGCGATGGCCGCCGAGGTTTCCTGCACCACCTGCTTGCCCTGATTGGCCGCCTGGTCGGCGTGGTTGGCCGCCTCGGCAGCATGAGTGGCGTTACGCGCGACGTCCTGCGCGGTAGCCGTCATCTCGTGTACCGCCGTGGCCACCAGCTCGATCTCGGCCAGTTGCTTCTGCACGCCCTGGTTGGTGCGAATGGCGATGTCCGCCGTGTGCTCCGAGGAGTCGCTGACCTGCTGCACCGACGTGACCACGGCGGCGATCATGCTTTGCAGTTTGGCCAGGAAGGCGTTGAAGCCCGCTGCGATCTGCCCCAGTTCGTCCTTGCGATCGACCTGCAGGCGTACGGTGAGGTCGCCTTCGCCCTTGGCAATATTGTCGAGCATGCCGACCATCTGCCGCAGCGGGCGGGCGATGCCGTAGCCGACCAGCCAGACCACCAGCAGCCCGAGGCCGGCAATCAGCAGACCCACCAGGGCCATGCCGAGGGTGTCCTCGTGCGCCTGTGCGGCGAGGTCGGACTGCAACTGCTGCAGTTCGGCGAACACCGCCGAGGTGGGCAGGGCGATGGCCAGGGTCCAGCGCGTCGAGGTGCCGGCGACCTGGAAGGGGTAGAGTAGCTCGAACAGCTGCTGGGCCTCGTTGTGACGCACGATGGGGTGGTTGTCGCCGCCTTTGAGCGCCTGCAGCAGGTCCTCCGGCAGCACCCGCGAAGCCGGTTGGCTGATCAGCGCGGCGTCCTGGGTTGCGGCAATCAGGGTGCCGTTGGCGGCCACCAGCGCCAGTTCGCCGGCCCCACCATATAGTTCGCCCTTGACCTGCTCCAGCAGGCCCTGGATGAAATCCAGCGCCAGGTCGTTGCCCACCGCGCCGAGGAAGCGCCCGTCGACCACGATGGGCGCGTTGAAGGAGGACACCAGTACCTGCTTGCCACCGAAATCATAGGCGGCCGGATCGATGACGCAGGGCTGCTTGCTCTGTTTCGGGCACAGGTAGTACTCGCCCTCGCGCACGCCGGTCGGCAGGCGCTTCTCGCTCTCCATCTGTTCGGCGGTCAGCGGCAGTACCTTGAAGGCGCCGCCCTCGCGGTACCACCAGGGCATGAAACGTCCGGTCTGGTCGTAGCCCTCGGCCTCGCGTCCGGCGTAGTTTGCGTCGTCCTGGTCGAAGGCGTTGGGCTCCCAGCCGATGAAGAAGTCCAGCAAGTCGGGGTTGTCCTGCAGATAGCTGACCAGCAGCGAGGACAGCTCCTCGCGGCTCAGCTGCAGCCTTTCATTGCCCGGAGCCATTCGCGCGTTCAGCGTGGCCACGGACTTGGCCAGGGTCATGGGCGCCTCGAACTGCCGCTGCAACCGACCGACCTGGGCCTCGGCGAGCGCTACCAGGCGCTGTTCGATGACCTGCTGCAACAGGCCGCGGGTGTTTTCTTGCACCACCTGCTGGGTTCGCCCATTGGCGAACAGGGCGTAGAGTACCAGCGCAACCACCACGGCCAGTACGCTCGCTCCGGCGAGAAAGGCAACGGAAAACTGGATGGATCGGAACTTCATGGGGGCTCCCCGGCTCAATGTGTCCACCAAGGGATAGCGGCAAGGGCGCAGCGTAACTTTAATCGCTTGGCGCAAACGGCATGGTCGATGACGCTTTCAGCGGGAAAAGCGTGCCAGAGATGCGCAACCGCTGTGGTTGCCCGGACCGGGGGCGAGGCCTAGCATAGTGATTCCGATTCCAGGAGATGGCTCGATGAGTAAGGCTTTTTACCTGAGTGGCCTGGCTGCAGCACTGGTGCTGGCCGGTTGTCAGGCCGTCAATACCACCAGCGGCGGTGTGGTGGGCGTAGAGCGCAAGCAGTACATGTTCAGCATGCTGTCAGCCGATGAAGTCAATCAGATGTATGCGCAGTCCTATCAGCAGACGCTGAGCAAGGCGTCGAGCAACGGTGTGCTGGACAAGAGCAGTGCCAATGCCAAGCGCTTGCAGGCTGTTGCCGCACGGTTGATCCCGCAGGCGCCGCGTTTTCGTCCGGATGCTGCCAACTGGCAGTGGGAGGTCAATCTGATCAAGAGTCCAGAGCTCAATGCCAACTGCGGGCCAGGCGGCAAGATCATCTTCTACAGCGGCATCATCGAGCAGTTGAAGCTGACTGACGATGAAATCGCCGCGATCATGGGCCACGAAATGGCGCATGCCCTGCGTGAGCACAGCCGTGAAGCGATGTCCAAGGCCTACGGTATTCAGGTGGCCAAACAGGGCGCCAGTGCCCTGCTCGGACTGGGCGAGAGTGGGATGGCCATGGCGGATACGGTGGTGCAGTACAGCCTGACCTTGCCCAACAGCCGCAGTAACGAGAACGAGGCCGACCTGATTGGCCTGGAGCTGGCCGCCCGCGCGGGTTACAACCCGAATGCGGCCATCAGCCTGTGGCAGAAGATGGAGGCCGCCGGTGGTGGTGCACCGCCCGAGTTCATGAGTACCCACCCGTCGTCCAGCAGCCGTATCGCCTCACTGCAGGCGGCGATCCCCAAGGTCATGCCGCTGTACGAGCAGGCCAAGGCCGGGCGTTAATTTCGGGCCAGGAAACGGCGCGGCGTGATTGTTCACGGCGCGCCGTTTGCGTTTCAGGGCAGGGCGGTTTCGGCAAGTGGACGGTTTTGCAGACCCAATTGAGCGCGGAAGCTTTCCATGTTGAACATGGTGCAGATTTCCTGGATTTCGTTGCCGGAGGTGAACGTCCAGAACGCCATGGCCGAGATGCTCAGCACCTTGTCGCTGGGCGGGTAGCCCAGTGCGGGTTTCTGGATGGTGCCGATCAGGGTGCTCCAGGTCACCACCTTGTAGCCTTCGGCGATGCACTCCTCGATCACCACCTGCAGGTCCGGCATTGCAAGGCGGATGTCCTGCACCATCTGCACGAAGCCGGCGCTGCCAAGCGGCCTGCCAATGAACGAGCTCTTGTAGAGGAAATCGCGGCTGTGCAGTTGTTCAGCCAGCGCCAGGCGCCCCTTGTTCCAGACCAGGTCGATGTGCTGGCATGCCAGCTTCTTGCGATCATCCAATGACATGCTGTCCTCCCGGCTGCAGGCCGTCTCCATGTGACGTGGCAGGCACTTTAGCAGCAGGGAGGAGGGGGCTGGGATTGGCCGAAATGCCGGCTCGTTGACGTCAGTGATTCGTCAGATCAGGCCGCTCAGCTTTAGTGCCTGGTAGCCGGCATAGATTGCCAGCGCGGCGAAGGCGCAGGCGGCCAGGCGGCGGATCAGGGTCAGCGGCAGGCGTTCGGCGGCGAAATTGCCCGCCAGCACCACCGGTACGTTGGCGATCAACATACCCAGTGTGGTGCCGACCACCACCAGAATGAAGTGTGGGTACTGCGCGGCCAGCATCACGGTCGCAACCTGGGTCTTGTCGCCCATCTCGGCGAGGAAGAAGGCGATCAGCGTGGTGAGGAAGGGACCGTATTTCTTCAGGCCGGATGCTTCGTCGTCGTCGAGTTTGTCCGGTACCAGGGTCCAGGCCGCCACGGCGACGAAGCTGGCAGCGAGAATCCAGCTGAGAGTGGCGGGGGAGAAGAAACCGGCGACCCAGTTACCGACGGCGCCAGCGGCGAAGTGGTTGGCCAGGGTGGCGACGACTATGCCCCAGATGATCGGCCAGGGTTTGCGAAAACGGGCGGCCAGCAGCAGGGCGAGCAACTGGGTCTTGTCACCGATTTCGGCGAGGGCAACGATCAGGGTGGGGACGAACAGCGATTCCAGCATCAGGTTTCCTACAGGGGCGGGTCGACACGGCTTATGACACGAACGACCTTCCCGCCCCGGGTATAGGTTGTGCGTGTCATAGGTCTTGTCAAACCGCAGGCCTCTCTATGTAGGCCTTGGGTCGTATACGCCATGCTCTGCGGAGCAAGTGTGTTGACGTATACCGGGCGAGCAGGACGCTCGCGGGAGACTACTCCCCTAGGACGGGCGCAATTGTGCCCAAGCGCTCGGTGCAGGGCAAGCCCGTCGATCAACGTCAGTCATCTTGTAGGGTGGGCTTTAGCCCACGCCGGGCGAGCAAGTCGGTGGGCTGAAGCGGAGCGCCGCCCGGCCCCCCTACGGGCTTTTTGCAAAGGCCTGGTAGATGCGAAAACCGTCCGCCTCGGCCAGGGTGCGGCAGGGGCCGAGATGACGCTCGATCAGGGGTGGGTATTTGAGGAAGCTGTTGGCCACCAGGCGCAGCTCGCCACCTTTTATCAAGTGGCGAGCCGCCTGGCTCAGCAGGTTCTCGCTGGCCTGGTAGTCGGTATGCACGCCCTGATGGAACGGCGGGTTGCTGACGATGGCGCTGAGTCCCTCGGGTGCCGATTCGATGCCCGTGCCGGCGATCAGGTTGGCTGACAGGCCATTGCGCGCGAGGGTCAGGCGGCTGCTTTCCAGGGCGAAGGCGTCGACATCCAGCAGGCTCAGCTCGCTGTCTGGGTAACGCCTCTTGAGCGCGGCGCCGAGCACGCCAGCGCCGCAACCGAAGTCGAGCAGGTGGCCGCTGGGCAGGTCATCCAGATGCTCCAGCAGCAATGCGCTGCCGCGATCCAGGCGGCCATGGGCGAATACGCCAGGCAGGGTAACGATCTCCAGTGCGCCGTCGGCCAACTGCAATGGGTAGCTCTGTGCCAGGGCATGCAGATCGGGTACTGCTGGCGCTTGATCCACCTCGACGCACCAGAGTTGGCAATGTCGCGCGCTGTCGAGCTTGCGCGGCTTGCCATAGGCGGCCAACTGCTTCGCCGCGCGCTCGATGCCGCCACGTTTTTCACCGACCAGGTACAGCGGTTTGCCTGCCAGGCGCGAGGCCAGCGCTTGCAGCAGGTAGTCAGTCAGCTCGCGTGACTTGGGCAGGAACAGCGCAGCGGCGCGGTAGTCGCCTTCCGGCAGGCGTGTGTCAAAGTGGCTGCGACCGGCAAAGCGTGCGGTGAGCAGTGCCTGATCGCCCGCATGCCAGTTCCAGCCACGAGCCTGAGGCAGGGCGCCAAGCAGGTCGTCAGCCGGCAGGCCGGCCAGTAACAGCTCGCCACTGAACAGCTCGGCGTGGCGCAGGAGAACTTCGCTTCGCGGGTCCATGGTATTTCCTGAGAATCTGTTTACGGCGCGCGGTGTAGGAGCGAGCTCTGCTCGCGAAGATTTTGCTGTTGACCGTGTTCGCGAGCAGAGCTCGCTCCTACAAGAAAGCTGCGCAGCTTACCCGACGACTCGCAGCGGCGCACCGGCGAAGAAACCAGCGGCGTTTTCCACGACCTGGCCGACGATGCGCTGGCGCGCTTCCTGGCTGCCCCAGGCGCTGTGCGGGGTGACGATCAGGCGGGGAATGTCGGCGGCCAGCAGCGGGTTGCCGTCCTTCGGTGGTTCCTGCAGCAGCACGTCGGTTGCGGCGCCGCCCAGATGGCCACGGCGCAGGGCATCGGCCAAGGCCTGTTCGTCGACCAGGCCGCCACGCGCGGTGTTGATCAGGAATGCGCGCGGCTTCATCAGAGCCAGCTCCTCGGCGCCGATCATGTTGCGGGTCTGCTCGTTGAGGGGGCAGTGCAGGGTCAGCGCATCGACCTGTGGCAGCAGTTCGTGCAGCGGCAGGCGATCGGCGCGCGCGGGGCGGCCGGGCAGTTGGCCAAGCAGCACGCGCATGCCGAAGGCTTCGGCCAGACGGGCGACGGCGCCGCCCAGTTCGCCATGGCCGAGCATGCCCAGGGTCTTGCCTTCGAGTTCGACGATGGGGTGATCGAGCAGGCAGAACTGACTGGCTTGTTGCCAACGACCTGCAGCGATATCGCGCTGGTAGTCGGGCAGGCGCGTGGCCAGGGCCAGCAGCAACATCAAGGTGTGTTGTGCCACGGACGGGGTGCCGTAGCCCTGGCAGTTGCACACGGTCACACCATGGGCACTGGCGGCTTTCAGGTCGATGTTGTTGGTGCCGGTAGCGGTTACCAGAACCAGTTTCAACTCTGGGCAGGCAGCGAAGGTGGCGGCGTCCAACGGCACCTTGTTGCTGATGGCGACCTGGGCACCTTGCAGGCGTTCGGCGACCTGATCCGGACGCGTGTGCGCGTGCAGGGTCAGCTCGGCGAAGGCCTGATGCAGCGGTTGCATGTCGAGGTCGCCAAGGTCGAGGGAGGCGTGGTCGAGGAAGACGGCGCGTGGGCTGTTGCTCATCAGCTGTACCTTTTCGCAGGAGGGTCGCAAGAGTAGATTGGCGAGCCTACCAGACCTTCAGCGTCGATGCGGAGCCACCATGTACTGGACTGAATTTCTCACCGTTGCCCTGATTCACCTGCTGGCGGTGGCCAGCCCTGGGCCTGATTTCGCCATCGTTGTGCGCGAGAGCGTCGGCTACGGTCGCCGCGCGGGACTGTTCACCGCCTTCGGAGTGGGTACCGGGATTCTGGTCCACGTCACTTATTCGTTGCTCGGTATCGGCCTGATCGTGTCGCAGTCCATCGTCCTGTTCAACGCGCTGAAATGGCTGGCAGCAGCCTACCTGCTGTATATCGGCATCAAGGCGCTGCGCGCGCGTCCTGCCGACCCGGCCAGTGCCGAGCTGAATCTGGCAGCCGGCGAGCGCAGCGGTCGTGGCGCCTTCGTCACGGGGTTCATCACCAATGGCTTGAATCCCAAGGCGACGCTGTTCTTCCTGTCGCTGTTCACCGTGGTGATCAACCCGCATACCCCAGTGGCGGTGCAGGCCGGTTACGGCCTTTATCTGGCGCTGGCCACCGCGTTCTGGTTCTGCCTGGTGGCCTGGCTGTTCAGCCAGCAGCGCGTGCGCGCCGGCTTTGCCCGCATGGGGCACTGGTTCGATCGGCTGATGGGCGCAGTGTTGGTCGGGATCGGTGTGAAGCTGGCGCTGACCGAAATGCGCTAGCGGTAGTTTGCAAAAGCCTGCTAAACGAAAGAGCCCCGCAACTGCGGGGCTCTTTGGTGATGGGCTGGCTTACAGCAGTTCGATGGCGACTGCAGTGGCTTCGCCGCCGCCGATACACAGCGAGGCGACGCCGCGTTTGCCGCCTTTCTTCTGCAGGGCGTTGATCAGGGTGAGGATGATCCGCGAGCCGGTGGAACCGACCGGATGGCCCTGGGCGCAAGCACCGCCGAAGACGTTGACCTTGGCGTGATCCAGGCCGTGTTCGCGCATGGCGAGCATGGTCACCATGGCGAAGGCTTCGTTGATCTCGAACAGGTCGATCTCATCCTTGCTCCAGCCGGTCTTCTTCAGCAGGTTGCTCATGGCGCCGATGGGGGCCAGGGTGAACTCGCTCGGGTCCTGACTCTGGGTCGCATGGGCAACCACCTTGGCCAGCGGCTTGAGACCGCGCTTGGCGGCTTCATCAGCAGTCATCAATAGCAGTGCGCTGGCGCCGTCGGAAATAGAACTGGCGTTGGCGGCGGTGATGGTGCCGTCTTTCTTGAAGGCGGGTTTGAGTGTCGGGATCTTGTCCAGGTTGGCCGTCAGCGGCTGTTCGTCATCCTTGACCACCACCTCACCCTTGCGCGAGGTGACGGTGACCGGGACGATCTCCGCGTCCAGCGAGCCGTCCTTGATCGCCGCCTGCGCGCGGCGCAGCGATTCGATGGCATAGGCGTCCATTTCCTCACGGGTGATGCCGTACTGGTCGGCCGTTTCCTGGGCGAAGGAGCCCATCAGGCGGCCAGTGCGCGCGTCTTCCAGGCCGTCGAGGAACATGTGGTCCTTGATCTCGCCATGGCCCATGCGCAGGCCGGTGCGGGCCTTTTCCAGCACATAGGGCGCGTTGGACATGCTTTCCATGCCGCCAGCGATCATTACCTGGTTGCTGCCGGCCTTCAGCGAGTCGAAAGCCATCATCACCGCCTTCATGCCCGAGCCGCACAGCTTGTTGATGGTGGTGCAACCGGTGGCAGGGGGCAGTCCGGCATTGAGCGAAGCCTGGCGGGCCGGACCTTGCTTGAGACCAGCAGGTAGTACGCAGCCCATGATCACTTCCTGCACGTCGGCTGGCTCGATACCGGCACGCTTGACTGCTTCACGAATGGCGGCAGCGCCCAGCTCGACAGCTGGCACGCTGGCCAGGCTGCCTTGAAAACCGCCCATGGGAGTACGGGCGCCGCTGACGATGACGATATCGGACATGGTGTTACCTCGAACGAAAGTATGGGGCGATGAAGCCTGTTTCAGGACTGACTAGCTGGATTGATTCTAACCTGTGACCAAAAGTGGCCATAGGGTCACGTGGCAAATCATTCTTTGGGCTGATTTAGCTGTGCATGAGCCGCTCTAGAGTCGTTGCATACCTATTCCTCGCGTGCCTCAAGGTGATTTCATGCTGCAGACTCGACTGATCCCTCCCGCCAACAACGCCCACGCCTATCCGCTGCTGATCAAGCGTCTGCTGCTCTCCGGTAGTCGTTACGAGAAGACCCGTGAAATCGTTTATCGCGACAAGCTGCGTTACAGCTATGCCACCTTCAACGAGCGTGTCGCGCGCCTGGCCAACGTGCTTAGCGAGGCGGGGGTCAAGGCCGGCGATACCGTGGCGGTGATGGATTGGGACAGCCATCGCTATCTGGAGTGCATGTTCGCCATTCCCATGCTTGGTGCGGTGCTGCACACCATCAACATCCGCCTGTCGCCGGATCAGATTCTCTACACCATGAACCATGCCGAAGACCGTTTCGTGCTGGTCAACAGTGAGTTCGTGCCGCTGTACAACGGCATTGCCGGGCAGCTCACCACTGTCGAGAAGACCCTGCTGTTGACCGATGGCGTGGACAAGAGCGCCGAGCTGCCGAACCTCGTTGGCGAGTACGAGAGCCTGCTGGCTGCGGCCAGCCCGCACTATGACTTCGCCGATTTCGATGAGAACTCGGTGGCTACGACCTTCTATACCACTGGCACCACTGGTAACCCCAAGGGCGTGTACTTCACTCATCGGCAACTGGTGCTGCACACCATGTCCATGGCGACCACCATGGGCGGCCTGGACAGCATCCGCCTGCTGGGCAATGACGATGTCTACATGCCGATTACGCCGATGTTCCACGTGCATGCCTGGGGCGTGCCGTACGTGGCCACCATGCTCGGGGTCAAGCAGGTATATCCCGGCCGCTACGAGCCGGACATGCTCTGCCGCCTGATCAAGGAAGAGAAGGTCAACTTCTCCCACTGCGTCCCGACCATCCTGCAGATGGTGCTGAGTGCACCGGGGGCGCAGGGCCATGACTTCGGCGGCATGAAGATGATCATCGGTGGTAGTGCGCTGAATCGCTCCCTCTACGAGGCGGCCAAGGAGCGTGGTATCCAGCTGACCGCGGCCTATGGCATGTCCGAGACCTGCCCACTGATCTCCTGCGCTTACCTCAATGAAGAGTTGCGCGCCGGTAGCGAGGACGAGCGCACCACCTATCGAATCAAGGCCGGTATTCCGGTGCCGCTGGTGGAAGCCGCAATCATGGATGCCGATGGCAAATTGCTGCCGAGCGATGGTGAGTCCCAGGGCGAGCTGGTGCTGCGCGCGCCCTGGCTGACCCAAGGCTATTTCCGTGAGCCTGAGAAGGGCGAGGAACTTTGGGCACACGGTTGGCTGCACACCGGCGATGTGGCGACCATCGACGGTATGGGTTTCATCGAAATCCGCGACCGAATCAAGGATGTGATCAAGACCGGGGGGGAATGGATTTCCTCGCTGGAGCTGGAGGACCTGATCAGCCGTCACTCGGCGGTGCGTGAGGTGGCGGTGGTGGGCGTGCCCGATCCGCAGTGGGGCGAGCGCCCGTTTGCGCTGCTGGTACTGCGTGAAGAGCAGGGGCTGGACGCCAAAGGCTTGAAGGAGCATCTCAAGCCTTTCGTCGAGCAAGGTCACATCAACAAGTGGGCGATTCCCACGCAGATCGCGCTTGTTACTGAAATTCCCAAGACCAGCGTCGGCAAACTGGACAAGAAGCGCATCCGCGTCGAAATCGCCCAGTGGCAGGAGGCTGGCAGCGCGTTCCTGTCCACGCTGTGAGGTGCGAATTGACTGGGCGGTGAAAGTGACCGCTCAGTCAAACAAGCGTTTGGCTTGCTAATTGCTGTTTCACGTCCATGCTTGGCTAGGGGCAGGGCCTGAAACCTGCGAGCCAGAGTGCCTGGGGGCTGCAAATCACACTTTCGAGGGATCAAGCAGTACCACCTGCTGGCTATAGTCCAAGCATCCATAACAAAAAACACATGGAGTAGCGTCGATGACAACAAAAACAAAACCCTACTGGCGCCTGGCAAAACTGCCGCTGGCCGTCAGCCTCGCTTCCACCCTTGCCGCTCCGGCATTCGGCGTCACTTTCAATATCGGTGAGATCGAAGGGCAGTTCGACTCGTCGCTGTCGGTCGGTGCTAGCTGGTCGACCTCGAAGCCTAATAAGGATCTGATTGGCGCTAATAATGGCGGTCGTGGCCTGTCACAGACCTCCGATGACGGCCACCTCAACTTCAAGCGTGGCGAAACTTTCTCGAAGATCTTCAAGGGTATCCATGACCTTGAACTGAAGTATGGTGACACCGGCGTATTCGTGCGCGGCAAGTACTGGTACGACTTCGAACTGAAAGACGAGGGGCGTGAGTTCAAGGACATCAGCGACAGCAACCGCAAGGAGGGCGCCCAGTCATCTGGGGGTGAAATCCTCGACGCATTCATCTACCACAACTATGCCATCGGCAATCAGCCGGGTTCGGTACGCCTGGGCAAGCAGGTAGTCAGTTGGGGTGAAAGCACCTTTATTCAGAATGGCATCAATGCCATCAACCCTGTTGATGTCGCCGCATTCCGCCGTCCTGGTGCAGAAATCAAGGAAGGCCTTATTCCGGTCAATATGTTTTATGTGGCCCAGAGCCTGACCGACAACCTTTCCATGGAGGCTTTCTACCAACTTGAGTGGGATCAGACGGTTGTCGATAACTGCGGAACGTTCTTCTCGCAAGCTGATATTGTCGCCGATGGTTGTGATAACAACTTAGCGGTGCTGACGACCAGGGATGCGACCAGGCAGTCCTTGATTGCAAGTGGTCAGCCACCGGCTGCGGCAGACGCCATTTTGGGCCAGCTTGGCATGATGGGGACAACCTGGGGAAGTCCCGACGAAGGTGTGATCGTGCAGCGGGCGGGTGATAAGGATGCCCGTGACAGTGGGCAGTGGGGCCTTGCCTTTCGTTATCTGTTCGAGCCACTGGATACCGAGTTTGGCGCTTATTTCATGAATTACCACAGTCGTGCGCCTATCTTCAGTGGAGTGTCGCCGACTGCTGCCGGATTGGCTAACGCAAATGCATTTGCAAGCGGTATTGCTGCTGCTGCTATAGGAGCGGGGGCTGCCCCTGCTGCGGCAATTGGTGGTGCTGCGAGATTAGGGGCGCTGCCACTGGCGGGCTCTGGTAAGTATTTCATGGAGTACCCGGAGGATATCCGCCTTTATGGTTTGAGCTTTTCTACAACCCTACCTACCGGTACGGCATGGTCGGGGGAAATCAGCTATCGCCCTAATGCTCCCGTCCAATTGAATAGTACAGATGTGCTATATGCTGGATTGCGTGATATGGAAATTACTGTTTTGGGCGGTGCTGTTGTTGCCAATCCCTACGCGGATGTTTCGCCGTTGTCTGCTGGCTCGGATGGTTTGTTGCATGGCTACAAACGGAAGGAAATTACTCAGTTGCAGACCACCTTCACCCACTTCATCGACCAGGTCATGGGGGCTTCTCGTCTGACTTTGGTTGGCGAAGTCGGTTGGACACACGTTGGCGGTCTGGAAAGCACAAAAGATATTCGTTATGGCCGTGATCCAATTTTCGGTTCTGCCGGCGGCATGTGCGAAACGGTAAACACTGGTACCGCTGGACCTAACCCTGATCTGGGTAATGTCGCCAAGGGCTGTGATCGTGATGGCTTCACGACCACTGATTCTTGGGGGTATCGCGCTCGTGCCATCTGGGATTACCCCAATGCCTTGGCGGGTGTGAACCTGCGTCCGAGTGTAGCTTGGTCGCACGATGTAAAAGGCTACTCGCCTGGTCCTGGCGGTAACTTTGAGGAGGGGCGTAAGGCTATTAGTCTCGGTCTTGATGCGGACTATCAAAATACCTACACCGCCAGCCTGTCCTACACCAACTTCTTTGATGGCAAGTACTCCACCATTGATGATCGCGACTTCGTCGCACTCAGCTTCGGTATGAGCTTCTAAGCGGCCAGGAATTTCGAGGAATCATGATGCAAATGAAAAAAACAAAAAAACTGTGGCAAAGCGGTGTCCTGACCCTGTCTCTGCTGGCGACCAGCGTGATGGCGGCAGTGTCGCCTGACGAGGCTGCGAAGCTGGGCAACACCCTGACTCCGGTCGGCGCCGAGATGGCAGGGAATGCCGATGGCTCGATCCCGGCCTGGACTGGCGGTCTGCCGGCCAACGCCGGTGCGGTCGATCCGCGAGGCTTTTTGGCCGATCCGTTCGCCAACGAGCAGCCGCTGTTCACCATCACCGCGCAGAACGTCGAGCAGTACAAGGACAAGCTGACCCCTGGCCAGTTGGCCATGTTCAAGCGCTACCCGGACAGCTACAGGATGCCGGTCTATCCGACTCACCGTTCGGCCAGCCTGCCGGCCGCAGTGCTCGAGGCGACCAAGCAGAACGCGGTGAACACCAGGATGGTGGAAGGTGGCAACGGCCTGGAGAACTTCCAGACCGCCAACCCCTTCCCGATCCCGCAGAACGGTCTGGAAGTGATCTGGAACCACATCACCCGCTACCGCGGTGGCAGCGTGCGTCGTCTGGTGACCCAGGCGACTCCGCAGCCGAACGGTTCCTACTCGCTGGTCTACTTCCAGGACGAGTTCACCTTCCGTGATGCGCTGACCGACTTCGATGCGAGCAAGGAAAGCAATGTACTGTTCTACTTCAAGCAGCGCGTAACCGCTCCGTCGCGTCTGGCCGGTAACGTGCTGCTGGTGCACGAAACCCTCAATCAGGTGAAGGAGCCGCGTCTGGCGTGGCTGTACAACGCCGGTCAGCGTCGCGTGCGCCGTGCTCCGCAGGTGTCCTACGATGGTCCGGGCACTGCCGCTGACGGTCTGCGTACGTCCGACAACTTCGACATGTTCAACGGTGCGCCGGATCGCTACGACTGGCAGCTGGTCGGCAAGAAGGAGATCTACATCCCCTACAATGCCTACAAGCTGGACTCGCCGAACCTGAAGTACTCGGACATCGTCAAGGCTGGCCACATCAATCAGGATCTGACTCGTTACGAGCTGCACCGCGTATGGCACGTGACCGCGACCCTGAAGTCGGGCGAGCGTCACATCTACGCCAAGCGTGACTTCTACATCGACGAGGACACCTGGCAAGCCGCTCTGATCGACCACTACGACGGCCGTGGCACCCTGTGGCGTGTAGCTGAGGCGCATGCCCAGTACTACTACGACAAGCAAGTGCCGTGGTACACCGTGGAAACCCTGTACGACCTGCTGTCCGGTCGCTACCTGGCTCTGGGTATGAAGAACGAGGAGAAACAAGCCTACGACTTCAACTACAAGGCCGCTGGCAGCGATTACACCCCAGCTGCTCTGCGTCAGGCTGGCGTTCGCTAAAACCTGTCTCAAGCAACACGACGAAGCCGGCCTTGCGCCGGCTTTTTCGTTACGGACTGTAGCGGGCGCTTCAAATGGCCATTGCAAGTCGCTAGGCTGGGTTCAGATCGAGCCCGCCGATGCACATAGAAGACTTCCAAGAATAGGCCGATGACAGATCTCTCCCGCTCGCCAGGTTTTCCCTACACGCCGGCCACACCGGTGGAAGCGCGTTTCTATCGTCCGCCACTGCCGGCAGGGCATATGCCGCGGCCCAGGCTGTGTGAGCGTCTTGAAGAGGGCCTGCAAGGGCGCTTGCTGCTGGTCAGTGCGCCAGCAGGTTTTGGCAAAAGCTCGCTGGCCATCGAGTTCTGCGAACGACTACCCGATCACTGGCACAGCCTCTGGCTCGGGCTGAGCGAGCGCGATCATGATCCCGGGCGCTTTCTCGAGCGTCTCCTGAACGGGCTGCAGCAGCTCTACCCTGGCCTCGGCGAGGAAGCGCTCGGGCTGCTGAAGATGCGCCAGCGCCACCAACCCTTCGCATTCGAGCAGTGGCTTGACGGTTTACTCGATGAGCTGACCCAGCAGCTCGATGATGGTCAACCGCTGTTGCTGGTGCTGGACGACTACCATCTGGCGCAGGGGCCGGTGCTGGATCGTTGTCTGCAATTCTTTCTCAACCATTTACCCCCTGGTGTGCTGCTGTTGGTCACCAGCCGTCAGCGGCCTGACTGGCACCTGGCGCGCCTGCGTCTGTCGCGACAGTTGTTGGAGCTCAACGAGCAGGATCTGCGTCTGACGGCTGCCGAGCTGGACGCGCTGTTGGCAAGTCAGGGCGCGCGCCTCGAGAAGGAGCAGGTCAGCGGGATTCTGCAGCGCAGCGAGGGATGGATCGCTGGTTTACGCCTCTGGTTGTTGGCTGTCGAGGAACTGGCGGAAGCTGGCGAGGTGCTTCAACTGCACGGCGGTGAAGGGCTGATCCGTGAATACCTGCTCGAGGAAGTCATCGAGCGACAGCCCGCCGAGGTGCAACAGTTCCTCTATGAAACCGCCTGCATGGAGCGCTTCTGCGCTGAGCTGTGCGATGCGGTTCGTGACAGCCATGACAGCGCCGCGATCATCCGCCATCTGCAGGCCAATCAGGTGTTTCTGGTACCGCTCGACGAGCAGGGGCACTGGTTTCGCTATCATCACCTGTTCTCCGACTTGCTCAATGCGCGCTCTGCCGACGGATTGAGTCGTTCGCACGGCAGCGCCCACCTGCGTGCCTGTCGCTGGTTCACTGCGCAAGGCATGCTGGATGCCGCCATCGAGCAGGCGCTGCTGGCGGGGCAGGCCGACGTGGCCGCCAGCCTGGTGCAGAACCTGTCCGAGGAGCAGATGCTGGCGGAACAGAACATCGCCATGCTGCTGCGCTGGAAAACCAATCTGCCAGACGATCTGCTGGCCAGTACACCACGACTGATCATGCTCTATGGCTGGGCACTGGCATTGGCCTGCCAACTGGATGCCGCCCAAGAGCTGCTTGATCAGCTCGCACGCTTCCTGCCGGCTGCCGAGCCTGCCGCCCAGCGCAGCCTGCTGGCGCAATGGCAGGCGCTCGATGGGGTCATCGCCCGTGGCCGTGGCGATGGTGTGCGTGCCGAACGGCAATGCAGCGAGGCCTTGGCCGGTTTACCGGCGGAGCGTTATGGCCCGCACTTCATGTGCCTGTCGGCGTTGTCCAACCTGGCCATGGTGCGTGGCGATTTGTGGCGTGCGCGTGGGCTGAACCGCGACGCCCTGGAGCTGGCGCAGCGTATCGACAATCCTCTGCTCGAGGCGCTTGCCCATTATGAGCGGGCTCGTGTGTTACAGGCCCGTGGTGAGGTGCTGCGCGCGCAAGATGAGGTGCACCAGGGATTGCTGCTGGTGCAGCGTTTGCCGGCACAGCGTAGTTACTCGGTGCGGGCGCGGTTGACGATTTATGAGGGCTATCTGCTCAGTTTGCGTCTGCAGCCTCAGGCCGTGGAGCGCTTACGAGTGGGGATTGCCGAAGCCAGGGCTTGCCGCGACGTCGGTGCGTTGATTGGCTATTGCGTGCTGGCCAGCCTGGAAGGGCGTGATGGACGGCCAGCCGAGGCGTTTGCCCTGCTGGGTGAGGCCGAACGCTTGATGCATGTCTGGGATGTGCCGGCGATCTACTACCTGGCGATGATCACGCTGATCAAGTGTGAGCTGTGGCTGCGGCAAGGACAGGTGGAGTTGGCTGCCGCCTGGCTGCCTCAGTTGGCGGAAACCTATGGTGAGCAGGGGCGAGCACTGGCGCCGGAGTTTCACCCGCAGCTGGCGTTGCATATCGATCTGCAGCAGGCGGCTCTGGAGCGCTTACAGGGCGAGCTGGAGCATGCGGAGCGCCGTCTGCGTGCGTTGCAGCAGCGTGCACAGGGGCTGGGTGGTCAGTTGGTCGGTCTGGCGGCGCAGGCGCAGCTCGCCCAGTTACTGAAGCAGACCGGGCGAGAGCGGGAGGCGCAGCAGCAGCTCGATAGCTGCCTGGATCTCGCTCAGGGCGGTGCGCTGCTACCTTTCATCGAGCTGTTACAGCATCAGCCGCGCTGGCTACGTGAGCGTCTGCAGTTGCGTCCGCCGTGTCCGCTGCGCGACGCGCTGCTCGCGCAGTTGCCAGGCAGCGGGGATTCTGACGAGGAGGTGGTCGTAGAGGCGGGCGGCCTGACGGAAAAACTCAGTGGCCGCGAGTTGGCCGTGCTGCAGTTGATCGCGCGTGGCTGTTCCAATCAGGAGATCAGCGAGCGTCTGTTCATCTCCTTGCACACGGTCAAGACCCACGCCCGTCACATCAACAGCAAACTTGGCGTCGAGCGGCGTACACAGGCGGTGGCGCGGGCCAAGGGCCTCGGTCTACTGCGCTGATCTGGGCGTTGCAGCAGCCGATCAAGACGGTGCTTGGCTCAACCTAGGTTGGGCAGTGTTTGGCTTCTACTCATGCTCTGATCGCGGATACCTACTGCAAGTGTCGAGGTATCGCGCATGTCTGCCAATAGACCTTCCCTGCAACCGCCGTTGGCTGCAGGCTTCGCCCGTCTGGGCTTCGGGCCTCTGCCGCTGGAGCGCCTGAAATCGCGTTATGGCAATGCTGCTCAGGGGTCTCGCTATGTCGAGATTGACGGCTTCAATGTCCATTACCGTGACGAAGGCAGCCGTGACAAACCGGCGTTGGTACTGATCCATGGCGTGGTCGCTTCGCTGCACACCTGGGACGGGTGGGTGCAGGCTTTCGCCCCGCATTACCGCATCATCCGCTTCGACGTTCCGGGGTTCGGCCTCACTGGTCCGGCGCGCGACGGCGTCTATTCGGTCGAGCGAATGATGCACGTGCTTGGCCAACTGCTCGATTACCTGCAGGTGGGCAAGGCGGATATCGCCGGCAACTCCCTTGGCGGCTATATCGCCTGGAACTTCGCCCTGGCGCAGCCGCGGCGCGTCGGCAAGCTGGTGCTGATCGACCCGGCCGGTTATCCCATGCACAAGGTGCCGTGGATGATCGCTGCGGCCGCGCTGCCCGGTGCTACTGTCGCCATGCCGATGTGGATGCCGCGCGCCTTGATCGCCCAGGGCATCAAGGAGGTCTACGGTGAGCCGGGGCGAATCAAGCCAGGTGTGGTCGAGCGCTACTACGACCTGTCGCGACGCCCGGGTAACCGCCGCGGCATGATGGAGATCTTCCGTGTGCTGCTCAAGGTCAACAAGGAGGAGCTGCACACGACGCCAGAGCGGGTTGCGCTGATCAAGGCGCCGACCCTGCTCATGTGGGGCGATCGCGATCGCTGGATCTCACCCAAACATGTGCCGCATTGGCAGCGTGATCTGCCAGGTGTTCAGGTCAGGGTCTATCCGGGTGTCGGGCATATTCCCATGGAAGAAATTCCCGAGCAGAGCGCGGCCGATGCAATGAGATTTCTGCTGGGTTGAGTTTGCCCTGGAAAGGCTCAGAGAAAATCCGGGCCACGAAACAAGCCCGGACAGATTCCGGGCTTGTTTGTATTACGTGGCAGGTGCTGCGTTTCAGGCGGCACCGGCCTGAGCCAGTGGGGTAGCGTCGAATTCCTCACGGGTGGCGTACAGCAGATCCAGGTTGTTGTGCTCCCAGGGATGGAAGCCGTCCTTGAAGAAGTCCAGATAAGTGCTGATCAGCGGGCGGAACACGCCTTCCTTGCCCCACATCCAGCGAATGCCGTCACGCCATACGCGCCAGTTCCACAGCAGGCCGTCGACCTTGAGCATGTGTGCCAGGCCACGGGTGGTATCGAGCACGAAGAAAAAAGTGCCCATGAGCATCGCCCGCCGCAGCAGCTTGCGGCTGCCGCACACCTGGTTGTAAACGTCGAAGGCCACCGCCTTGTGCTCGGTCTCCTCGAGCGCGTGCCAACGCCACAGGCGAGCCAAGGCCGGGTGAGCGTCGACCATGTACGCGTCATTTCTCAGCAGGCCATCGGCCATGATCGCGGTAATGTGTTCCAGCGCTGCGGTTGCGGCCAGCTGGCGCTGTGGCGAGAACTTCTTCTGGGTGTAGCGGATGCGCGTCTGGGCGCGTTTCTCGATGCGTTCGACGTCGTAACCCAGATCGCGCAGGCGCTGGCTGTACTCCAGATGTTCACGACTGTGATGGCCCTCCTGGCCGATGAAGCCGCGAATCTGTTCATTGAGCACCGGGTCGTCGATGCGGTCGCGGAAGTGGCGCACCGAATCGATGAAGAACCGCTCGCCGTCGGGAAACAACACCGACATGGCATCGAACAAATGGGTCTTGAAGGCGTCGCCGCCGTTCCAGTGGCGCGGCAGCGGGTTGGGCAGATCGAAATCCATGTGTCTGGGACGAATCTGCAATCCTTCCGGTGTAGTGCTGGCCATGAGAACTCCATTGCGCTGTTTGACTGGTTCCCACTATGGGCGTCATAAGCCGCTAGGCACAGGTTCGTAACAGCCAAGGTGACAGTCATATCCGGCCAGTGCGTTTTTCCGGCAGAAAGTTGGGGCAGCAGCAGGGCAGCGAGCATGGATTCGCTGAGCTAAGGTTCGCAATCGGGAAGGTCATTTGCGGCCAGTCGCCAGAACAACGAACTCATGAAACAAACTCTCAATTTCACCGCCGAACTGGTTCCCGTTGCCTATGCCGAGGCACTGCTGGCGCTGGCCGAAGAGCTTGGTCTGGCACGTACCGAGCTGTTTGCCGCCGCGCGGGTACGCCCAGAAGTGCTTGGCAGTCCCAATGCCCGCATGTCCTTTATCGACTTTCACCATCTGACTCAGGCTGCGCTGGAGCGGTGCGGCGAACCGGCGCTTGGCCTGGTGCTGGGCCAGCGCCTGAACGTCTCCACCCACGGCATTCTCGGTTACGCGGTGCTGTCCAGCGCCAATTTGGACAAGGCGCTGCAGTTCGCCCTGAAATACTATCGCGTGCTCGGTCTGTCCTTCGAACTGGAGCTGGTGGAGCAGGGCGAGGACATGGAATTACGCGCCGTCGAGTCTTTCCCCATGGGGCCGCAATCGCGCTTTACCGCCGAAGGCCTGCTGACCAGCATCCACACAATTGCGCGCTTTCTCCTGGGGGAAGAGTTACAGGGCTTGGCCGTCGGTTTCGCTCATCCTGCACCGGACTACGCCGAGCGCTATGCCGAGGTGTTCGGTGTGGCGGCGCAGTTCGAGCAGCCCTGTCATTGGCTGCGCTTGCCCCAGCACTACCTGCAACGGCCGATGGCGCTGGCCAACCCGGCTACGGTGCAGATGTGCGAGCAGCAGTGCGAAGCGCTGCTGGCCAGTCTCGATGTGCAGGACGGCCTGCTCACTCGGGTGCGCCGCCTGCTGCTGGCGCGCCCCGGCGACTTCCCCGACCTGGAAAGCGCCGCCAGCGCCCTGCACACCAGCGGCCGTAGCCTGCGCCGGCACCTGGCGCAGATGGGTACCAGCTATCAGCAGGTGCTCGACGACGTGCGCAAACGGCTGGCCCTGCAGTACCTGACCACCACGCATTTGCCGCTGTATGAAATTGCCCAGTTGCTGGGTTTCAGCGACCCGTCCAACTTCCGCCGTGCATTCCGCAAATGGACCGGTAAACTGCCCGGCGATTACCGAAATGAGGTTCCCTGATGAGCTCTGTCGAACGCCCCGCCCTGATCCGCGAAACCTTCCCTGTCGGCCCCTTGCAGTGCAACTGCAAAATCTAGCGCATCTGTCTTAGCCGGAAATACAGCCTTTAGGCCTGTAGCTCTTTGTTTATCTGGCTTTTTTCCACGCCATCGGTAATCGACGATAACGCTTAATCACCATGATTCACAGCGTCAGTGTGACAAGAGTGTGCCAAGGTGGTTGAGGTAATGACCGCTGAACATTAAGCTAGAGGTAATCGAACTGGCGGGGTCCGAAAATGGCCCTGGTCTCTAGGTGCTCAGCAGCTGGCCTGCAGGGTATTGATGATGAGTCGCAGGGTGCCTCGGTCCAGTGCCACCCACGCAAAAAGCGGATGTAGTGCGGGTGGAAGAAAGGACGCCTCTTGAAGGTGGTCGCCTGACGACGCGAAGCTGCCAGCTTTGATGGGGCTGGATTCCAATCAGTGGAGCGCGGAGGAGAGCGAGAAGCAGATGAGGGCACAACCCCGCGTCCGAATGGATCCCGTCTGATGTGCTGAGCCAGAGGCCACAGACAGTCAATCATCGGTGCTGCCGCGAACCCATCCAATCCTGACCTAACGGTTGGGGGAGGATGTTTTCGTGTCTCTCGAAAAACTACTTACCGTTGATGACCTTGCGCTAATCCTTGATCGCGCCCCGGGGACGGTTAAAAACCAGCACTCAAAGAATCCTTCCAAATTACCTCCCGTCTGCCGCATACCAGGCGCAAAGCGGCTGCTTTGGCGCCGTGAGGATGTCGAGCGTTGGTTACAGCAGCATGTTGTCCGACTGGACGTCATTGCTCCTGTTGACCCCGTTGTTAAGCGGAAACCTGGTCGTCCGCGGAAATCTGAGAAAATTGCTCAGCGAGGTGCTTATGCTCAGTAAGCGCCAGTGGAGTCTTATCGAGGAAGCAGTTGCTCTAGAGTTTGAAGATGCTCAGGCCTCTGGAGCAACAGCTTTTCTACCTCATTTTTTGGCACAAGCTACTTTGCCGCACAAAGATCCCAAGTGTACGTATTTTGAGCGAGGGACTTCAAAACTTACGCTGTCGATAATGGCACATCCAAGATATGGAATGCCTTACGGGATGATGCCGCGATTATTACTTGCGTGGATGTGCACTGAAGCATGTCGTACGAACTCTCCAGAATTGAATTTGGGGCGGAATCAGAATGAGTTCCTTAAGAAACTTCAGCTGCCTAGTGATGGAAAATATATCAAAACCCTGCATGTGCAAACTTTGTCTCTTTTAAGGTCTCAGCTAAGTGTCGAGGTTTCAGATGCTGGAGCCTTGGCTTTTGAAAATATTCAAATAGCTAAGAATGGTTTTGTATTCTGGAACCCAAGGCATCCTGATGATGAATGCCTGTGGAATAGTAGCTTGACGCTTGGTGCCGATTTTTATACTGCCGTTACAAAGGCGCCTGTGCCATTGAAGATGGAGGCTCTACAGGCTCTACGTAAGTCGCCCATGGCGATGGATATATATACGTGGCTCGTTTACAGAATGTTTACGCTAAACGTCGCTGTGAGATCGGGGCGGTATAAGGAAGCAAAAATCCCGTGGGCTAGTTTAAAAAGTCAGTTTGGAAGCGGCTATGAAGATACGCCGCAGGGCGTTCGCAGTTTTAAAGCAAATTTTCTCAAGCAGTTGAGGGGAGTTTTGCTCTATTACCCCGATGCAAGAAATTACATAGACGAGAGCCCGGATTGTCTCGTGCTTAAAGCTGGGGCTCGCCCGGTGGTGCAGCAACGAGCCGTAAGTGGTAATTGAATAGGCTGTGGAAAAGAGGCTGGGGGATAGGGTTGTCCACGTGACATCGCTCACGCGCCCGGAGGCCTCGAAATTACTGGGTTGCAGCTTTGTCCACGTGATATCACTCACGAATCCACGTGATACCGCTCACGCATCCACGTGACATCGCTCACGGAAAAACAGTGTGACATCGCTCACAGGCCGCGCCTGGCTTATGTTTCAGAGGGGCAGGGGCGTCTGCTAGTAGCTTTGCTTTTAGTTTTTCCGAGTATGTAAAAAGCTTTTCTTGTAATTGGCAAGCTGCTGCTGTGGAAAAGGTATGACTAATTATCTTTTAGGTTTAAGAGTTCTTTTTTTAACAAGGCTAGGAGCTCTTCGGTGGTTTCAGGGGCGCCAGCCAATATGTAGCCCTTGGCGAGAATGATGAGGGGGTGGACGCCGATGTTGGTGGCTAGCTCGTTGAATTTCTCGATCGTGGGGCTTTTGAGCCCACGCTCCACATCACTGATGTAGCTCTGGCTGGCCCCTGCAGCCTCTTGAGGCAGACCTCTGCTGACCCTCAACTCCTTGAATGCTTGGCCTATGGCTTGTTTCAGTTCCATTTCGCACGCTCGCAAAAGGAACGATGAAGCCCTTTGGGGCTTTAATGTTCTATACTCAAAAGAGTATATTTGCTTCGTTGGTACGGATTTCTTGCCGTGCTGGGGCGCTGATGAGGAGAGCGTGATGCAAAAGGCCATGATTGTCGCAGTTTTGGTATGCGGTGCGTTGCTGCTTGGGTGTGGAAAGAAGTCCTATGAAAGGTGGCCTGAAAAGTGGGGTGAAGAGGCTACGTCATACTTTAATGAGAATGTGCCGCCACTAAATAATCTGCCAGGGAAGGTCTATCACTACCAAGTGACAAAGTACAGAAGCGGTAACGCTGAGTTTTTTGCAAACTCGCTCTACATTGACGGTGAGCTGATTTTTAATGACTTACCGAATGCGTCGCATAAAGTTGGTGGCGTTTCTGCTGGGCAGTTGGATGGAGTGCATATTTTCTACAGTCGTGAGGAGGGATATAAGGTCTTCTCAAAATACGAACTGCCTGAGTCGTTGCATAAAATGTTGATGAAAAATCAACCAGTATTTTTTCGAGATTATCTGTAGTAGTTATGAGCGCGATTGGGCGGGTGTATGAAGTGACGACCAGATGCGTACCTAGGTCTAGAGATGAGTAATCTTTATTAATCGGGCAGCGAAACTTATTTCTATGCATTTCTATGCGAAAAAATGTCCCGGTATGCAAATCAACGCGATTTCACGCCTATGAGTGCTTTTTGCTGCTGTTTTATGACAGATGAGGTTTGCAGGTTGGGTTGCTCATTCTTGCCGTCGATCCGGGTCAAGGGGAGTGGTGCGGCCCGCAGCTTGCGAGGACACGGCCCCTTGATGCGGAGCGTCGGCAAATACCCTGAAGCACTCCCGGGGCCAATCCATTGGCCCCGGGAGATGCCCAGCGGCGAGCGGGATGCTGTTGTGAAACTCGATTACTTGAGGCTGGTGTAACCGTTATTTTCGAACGCAAATCGCGGTCGAAAATAAAGCCGTTTCGAGGTTTATCGGCGTAGCCGACGCGAGTGGAGTGGACGAAGGACACGTAGCGAGCGCCTCGACACGGCATGGGTGGGGGATACCTCTGGAGGGCTTATGCGTAAACCTGGAACATCGGATAAAGGCGATCTGAGGAGATTGGCTCGGGCTATCGTGGATAGGCCCCTGAAAGATTCGACCATTGCTGAATACTCCAGAGTGGCCGCACGGATGGGAGAAATGCATTGGCATGAGTATTCGGTGAGCCAGAAGGTTGGTCGACGTACCGCAGTGGTAGCGCGTTATGCATGGCGAAGAGGTATGGCGCACCGCTTACTGGGTGTGTTGAGCGAAATCGACCGTGAGCTTGATCGCGATAAACGACGTGCATTGCGTCAGACGATGGTTATCTATTCTCAGCAGCTCCAAGCACCACAACCTATTTATCATCCGGCGAGCCAGAGTCATGGGAAAAGGCAGTCAAAACGAGCGAGCTTGTGTGGATTGCCTGCTGATTGGCGAGTCTTGCTTTTGGCCAGACTTAAGCCGATAGATTGGCTGCCCGCAGCTGTTTTGGTTCTGACTGGATGCCGGCCCGCTGAACTTAGAAAGGGCGTCCATGTGCGTAGGGTTGGGGAATCACTTGAGTTTACCATCCAGGGTGCCAAGGTTTCTGATTTAACGGGTGCAGGACAGCCTGAGCGGACGTTGCTTATCAATGCGAAGGCAATTCTGGGAGAAGAAATTAACGAGTTACTCCTGAAGAAAGTTTCTTTGGAAGGTGACGAAATGGTTATTCAGGACACTGGCCAAAACCGGTCTTTTGAAAAGCGGTTGAGTCGGGCGGCGAACCGAGCAGGATTGCCCGGAATCAGTGCTTACAGTCTCCGACATCAGTTCAGTGCGGATCTGAAAGATGAGGTAGAACCAGATCAGGTCAGCCTTGCACTTGGGCATGTGTCAAGGAAGAGTAGAAAACGCTATGGGCATGCGAAGCAGCGTCGGTCGGGAGCTGGAGGATTGCTGGTTTCTGTTCAGGCTGATCGAGAGCTTCGGGGGGCGGCGAGTCGCTATGCACTCGGAGCTAACACTCCAGCATTCAAATACGATGAGCTCGATTGGGGCTTTGAGTAGCGGGCTCTGCCCGAACCCGCCCTGCCGGGGGCTCCCCGAGGGCCATTCTGTCCCTCGGGGCCTGTAGTGGCCAGAGAACGAAGATCTATATCGGTTTTAGGAAGGCTTATGACTCTGCGCCTTGTTTTGAATCTTGATCTCAACGAAAACGATCTTGATGCTCTTCACTCTTTATTAAACTACCCGACAGCAGTAGCAAAAGCGGTTGCTCCGCTTGACCACCGAGAGCAGGCTCGAATCATTGATGTGCTCACGGAGATAGCTGGTTGTTTGGTCGAGGCGATCGATAAGTAGATTACTGCTTCTACTGAGGGCGGTCGTCGTGATGAGAGCAATGCAGTTATTTTGAGCCGCATTAGGTATAGGAGCCGTACCGTGTGGTCAACGCTGGACAGATTTTACGAACTGGCTGCTTATCTCAACACCTTGATGGACAGCGATCCTGCTGAGGCGGTGAGGCAAGCCCGGGAGATTGATCTTGATACACCTGAGCGCTTCAACCTGATGGGCCTGCGTGCGGCAATCCTGGTTGATGGCGGCGCATTGACTCGGCAACGGGATGCGATTGAAGAAGGTCTTGAGTTGTTTCGCGAGCTTTACGGATTGTTCCCCACTGCGGGTATTACCTACAACTTGGCAAACGGGCTTGTCGCTGCGGCAGGTAATCCGCCCCGTGATCCAAGTTGGTTAGATCACCAGGAGCGTACTCGGGAGTATCGGGCCGAAGCGCGACGATGCTTTTGGAAAGTAGCTCAGGATTTGGATGCCGATTCATCGCTGCGAACCCAAGCATGGACAAACCTTGCTAATCAGTTCACCAACAGCTATCGGCTTGGTGAAGCCCATGATGCACGGCTTGCTGCGCTAGAGGTTGACCCGGAGAACGGAGTCGCGGCGAGCTCCGCAGCCCGTGATTTGCTATGGCTTTTTGAGCAAGGCGGCTGTTCAGACCTTACGCGTATCGAGGCGGTCATGTTGGCCAAGATTGCGCATCGGCATCAGGATCGAGTCGTCCAGTACGCTGGTGCACAGGCCGCGAAACAGATCGCAGCGTTCGCCAGCGAACTTGGCGATCCGCCACCGCGAGCGCCACACACAGATCCATTCATAAGGTGGGTCGAACGCGAGCGTCTGACTCTTGCACCAGTCGTCGAGCTCGTCGATCCCGCCCTGGGTAAGCTGGACTGGCTCATGCTCCCCGGGATTCTAGAGCGTGAGTCAGGCGCAGGTGGGACGCCTCCACCCGTGTTCGCCATGTTCAATGTACTGAAGAGCGACTTCATCCTCGCGCGTGACCTGGCATGGCGTGCTCTCGACGAAAGCGTGTGGCCAGCGACGGGGCGATTTGCGGACACCCTTGACTACGCCACCTACGGCCCCGATGCGTCTGCGCTTATCTTGGCGCACCGTACGGCTCTCGATTTGCTCGACAAGGTCGCTGTAACGGCGAACCACTACTTCGAATTCGGACAAGCGCCCGATAAGGTCTACTTTGGCAAGCTATGGCGAGGAAGCCCTGACAAGGCGACGGGCATGCGGCCACTTGCTGAAAAGGTTGAGAGAGCTATTCGTGGGGGTGCCAGTGCCCTCTATGGCCTTGTGGAGCTTGCTGAGGACTATGACAGCAGCGCAGGTATCCTGCGTTCTCAAAAGGATCTCCGTAACGCGGGCACGCACCGATTCGTGGTGCTGCATGACTTCGGCGATCCAGCGCACAGCAGACCGGCGCCTGAAATCGAACATCACCGTCTGGAGGTGTTCACTCAGGAGGTGTTGCGCGCTTTACGTGTTGCCAGGTCGGCCATCCAGATGCTGGCGCTTGCAGTCTCACAGCATGAGCGAGGTATGGCACAGCGGGAGGCCGACTTTATTGGAACGTTGATCGTCCCCGATCACGACTGGGTTCGGGGGCGCGACGAGGAAATCTGAATGCGCCGCGCCTATCTCGACACCGAATTCACCAGCCTGAACCGCTATACCTGCAAGCTAATCAGCCTTGCTCTGGTCGTACCTGCTGGCCCGGAGTTCTATGTCGAGCTGACCGATGCTTGGGAGGAGGGCGACTGCTCAGACTTCGTCCGGGAGATTGTGTTGCCACAGCTGGACCTGGTGGCCTATGGACGCACGACAGAGCAGGCACGAATAGAGTTGCTGGATTTTCTCCAGGAGCTCGGTCCGGTGGAGATCATCAGTGATGCGCCTGATTGGGATTGGCCGTTGCTGGTGTGGCTGGCAGGCCCGGGCGGGTTACCAGAAGGAGTAGAGGCGGGGAGGATCAGCGGCGACAACGAGGTCGCCGCCGAGTGGGAGGGGCCGCCCCACCATGCTCTCCAGGATGCCCGGATGCTGGCTCAATTGGTGGAGCGATCCAATCTCGCATGACGATAAGCCATGTACGGAACATCACAAGTCTGTGAGTTACCGTACATGGTTAGGTTGAAGGCGGTTCGCTTTAGAAACGAATGCCCACCACCTCTCCATCATCGTTCAAAGCCGGTTGCCCATATGTATCCACCAGTTTTCCCTTGAAGAAGACAAAGCGTGGAGGCCAAAACGAGTGCTTGCCCACTAGGGACAAGAGTTGCTCGGCTGTGGCAACTTGGTCGGAGCGCTTCAGTCGGAAGAAGTACATGCTGCCCCAGTCATCGCTGAAGTACTCCTTGAGGTCACTCGGATCTAGCGTCTCCGAAATCGGCCTTTCGTCAGGATCTTCTTCGTCAGGTTGACTGGCATAGTTTTCAAACAGTCGATCTTGCAGAAGGTTGAAAGCATAAGGCTCCCACTTGAGAGGGGAGTCCTCATCCTCTGTGTCAGGCACTTCTGATGGGTCGAAAGCCAGCAGAAATCCTCGGCGGTATGCATCCTCAATCGGCTTGCATTGCTCCGCAGCTTCTGCGACTTGATGCCAGTTATCAAAGCCAGCGGCCTTGGCCGTGATCTCAAGGGCTTCGTGATGCGGGATATCCCTTTCTCGCTTTATGCGACGAGCACGTTGCTTAAGGCGAGAGATGGCTTCTTGCGGGATCAAGTAAATGCGTTGCATGTAGAGGCTCCTCTGTTCGCGGAGTGCCGGTGCCCACTGCCGAGATCCGCACAGGGAATCCCAAACGCATTAAGTAAGAAGAGAATCGTCCCATTCGGGTTTGCCAAGGTGGGCAGCAGGCTTCGATCCAGCCTGTATCGATCATACGAGCATGCTCTCTGCTAATTCAAGTCTCGTACTCGTGCGTAGTGCATAGTGATTGATCTGGTCATGCGTAACATCAAGCAGGCTATCGTTCGTTACCATTATGGCCACACCGTTGATTTGCTAACCAAAGCGCTGGTCTTGGCTCCCGGCATGCGGAGCATGGGCGTGAGGGCTTAGGTAATGGCTGAAAGGAGGGGGTTGCTTTTTTCTGTATATATATACAGTATCGATTGGCGGACGTGCTGTCCATGCGGCATGTGGGGGCCCTCCTTTGGGGGTAAGGCTTGATGCCTGTCTTCACTGCCGTAGTACCTTCAATCTCCGCCACCGTCTAAGTTCAGAATTTAAGTAGGGTATATGGAAAAAAGAACTCTGTTTATTAAGCCAAGTAGATCTTTAGGCGGCGAGTCTAAGCTAGACCCTGTTGTGGTGGCGCGAAATCATGCAAGAGGAATAGAAACTTCATTGTCTTTGGATACAAATATCCTTATAAGCATGGAGAAGGTGGTGAAAAATGGGAATAAATGGTCGTCTGTAAAGGCTCAAGGGTTGCACAATCTGATTAGTTTATTGCAGAGGTGTCCGCCCAAGAGTATTTGCATTTCTCCAGGGTTGGCGCTAAAGGAAATGCCACCTGAGGCAGCTAATAGGTCGAGAGAGTACTATGAGGCCTTTCTGTCTGAGCATTTGCCTGGATTTATTGATACCCCTAATAGCACGCGAACTATTTTCAACGCGGCTGGTGATAGTTATGGGTTTGAGGATCTTTCCCCTGAATCTCAAGCGGTTATGGCTGTGCCGTTCACATGTATTGCATATTTGAATTTGGTTGATAAGAAAGTTAATGGCAAGCCCATAGATAAATTCAAGGAATATTTGGATTGCTTGGAAGCTAAGGTCGATATCTTAAGTGCTGCAGAGATTGAGATTGCAAAGTACTGTTTTGCTGAGCCTCCAGCGGACTGCAGGGAAATTATTGATATCAGAAAGAAGATTAGAAGTAATTTTTTGAAAACTAGTGATAATAAGTCCCCTCGCAACCCTTCAGAGGTGTTAGCAATCGCTTTTAATGGGGCAAGTGATTTATTGCTTCTTCAGGCGGCTAACCATATGGATGAGTACGGCTTGGATGGGGTGAAGCAAGACTCGTGGGTGGCTACAAAAGACAAGAAATTGGTTGACTTTAGTAATGTTTTTCATCATGTGAATATTGATGGTGAAGCTGGAAAGTATGCCGTGGGTTCCGTGGGGATGGAGCACTCAAAGGATGGCTACTGGCAGCAGGCGGAAATGGATTTTGGGGTGAGAAGTATTCGGCGTGCGCACTATCATCAATCTCGCGAGATAAACATGGGTGTCTTTGTTGAGGCCGCTCATGCTGTTATCGAGGAAATTCGGTTTCAGTTTGAATGATATAAATTTTGATAGTTAGGGGTGGCAATGGCTAGGGAGCAGGATTCAAGATTATCACCTTCGCATTTTATGCGGAAACTGCGTCCGGAGTTTTACTCCGATAGTGCTGATCGGGTGTCCTATCTGCTGGACGCCAAGATGCTTGAGTACTGCTTGGAAAGCATCACCTCACGCAATGAGATGCATGACTTCGAGATTTTCTGTCGAAAATTGTGTGAGCGGATGATCTGCCCCAATCTCAAACCATCCACGGGGCCTGAAGGGGGAGGTGATAGTAAAGCGGATGCAGAGACTTATCCTGTTACCGAGGAAATTGCCGAACATACCTACATTGGCGATATTGCGGCTAGCCAGGAGCGCTGGGCTTTCGCGTTCAGCTCGAAAAAGAAGTGGGCGGAAAAGATACGTAATGATATCGCTGGAATCATTGCAACTCAGCGCGGATACAAGAAAATTATCTGCGTTACAGCCCAATTTGCGCCTGCCAAGAAGCGTGCACAATTGGAGGATGAACTCTCAAAGCTGTACGGAGTAGTCGTCACGATCCTAGATCGTACCTGGATCGTTGATAAGGTTATTGATCATGGCCATAGCGACTTGGCTTACCATTATCTGCATGTCGGGGAGGAGGTAGCCGATAGTCGCCGCCTGGGGCCGTCCGACTACTCGCGTAACCAACAATTAGAAGACCTTGAGCAGGCGCTCGCACGTCCCGATGAGTTCGAGGGAATGGAGATGCAACGAGCGACAGAAGCGCTCGTAGCTGCCAAATTGTCACGTAACCTGGAGCGGCCTCGGACCGAAACAGATGGTCGGTTCGAAAGAGCCATCCGGTTGGCTGCACGCTACGGCAGTCACCGTCAGAAGCTTGAGGCTCACTACGAAAAGCTTTGGACTGCCTTTTGGTGGTTCGATGACATAGCTTTGACAAATGAGGGGTACGAGGCATTCGAGCAGTTGGTTCTGGATACCGACCATGCCAAGAACCTTGAGCTGCTTTGCAATTTGGCTCAGTTGCTTTTCAACTCAGTAATTCATCAACACCTGACAGCTGAGGAGGCTCAGCTCGATGAGCGTGTTCGTCGTCTACGCGAAAGATTGACCTTGATGGCGGCGGAGCTAGAGCGACCGAATCACGCTTTGGAAGCAAGGACATCAATACTTGTCCTCGACGTCAATCGAGCCGCATTGGCTGATGACCAGCAACTATTAGCTGAGCTCTGGCCGCAGTTCTCAGATTTACTCCGACAAGCGCGAGGTCTAGGCGAGTTTTCCGCGGAGCGGTTAACGAACTTGATCGAGGTTTTCGGCAATGTCGCAGGCAATGACCCAGGCTATGCTGCGCTGGTAGATGAAATGGCCTTGTTCGTGACAGAGCGTACGGGCGAGGGGCAGGGGGCTCTGGTGCTTTTGAAGCGGGCAAGGCAGCTCGATTTTAAGGATAATTTCGAGATGATAAGGCTGCTAGGTAAGGCAGTCCGACAATTGACAAAGAAAGAGTACTCCGAGGCCATGATTGAAGCATCACAGCTTCTCGCCTTGGCATATCGCAGTGCGGGGCTTCTATGGGCAGCACGCGCCAGTTGCATCTTTTCGCTTGCATCGATGTTTATTGCTGCTGAAGAAGACCATGATCTTCCCGCGTCGATTGTTCCGACATTAATGATCCTCGTCTGGATAACTGTCGAACTACGCCATCTACCCGATCTACTGGAGGCCGTCCGACTGGTGCAAGGTTGCGCAAATGGGCTACCGCTCGATGATGAGTCTCAGGGTCGAGTCCAGAAACGCTTGGGGGAGTTGGATCTGATTCTAACCTGCCAACTCGTAAACTTAGATGAGAATAGTCTTCGGCGAATTACTCAACTACCAGAAGTGCTGGAGCGGTTGGGTTTGATACATAGTCGAAATGCTCTGCTCTATGTTCTTGGCCACGAGACGAAGCTGCGAGAGGAAGGAACCATTCCTGAACAGGAGACACCCGAGCAGGTTGCTGAGCTTTTCTCCCAGATTGCCAGTCAGCCGGCTGGAAGCAACTCGGATTACCCGATGATTTTCAATGAGGGGGGATCGCAGTATCTCGTCTCACGGGTGCAGGGCATGCTGGTTTCGATTCAACATCCATGCACTGAGACATCGATTCCTCTGGCAGAGGCCATCTTAGGCATTATTGAGGCTCTTTTTGCCACCGCTCTCCAGCTCAGAGTTGCAGCTCACACCGAGTGTTTCAAAGTTAACGTTCAGGAGGTTGGCCAGAATGCGGAGCCCGCATTCTGTGTAAATGATGAGGACATGACTGCTTCGGTGGCATGGCCTACCGGGCTGGCGGTGAGCTCGTACGCGAGAACGCAAGAAATTCAGCAGACGTTGATCCATCTGGCGGTCACCATCTTTGCCGCGACTTGCCATGTTCCTGATTTAGAGACCACCCTTGATCAGTTGTTCAAGAGCGAAGCAGTGCTGGATCGGATTGCCATGATCGTTGCGGTCGGCAACAGCCGGCAGCGTCTATTCAGCCAGTCCTTTTCCACTATCACTGCGTGGTCTGATATGGCCAATTCAGAGTTTGCTCTTGAGCCCACAAGGCCTGTAATCAAGCGTGCTCCCCTAAGGGGGCATAGTGATGAAGTCGTCGGGGAAGGTGAGGGCATCCTGATGTCGCCCGGCTCGGTGAGTGATCATCGTCAACTAGGTGTGCGGTCGGTCATTGATGTCCATCTTTGGAATCAGGCTGGCTGGCGAGGTGTTGTCGTTGCTGACTTGGCTCCTAATGCCCCGCCAGCTTTGGCGCTGATGTTCACAGACGCGGGAGCTGCCAGAAAAATCTTTGCACGCTGGCGTGAGCGCCTGGGTAGTGTCGATCGTAATGATGAAATCTATGTAGCGGTAGTGCAGGGCATCTCTCGGGAATATCCAGCTCATTACCGGCTCCTCATTACGTCGACCCCTCCTGAGGCGGAGGAACCGTTGGATCGGAAGGCACATATGGTGGTTTCGCGTATGCAGACTATGGAAGCTTCCAGCGACGCCAATTTGCTGCGATTCTTGGCCGCTTACCAGCGGGCGGGCGCCTATCTTCTTCTTCCAGCCGTGCTCAATTCTGGGCAGCCAGAGCTTCTTTTTGAGACGGCGATCCTGAAGAGAAAGCTAGTAGTCAGATCCGCTGCGGATGTCGGGAAGAATGATTTGGAGGTAATGGCGCTCGGTTCGCAGTTATACCACGAGCGGTTTGGAGATTCTGGGGCGGGTGATGATTGGGTGGGCTAATACATTATGACTATTGATTACTTAGAAGCCTTTCCACTACCTCTGAGCTGTCTGCCAGAACGCTTAAAGCAGCTCTTGGCTCCGGTAGGGATGTCTCCGCGTCAGATGGTGGAAGTGGCTGCGCTCTATGAACATGATCAGTATGGAGCGGAGGCCGAGCATCTTCATTTGCTGATGGCTGTGGTGCCTCTTAGTCAAGAAGTCCCGTTAGAGGTTCTAGACGAGGGAGCCTGTGGTGTAGTTGAGTACTCTGTCCCGGCAGGTAAGGTTCTTGGCTGCTCCGCAAGCTTTACGCCATCCATCTCAGGCTACGACTACATCGTAGCGTCATGGGGTGATGGCTCTTTCTACACCTTTAACCTTGCAGAGAAAGTTTGGATGACGCTGGGATTGGCCCCTCGCTGCGTTGGCAACGAGCACCAGCGTATGGTCTTTGATGATTTAGGGCTTCCAGAGTTTGGTGTGGCTGAGGGAGAGGTTTCTAGTGAGTATCACTGGAGCTTAAAGAGGCCCGTCAGTTGGCGCATGTCGAATGAGTACCTGCGTCGCTATCTTTGGCTTCGGGGGGCGCGGGGGGTACGAGTTTTCTACTACTCAGCTCAGTTGCCAGATAGCCCTGAGATACGATCGATTATGGGAGAGGAGTCTCATGTAGTCCGCGTGCCTGCAGATGGCATTGCTTGGTACGAATTGGATATCCGCGAGCATAAGGGAGGTCTCCTGCTGCAGCTTTGGGCCTCAGTTGAAGCGATAACGCCAGAGCTCTGTCCAGAGCAAACTGCAGAGGGGATCCTATGGCCAGGTCATGCTCATGCGATGACTCGCGCACGTGCAGACGCATTAGTCGGCTCAGATTTGGTCTATCTCGACGATCGCTTCCTTCAGAAGTATGAGCAGAGTGCTTTCTACGACTCGATCCCGGTTCATGTATGGGGGCGATGGCAATGTAGTCCTTCATACCGGGGGCAGTGGAGCTTCGCTGAATGCAGACGGATTGGAAGAAATCTAATCCAGGTGCCGATGCGTGAGTTATACAAACCGAAGCCAGATCGCGAGATAGTGCATGCTCGGTCATTCGCGGTCGATCCGGCCTATTTAGCGGATGTGGACCTGGATGAAGAGCACGTGGTTGCGAAGGTGCAACGGCTGCTTGACGTGCTTTTGCAGTTGGGTGACGGCCTTTCTGCACTAGGGGCCGTCGTTGGCCTTAGCAAGTCAGCAGAAGAGCTGACAGGCTTTCGGCGAGCAGAGGTGGAGGCTAATGGTTGGTTGGCCTATCCAGCGCTCAGTCGCCTTGCCCAGGTAGCACCCTTGGATATGACGCAACAGATGTTCCTCGCTCGCTGCAAAAGTTTGCACGAGGTCTGGCAGCGCGTTCCAAATGGATATCTCAAATCATTGTTAGAGCATGCTGGATGTCCGAGAGCCTCGGTCAAAGATCTCGGAAGTCTGAAGCTTCTGCAGGCACTTTTGAATGTTATCGAAAGGCTGAACGTGCATGAGGAGACCAGCGATGCGTTTGCCTCAGGTACTGAGCCTGAGGGCTGGAAAGATCGCAATGTAGCCGTGGCCGCCTTGTTCCTAAATAACGATCTCAGAATCGCTGATGCTCACGAGGCTATGGAGCAGTGCTTGAGCACACTGCAGCAGCTAGGTTTCGATATCGCAACTGTCAATGCAGGCTATGGACGAGCTTTAGACTTCGTTATGGACGGAGTTATTGACGCCCTGAGCAAAGTTTCTGTTTCTATCCAGAGCTTGATAAGGCGTAGTCGACCTTAGCCTTTTTTGTAGAGATTTCCTCATCAGGCTACAAAAGGCCCACCAATCGGCGTAATGCTGTCATTCAAGGCTACGTGATTGGCGCCCTTCTCCCATTTATGGGAGAAGGGCTGAGAATAGGGCTGAAAGTACCGGGGAATTGCCTGCTTTTCCTTCTCCCCTGAGGGGTGAGGTTTATGACAGTGCCGCCAAAAGCGGTAGCGCCTGTGCGGCGATCACGCCTCCAGTCGCGTTTTCTAGAACTGCCTTAATGCTGCCTGCCGTCGCCTTGATGATTGCCCATTTGGGTTTCGGTGACGCAGCCTGTGCCTGCAGTGTTGCCAGTTCGGCTTGCAACTCCTCGCGAGCCTCCCCAGAGATGCGTCCCTGATGGATGGCATCACGTAGTAGTTCGATCAAGGCTGACAGTGCAGCCATACTACTATCTGATGGCATCTGGGTCTGGTTGGAGCCGTTTGATCCTATCTGGATTTGAGAGCCGCTCACGTCCCCGAAGTGGTAGTGCTGTTGTTGCACGATTTGCTTTTCCTCCTGAGAAAACGTCATGCCTTCGCCGATTACACCCTTGGTCTCTAGATCGAGCGCCCATTCAAGTACCCGGCTTCTCACCTTCTCGATGATTCCTTGTACCTGAACCGTGGAGAATCTGAGCGCCGGGCGCATCATCACGCCGTTCGTCTCACGCATCATATTTATCAGCGTGTGCTCCACGTCGGCTGGGAAATGGCTATAGATGCCAGTTGTGCTTTGGGCAAGCTGTATCAGTTCAGGCACTGATTGTCGAACCTCGAAATCCGACAGCATCTCAGCAATTTCAGGAGGCGCGATGAATGGAATGGGACCACGAATAGGGTTCTCCGCCATCAACTGTCCCTGCACTCGGCGATAGTCGGGCACTTCGCCCGAGTAATACCCGTTCAGCTCGCTGCTGATCCAGTCGATCAGCTCAGGTACTCCCAGTCGCCTAGTGGCGACTAAAGCGCGACGTAACAAATCAGCCGATGACACTGAGGTGTCAATCGCTGCATTTACCAGTTCGGTAACGAGCGCAGGCATCCCTCTCCCCTTAGGTGCGATGGCAAAGTCGTAGCATGCCATCTTTCTTGGTTGGCACTCCATGTGCTCGTGAAAGGTCCTAGTCAGCCTAGCTTCTTAGCTAGGTCTTCAGCCCTTGGGTGGTAGTACCGCATGAGCATCCTGGTATCTTGGTGCCCGGTGATCTTTGTCAACTCATGCAGGGGGAAAATCTCAGCCAGGCGTGATGTGGCCTCGTGGCGTAGGTCGTGGAATCTCAGGTCGACTAGAAATGGATCCCTGGCAATGTGCTCCGCAATCTTGTCTTGCTCTAGTCCTTCGGATTTGAGGTACAGCTCCATCCCCCCCTCGTAAGCGCTACGAGCATCATCCAGAGCATCCAGAAACGCCTTGGTGATGGTGTCCGGCTGACTTTTGAATACTCGGCCGTCCTCCAGCTTCGGTTGGTTTTCAATGATCGCTGCCGCTCGGCTGGATAGTGGCACTCCGCGTGATGAGCCATTCTTTGTGATGGGCAGGAGGGCGGTCCGCTTTTTTAGGTCTACGTTAGCGCGAAGCAGGCCAGAGATCTCGCCGCGGCGCATACCTGTTTCAACTGCAAATCGGACGATCTGCGGCAGCTCGGTCGAGCGTGAGTGACGGGAGATCATCTCCAGCTCGTCGAGGTGTTCACAAACGAGTTCGCTGCTCTGGAGCGTCCATACATTCGCGCTCAGGATTCGCCTGTCTCTTGCGTCATCGACGCTTGGCTGACGGATCAACTCGACGGGGTTGCTCAGTGATTCCATGCGCCACTCTTTGCGGGCGATCGTGAAGACATGAGAGATCAGTGCTAGCTCACGGCGAACCGTGGCTGGTGCGAGGCCTTCAGCTAGGCGCTCGTCTCGATAACCAGCCATGTCTGCTCCTCGGATGCTTGCGATTGACCTGAGGGCTAGCGGGTGACGTAGCAAGACCTTAATGCGAGACAGCTCAGAGTCGCTGCTTCGCTTCTTTGAGGTCACTTGTTCAGCGTACATCTCTAGGGCGTTGGCGAATGAGGTCGATTCGGCTTCGTTGCGGCTGACGAACACCCCGGCGTCCATTTCGCGCTCGATCATGGTTGCCCATGTTTTCGCTTCGGCCTGGGTGTTGAACGTCTTGGTCTGCAGGGGCCATCCTTTACGTCTGACCTGCACTTGCCACTGGGATGGGCCGCGTTTGCGAAGGGTCGCCATTTCTAATCTCAGTGTGACAAAATTGTGCCAAATATCATAAGGGAATACCTATGGAAGCTGCAAAACCCGCGTTAATCCGCGAAACCTTCCCCGTCGGGCCTTTGCAGTGCAACTGCACCATCATCGGCGATCCGATTACCAAGAAGGCCATCGTGGTCGATCCGGGTGGTAATCCCGATCTGATCATGGCGCGTCTGGAGGCTCATGGCCTCAAGGTGGTGAGCATCATCCACACCCATGCGCACCTCGATCACTTCCTTGCCTCGGGGCAGATGAAGGAGAAGACCGGTGCCACGCTGCATCTGCACAAGGAGGATCAGTTCCTCTGGGACAATCTGGAGATGCAGTGCAGCATGTTCGGTGTGCCTTACACGCCCGTGCCGGCGCCGGATCGCTGGCTGGCCGATGACGAGGAGTTGGCCTGTGGCTGCGGCGTGGCCTTGCATACGCCAGGGCACACGCCGGGTTCGATGAGCTTCTGGTTCGAGGACGCCAAGCTGCTGATCGCCGGCGACACCCTGTTCCGTCGCGGTATCGGCCGTACCGACCTGTGGGGCGGCGACTACGCCACTATCGAACGCTCGATCAGGCAGCGCCTGTACAGCCTTGATGAGGATGCCACCGTGGTCACCGGGCATGGCCCGGATACCCGCCTGGGCGACGAAATGCGGGAGAACCCCTTTATTCGCGCCTGACGGGGCACTAATGACCGCGCCGGAACTCAAAGAGCCATCACCCACCGTTCATGGAGATTCCTTCATGTTCCGCATTCCCCTGATTGCCCTGTGCTCTTCCGCGCTGCTGCTCGGCGGCTGCGCCTCGCAGAACCCCTATGATCAGAGCGCACCGAGTTCCAACCGCACCGCCACCTACGGTGGTATCGGTGCGTTGGCCGGCGCGGCTGCCGGCGCCTTGATCAACCACGACAACCGCGGCAAGGGCGCCTTGATTGGTGCGGCGGTGGCCGGTGCCGCAGCGGCAGGTTATGGCTACTACGCCGACAAGCAGGAAGAAGAACTGCGTCGCAGCATGCAGGGCACCGGCGTCGAGGTGCAGCGCCAGGGCGATGTGATTCAGTTGATCATGCCGGGCAACATCACCTTCGCCACCGACTCGGCGCAGATCGCCAGCAGCTTCTATCAGCCGCTGAACAACCTGGCCAATTCCTTCCGCCAGTACAACCAGAACAGCATCGAGGTGGTCGGGCATACCGACAGCACCGGCTCGCACAGTCACAACATGGGGCTGTCGCAGCGCCGTGCGCAGAGCGTGGCCGACTATCTGCTGGCGCAGGGTGTCGACCCTAGCCGCTTGAGTACCCGTGGTATGGGGCCGGATCAGCCGGTGGCCAGCAACGCCACCGCCGAAGGACGTGCGCAGAATCGCCGGGTAGAAGTAACGCTGCGACCGCTGCCCGGTGTGCAGTAAGGTACGTATCGGGCCGATCTGCTCTGCTTCGCAGTTCTGAGATCCCCAGGCTGATAAGCTTGGGCGGAACTTCACCGCGTCTTGGCGGCTCGAAGGCTGCGGCATGTCTGCCCGATACCAGAAGAAATCCTAAGGAAATGTTATGAAGACCAGGCGTAATCTGATCGCAGCCACTGCGCTCATGGCCTTGCTGGCCGGCTGTACCACCAACCCCTATACCGGCGAGAGCCAGGCCGGCAAAGCCGGTATCTATGGTGGTATCGGCGCCGCGACCGGTGCGGTGATCGGTGCTGCGACTTCGAGCAAGAAAGACCGCGGCAAAGGCGCGCTGATCGGTGCGGCCGTCGGTGGTGCTGCCGGTGGTGGTTACGGCTATTACGTCGACACCCAGGAGGCCAAGCTGCGCCAGACCCTGCAGGGCACTGGCGTGCAGGTGCAACGCAATGGCGATGATCTGAAGCTGATCATGCCGGGCAACATCACCTTCGCCAGCAACTCGGCAGATATCTCCAGCGGTTTCTACCCGACCCTCAATTCGCTGGTGCTGGTGTTCAAGGAGTTCAACAAGAACGGCGTGAACATCGTCGGTCATACCGACAGCACCGGTTCACAGGAGCTGAACCAGAGCCTGTCGCAGCGTCGCGCGCAGAGTGTGGCCAACTACCTGACCGCCAACGGTGTACCGGGTCAGCGCATCTCCGCATACGGTGCAGGCCCCAGCCAGCCGATTGCCAGCAACGCTACCGATGCGGGTCGTGCGCAGAACCGTCGTGTCGAGATCAACCTGCGTCCGCTCTAAGGCCTCGCCGCGTTGAATGAAAGCCTCCCGATGGGAGGCTTTTTTATGCCCGCTTGTCGCATGCGGTCACCTCTGCATACTTTTTGAGGAAGGCGTGGCGGGCGTTTACGGCCATGTTCGTGACCGCCCGTCGTGTCCCTTCTGGCAAAAGGCCACTCATTCAAAACCTGACTAGACTGCTTGCTGTGGTTCTGTGATGTCCGCGTGCGGATGCACCGTGCGCGTTGGTTCTGGATGACCGAAGGAGAGCGAATGGACGACAGAGCTGTCGAGCAGCCGTCAAGGCCCTGGACGCCGCTGCTTGTTGCGCTTGGCCTGCTACTGGGGTTGGGTGGCCTGATTTTCTGGCAGTGGAACACTTTGCAGGAGCGTGAGAACGAGGACAGTTACCGCCGCTTTCAGTTGGAGGCTCAGGACGTAAGCCAGCGGGTGCTTGCGCGTATGCGCACATACGAGATGGTCTTGCGCGGCGTATCCGGTCTGATGATAGGCAGTGATCAGGTCTCGCTCGTCGAGTGGGAACGTGCTCTGGATCAGTTGCAGGTTCAGGATCGCTATCCCGGTATTCAGGCCGTGGCCTGGTCACGTTATCTGCTGCCGGAGCAACTGGCTGACTTCGCCGCCGAGGTAGCTGCTGACGGCCGCCTCGACTATCAGATCTTCCCTTCCGGTGAGCGTGGGCATTATCTACCCATTGATTACGTCAGCCCCGTGGATTGGCGTAATCGTCGCGTGCTTGGCTTCGATATGCTCAGCGAAACAGTGCGGCGGACGGCAATCGAGCGCAGTGTCGAGACCGGCGAAGCCAGCCTCAGCGCGCCGCTGATACTGCGTCAGGAGGTCGATGTAAACGTGCAGTCTGGCGTATTGCTCTACCTGCCGGTGTTTCGTCCGGGTTTACCCGTCAATACCGTCGAGCAACGTCGTTCTGCATTGCTGGGAATGGTACATGGTGCTTTTCGCAGTCATGACCTGATCGATGGGATTCTTGGCGCTCAGAGCCGTTTGTTCGACATCATCCTGAAAGACCTGCAGACGACCGATTTGCAGCTGATAAGTGTTGAAACCAAGACCAATGGTTGGCAGCCGAGATTTCGCAGTCAGCAGGAGTTATCCCTGTATGGCCGCACCTGGGCACTTGAGGTGATCGGCACCCCTGAATACGAACGCAGCCTGGTTGATCGAACCAGCATGCTCGGTCTTTGGGCGGGGCTGGCTGCGACGCTGTTACTGTCGATTCTGGTCGGCGGTTTTCTCTATCAGCGTGAGCGCAAGCTGCAGATCAGTGAGCGGGCTGCCGTGGCCCTGAGCGAGCGCGAAGAACGCTTTCGTCTGTTGGTCGAGCGGTTGCCGGTGGCGACGCTGCTCTGTGATGACAGGGGCCGCATTGAAATGGCCAATCGCAGCGCTGCCGAGCTGTTCGACTGCCCGCTCAATGCCTTGCCCGGAGAAACCGTGCTGCGCGTGCTGCCCAATATCGAATCGCCGAAAGACCTGCAGGAGCAGTTGGTCGAGAGCGACGAGCGCATGGTGCGCACGTTACGCGGTGAGTCGATTCCGGTCAGCATCAGCCTCAACCCGTTGCACGAGGGCAGCAGCTACCTGATCAACCTGGTGGACCTGCGTGCGCGCAAGGTGGCCGAGGAGCGTTTTCGTCTGGTGGTTGAGGCTTCGCCCAACGCCATCGTGCTGGTCGATGCCCTGGGGCGCATCGCCATGGTCAATCGACAGACCGAGCTGCTGTTCGGTTACGAGCGACAGATGTTGCTCGGCGAGCCGGTGGAAATGCTCCTGCCTGCGGCGCAGCGTGGCAGTCATGTGGCGCTGCGTCGTGGTTACCAGGCCATGCCCGAGCAGCGCCGCATGGGCGGTAATCGCGAGCTGTTCGGGCAGCACCGCGAGGGCGGCATGATTCCTCTGGAGGTTGGCCTGTCGCCGATTCGCAGTGGTGACGAGACGCTGGTGCAAGCGGTGATCATCGATATCAGCGAGCGCAAGGCGGCCGAGCAGAAGCTGCGTGAGCAGGCCGAGCAATTGCTGTTGGCCAACCGCTACAAATCCGAGTTCCTCGCCAACATGTCCCATGAGCTGCGCACGCCGCTCAACAGCATCCTGATTCTCAGCGACCAACTGCGCCAGAACATGGCAGGTAATCTCACCGAGAAGCAGACCAAACACGCCGATATCGTGCACCGCGCCGGTGGTGATCTGCTGCAACTGATCAACGATGTGCTCGATCTGGCCAAGGTCGAGTCCGGGCGCATGCAGCTCAAGCTCGAGCCGATCAACATGCAGGACGTACTGGTGGAGCTGGATGCCAGCCTGCGGCCGATGGCCGAGCTCAAGGGCTTGCGTCTGCACACCCAGCTGGAAGCCGGCGTGCCGCGGGTTATCCATACCGACCGCGTGCGTCTGCATCAGATACTGCGCAATCTGCTGTCCAACGCCCTGAAATTCACCGACCAAGGCGAGGTCACGCTGAGCGTCAGCAGCCAGGGCTGCCAGGAGGACGAGCGCGAGCTGCTCTGCTTCAGCGTGCGCGATACCGGCATTGGCATCGATCCGGCCCAGCACCAACAGGTATTCCAGGCCTTTCAACAGATCGACGGTTCTACCAGCCGGCGTTTTGGCGGTACCGGCCTGGGGCTGGCCATCACCCGGCAACTGGTGTTGGCCCTGGATGGCGATATCAGCCTGCAGAGTGCGCCGGGGCAGGGTTCTACCTTTACCGTCAGATTGCCGGTGCAGGCGGGCCCACTCAGCGTCGAAGCCCCGCTCGAGGGGCCGCAGAGAGCCGGTGACGGCCCGCCGCTGTTGATCATCGAGGACGATGCCAATTTCGCCGCGGTGATTGCTGAGGAGGCCCATGCCCATGGTTTTTCCAGCGTGCACTGCCGTACCGGTCTGCAGGCGCTGGGACTGTTGCAGCAGGAGTCGTTCAACGCGGTGATCCTCGACATCCTGCTTCCCGATCTCAGTGGCTGGCAGCTGTTTCGGCGTCTGCGCGCCCAGCCGAACCATCGGCATACGCCGGTGCACATTATTTCCTGCGTCCCACAACCGGTGGGTTGGAACGACGATGGCACCCGCTATCTGGTCAAACCCATCGGCCGCGATGAGTTGGAGCAGGTGTTCATCGAGCTGCAGCACGGTGCGCAGCAGGAGCAGGCATTGTTGTTGGTGGAGGATGTCGAGATAGAGCGCGAGCACTACCGTGAGCAGTTGACGGAGCTGGGCTTCCAGGTCATCGCCTGCGCCGATGGCGAGCAGGCACGCGAGGCCTATGCGCAGGGCCAGTTCTGCGCGCTGGTGATCGATCTCGACCTGCCGGATCAGGACGGTTTTGCCCTGCTCGAGAGTCTCAACCAGTTGCGCACGTTGCAAGGTACACGCGTGGTGATCAACACCGGTGTGGACGTCACTCAGCAGACCCTGCAACGGCTGCGGCGCTATAGCGCCGTGGTGGTGCGCAAGCATGGTGACGACACCGACGCGTTGTGCCAGGCGGTACAGGGCTTTCTCGGTGACGTGCGTGCGCCGCAACCGGCCCATGCACGGCTCAACCCGTTACAGGGCAAGCGCATTCTGCTGGTGGATGACGACGTGCGTAACGTCTATGCACTGACGGCGCTGCTGGATGAAGTGGGGTTGCGCGTCAGCTCCGCCAAGGACGGCCTGGAAGCCATCGCCAGTTACCAGCGTGATCCCTTCGACCTGATTCTGATGGATATGGCCATGCCCAATATGGATGGCTACACGGCCACGCGGCTGCTCAAGCAGGAGCACGGCTGCGTGATCCCCATCATTGCGCTCACGGCCCATGCCATGAAGGGCGATCGCGAGAAGTGCATCACCGCTGGCGCGGATGACTACATGGCCAAGCCGATCAAGCGTGATGAGCTGCTGGCACTGCTGGAGCGCTGGCTGGCGATGCCGACCATGCCTTCGCCCGGCGATGGACTACCCTGATGACAGGAGTGACTGGTGCAAGGGCAGATGGATAGGGGAGTGACGATGGCCCAGGCGCAGAGCAAGAACGCCGCCGTACCCGCCAAGCAGGTTCTGCTGGTGGTGGATGACCGCATAGAGAACCTCGAGGCCATGCAGGCGCTGCTCGAAGATGGAGAGTGGCTGCTGCGCTGTGCCAGTTCCGGCGAAGAGGCCCTGCGCTGTCTGCTCGAAGAGGATGTGGGGCTGGTGCTGCTGGACGTGCAGATGCCCGGTATGGACGGCTTCGAAGTCGCCCGGTTGATGCGCGGCAACCCGCGTACGCGGCTGACGCCGATCATCTTCGTGTCCGCCATCGCGCAGACCCACGATGCCGTGCTGCGTGGTTACAGCACTGGCGCCGTGGACTTCGTGCTCAAACCTTTCGATTCCAGCGTGCTGCGCCACAAGATTCAGAGCCTGCTGGAGCATGAGCACAATCGCTGCGAATTACAGACACTTTCACAGCAGCTCGAGCGCGCCAGGGCATTCAACGCCTCGGTGCTGGCGAACGCCGCCGAGGGTATCCTGGTGGTCGGCGAGGATGGTCGCATCCAGTTCGCCAACCCGGCCATGGCGCAGATGCTCGATGGCGAGGTAGGCGATCTCGAGGGCGCCGATCTGCTGTCGTTTCTCAAGAATCCGGCCAGCGAAGACGGTTGGCAGCAATCGGAGTTCTATCTGCACTTCAGGCGCGAGGCGACGTACCGCGTGCATGAAGCGATCATGCGCACGCTCAAGGGTGGTTGCCTGCCCGTGGCGTTGTCCTGTTCGCCACTGCCGCGGCCGCAACGCGCGATGGTATTGATCGCCCTGGACATGTCGGTGGTGCGCAATCTGCACGCGCAGCTGGAGTCGCAGGCAGTCACTGACGCGCTGACCGGCCTGCTCAATCGCCGCGGCTTCCATCAGGCGCTGGAATCGGCGCTGGCGCGTATCGAGCGCAGCGGCCAGCGGGTCGCGGTGCTGTACCTGGATCTGGACGGTTTCAAACGCATCAATGACTCGCTGGGCCATGATGTTGGCGATCAGCTGCTGCGTCGGGTCGGTGAGCAGCTCAAGGCCTGCTTGCGCCCCTACGACAGCCTGGCACGCATTGGCGGTGACGAATTCACCGCGCTGCTGGACAACCTCGGCCACCCCGAGGATGCGGCCAAGGTTGCGGAGAAGCTGATCGAACTGGTCTCGGTGCGGCATAACCTCGATGGTGTGGATTTCACCCTCGGCGCCAGCGTCGGCATCGCCTGCTTTCCCGAATGCGGGCAGAGCGTAGAGGGCCTGCTGCGTTCCGCCGACATGGCGATGTACGAAGCCAAGCGCGCCGGTCGCCAGCAATACCGCTTCTTCTCACCGGAGATGAACGGCCGCGCGCGTTCGCGGTTGATGCTTGAAGAAAGCCTGCGTCACGCCATCGAGAACGATGACTTCGTGCTGGTCTATCAACCCCAGTTCCATCTCGATAGCGGGCGCCTGCGCGGCTTCGAGGCCTTGTTGCGCTGGCAGCATCGTGTCGCTGGCACCGTGGCACCGAACGTGTTCATTCCACTGCTCGAAGAAACCCGTCTGATCAATCGTCTCGGCGAGTGGATCTTCCGTGAGGGCGCCAGGCAGTTGGCGGAGTTCAAGCAACAGTTTGGCGAAGACATGGTGCTCAGCCTCAACGTCAGCCCGGTGCAGTTCGGTATGCCGCAACTGGTGACGGACCTGCAGCGTGTGCTCGACGCCCACGGTCTGAAGCCCAGTCAGCTGGAGGTGGAAGTTACCGAGAGTGCGCTGATGCAGGATCTGGAACTGACCCAGGCGCAGCTGCGTCAGCTGCGTGAGCTGGGGGTGAAGATCGCCATCGATGACTTCGGCACCGGTTACTCGTCACTGGCTTATCTGCGTCATTTCGAACTGGATACGCTGAAGATCGACCGCCTGTTCGTCTCCAACATGCTCGACTCACCGCGTGACGCCGCAGTGGTCAGCACCATCATCGATCTTGGTCGGCATCTGGGGCTGGAGGTCATCGCCGAGGGTGTCGAAACTCAGGAGCAGCGCGAGTGGCTGACGCGGCACCATTGCAACATCATGCAGGGCTTTCTGGTGGCGCCGGGTGTGTCGGCCGGCACCGCGATGCAGGTGCCGGCGCAGCTGGATTGGAGCAAGTTGCCCCTGCCGCGTGGTGAATGAAGCGACGGTGACGCTTCAGGCTTGCTGGTGAAGGCTGGCGAGCTCCGCGTCTTTCTCTTCCCACAGGCGATTGACCCACTGCTGGAATGCCAGACGGTAGTCGTCGTCCTGATCGTAGTTGCGGCCGATGAATTCGCGCGGAATGTCGACCTGCCTGAAAATCACCTGCACGGCATCCAGGCGACCGCAGAGCAGGTCCCAGAAGCCTGGTACGCCATGGGGATAGTGAATGGTGACGTTGACGATGGCGTGCAGCTGTTCACCCATGGCATCGAGTACGAAGGCGATGCCGCCAGCCTTGGGCTTGAGCAGGTACTTGAACGGCGACTGCTGCTGCGCATGCTTGGCCGGGGTCAGGCGGGTGCCCTCGAGGAAGTTGAATACCGCCACGGGGTTGGTCTTGTAGCGCGCGCAGGCCTTGCGCGTGGTGGCCAGGTCCTGGCCGCGCTTTTCCGGGTACTTGGCCAGGTACTCCTTGCTGAAGCGCTTCATGAATGGAAACTCCAGCGCCCACCAGCACAGGCCGATTACCGGCACCCAGATCAGCTCCTGCTTGAGGAAGAATTTCAGCAGCGGCATGCGCTGGTTGAGCAGGTACTGCAGCACCAGAATGTCCACCCAGCTCTGGTGGTTGCTGGTTACCAGATAGGAGTGACGGGTATCGAAACGCTCCAGGCCCTGGACGTTCCATTCGATATGGCCGACCAGACGCATCCAGAATTTGTTGATACCGATCCAGCTTTCGGCGATGCCGTGCATGACGAAGCGCAGCGCGCGCTGGATCGGGGCGAATGGCAGCAGCAGCTTGAGCAGGGCGACGAAGAACAGCGGCCAGCACCAGAACAGGGTATTGAGAGCCAGCAGCAGGCTCGCGATCAGGCCGCGCAGCGGCGCGGGAAGAAAGTGCAGCATCGGGCAAACGCCTCCGTAAGCAGGCTGCACGCCCGGCGGGCAGCCTGAGAAGGGGGCTTTCTCTGCGCCCCGTATCAGTCGAAAGAGCTGCGGCGTTCCGTGCGGCGAGCTGGTTCGGCGCCAAGGGTAACGGTTGTGCACTGACCTGCAAGTGCCAGTGATGACCCGTTGGTTTCACTGGCTTGCAGGGTAGGCCATAGGCACCGGCTTTTTTTGACCGGCGAACGAGGGCGTCCTTCCTGGTGCGCCGGCTGAACATGCGGCGCACCCTAGGTCCTGCCTGGCTTCAGCTCGGTAGATCGGCCGCCTGGATTGCCGTCAGAGCGATGGTATAGACGATGTCATCGACCAGCGCACCGCGCGACAGGTCGTTCACCGGCTTGCGCAGACCCTGCAGCATCGGACCGACGCTGATGCATTCGGCACTGCGCTGCACCGCCTTGTAGGTGGTATTGCCGGTATTCAGGTCGGGGAACACGAACACCGTGGCGCGACCGGCCACCGGGCTGTTCGGCGCCTTTTGCCGGCCGACGCTTTCGATGGCCGCGGCGTCGTACTGCAGCGGGCCGTCGAGCAGCAGGTCCGGACGTTTCTCGCGGGCCAGGCGAGTGGCGGTGCGCACTTTCTCCACTTCTTCGCCGCTGCCTGAATCACCGGTGGAGTAGCTGAGCATGGCCACGCGCGGCGGAATGCCGAAGGCCTGCGCCGAGGCGGCGCTCTGCAGGGCGATCTCGGCCAACTGCTCGGCGTTGGGGTCAGGGTTCACCGCGCAGTCGCCATAGACCAGCACCTGATCCGGCAACAGCATGAAGAACACCGAGGACACCAGGTTGTAACCCGGTGCAGTCTTGATCAGCTGCAGCGCCGGGCGAATGGTGTTGGCGGTGGTGTGAATGGCGCCAGACACCAGGCCGTCCACTTCGTCCAGTGCCAGCATCATGGTGCCGAGCACCACGGTGTCCTCCAGCTGCGCCTCGGCCATTGGCGCGTTGAGGCCCTTGCCCTTGCGCAGTTCCACCATCGGCGCGACATAGCGACCGCGAATCAGATCCGGGTCGAGAATTTCCAGACCTTCCGGCAGCTCGATACCCTGTGCTCGGGCGACTGCATGCACCTCTTCCGGCTTGGCCAGCAGCACGCAGCGGGCAATGCCGCGTGCCTGGCAGATGGCGGCGGCCTGAACGGTGCGTGGCTCGCTGCCCTCGGGCAGGACGATGCGCTTGGCGGCGGCCTTGGCGCGTTGCACCAGCTGGTAGCGGAAGGCCGGGGGCGACAGGCGCAGCTCGCGTGGTGTGCCGCAGCGCGCGCTCAACCAGTCATGATCGATATGCCCGGCGACGAAGTCGGAGACCTTCTCCGCGCGCTCGCGGTCATCCAGGGGGATTTCCTTGTTCAGGCGGTTGAGGTTGGTGGCGGTATCGTAGGAGCCGGTGCTCACGGTCATCACCGGCAGGCCACTGGCCAGGGCGCCCTGGCACAGCTCCATGATGCGTGGGTCGGGAGCGAAGTCGCTGCACAGCAGCAGCCCGGCCAGCGGTACGCCATTCATCGCCGCCAGGCTGGCGGAAAGGATGATGTCGTCGCGGTCACCCGGCGTCACCACCAGGGTGCCGGGCTTGAGCAACTGCACGCTGTTGGCCACGGCGCGGGCGCAGAGCACAATCTTGAGCATGCGCCGCTGCTCGTAATCGCCAGCGTTGAGGATGCGCGCGCCGAGCAGCTCGGCGATGTCCTTGGTGCGCGGCGCGTTCAGTTCGTCCTGCCAGGGAATGCAGCCGAGCAGGCGGAAGTCCTGGCTCTTGAGCAGTGGTGAGAGTTCCAGCAGGCGCTCGGCAAAGGCGGTGATGCCATCTTCGCTGCGCACCTTGTTGAGAATCACGCCGAGCACTTTCGGGTCCTTCGGCCCGCCGAACAGCTGCGCCTGGATTTCGATGCGGTCGGACAGTTCGGTTAGGTTCTCGTCTTCCGGGGCGCTGACCAGGATCACGTCGGCATCCAGGCTCTTGGCCAGATGGAAATTGACCCGTGCGGCGTAGCTGGCGTGGCGCGTCGGTACCATGCCTTCGACGATGACCACGTCCTTGTCGGCGGCGGCCTGCTGGTAGAGGCTGATGATCTCTTCCAGCAGTTCATCCAGTTGACCATCGCCGAGCATGCGCTCGACATGGCTGAGCGGCAGCGGTTTGGGCGAGTTCAGACCGTGGGTGCGGGCGATCAGCTCGCTGGAGCGCTCCGGGCCGAGGTCGCCGGCATGTGGCTGGGCGATGGGCTTGAAGAAACCGACCTTGAGGCCGCTGCGCTCCAGCGCGCCGACCAGGCCGAGGCTGATGGAGGTGAGGCCGACACCGAAACCGGTGGGGGCGATGAAGAAGGTATGCATGAAATAGCCTCAGTCGAGCAGGGCAAGGGTATCGAGGGCGATCTGCCGCTCTTCATTGGTTGGTACCACCAGCACGCGCGGGTGACCGTCGGCGTGAATGGCACCGGCGACGCCGCGTACGCAGCGGACGTTGGCCTGGGCATCCAGCTGCAGCCCGAGCAGGCTGAGATGGTTCACGGTCTTGCTGCGGATCAGCGCCGAGTTTTCGCCGATACCGCCGGTGAAGATCAGCCCGTCGAGGCGGCGCAGTGCGCAGCTCATCGCCGCCAGCGATTTGGCCAGGCGGTAGCAGAACACCTCGATGGCCAGGGTGGCGCCGGCATGGCCCTGTTCGCGGGCCTGCTCCAGCGTGCGCATGTCGTTGGACAGGCCGGACAGGCCGAGCAGGCCGCTGTCCTTGTTGAGCATGCTGTCGATCCGCTCCAGGCTCCAGCCCAGGGTGCGTGCCAGGTGGCCGTGCAGGTTGGGGTCGACATCGCCGCTGCGTGTGCCCATCACCAGGCCCTCCAGCGGTGTCAGGCCCATGCTGGTGTCGCGGCTATGGCCATTTTCCACGGCGCAGGTGGAGCTGCCATTGCCAAGGTGCGCGACCAGCCAGCTGCTGGCGTCGTACGCCAGGTCGCTCATCTGCGCGGCCTGGCGGCTGACATAGTGGTGACTGGTGCCGTGGAAGCCATAGCGGCGCACGCCGTGTTCGGCGTAGAGCGCCTGCGGTACGGCGTAGCGGTAGGCGTGCTCGGGCAGGCTTTGATGAAAGGCGGTATCGAACACCGCCACCTGGACCAGCTCCGGGAACAGCTTCATCGCCGCCTCGATACCCTGCAGATTGGCCGGGTTATGCAGCGGGGCCAGCGGCGCGACCTGGCGGATCGCTTGCAGGCTGGTGGCGTCCAGACGAGAGGCCCCGGAGAAGTGCTCGCCGCCATGCACCACGCGGTGGCCGATGCCGTGCAGCTCACCGGCTGCGGCCTGCTGTACCACAGGTAGAAGATGCGACAGGGCCAGGCGGTGGTCAGCGCCCGGCAGGACCAGGCTGTCCTTTTGTTCGCCTTGTTGCCAGTGCAGCACCGCCTCGGGGCTGCCAAGACGCTCGGCCAGGCCGCTGAGCATGAAGGTTTCCTGCGCTTCGTTGACCAAGGCGAACTTGATCGACGAGCTGCCGCAGTTGATCACCAGAATGTTGCGTGCAGACATTTAGACTTCCTTGGATTCATCGTGCGACCGATCCATGGCGCACCAGCCACAGGGGAAGAGGCTTCCCAGCCTGACTTGGCGCTGCTCGGGATCGAGTACCCAGGGCCGATTCTGCCAGGGTGGTCGGTGGCGTACATGCTGAGTATGGCCGCAAGACAAGACTGCCACCCAGTCGCCGTCGTCGTCCTGACGAAAATCAACGATACGCACGGCCCGTTTGTCCGGGCTCGGGTCGCAATCCAGGCTGGCGTTGGTTAAACTTGCCCGTTCATTTATCTTTCGCAAAAGGTCTCCCCATGCTGATCGCCGCCAACAAGGCCGTCTCCATCGACTATACCCTGACCAACGATGCCGGTGAGGTGATCGACAGCTCCAGTGGCGGCGCGCCGCTGGTGTATCTGCATGGTGCCGGCAATATCATCGCCGGTCTCGAGAAGGCCCTGGTTGGCAAGCAGGTTGGCGATGAGCTGGACGTTTCCGTCGAGCCGGAAGAAGCCTACGGCGAATACAGCGCCGAGCTGGTCGCGACTCTGAGCCGCGCCATGTTCGAAGGCGTCGACACCCTGGAAGTGGGCATGCAGTTCCACGCTTCGGGCCCGGACGGCAGCATGCAGATCGTTACCATCCGCGATATCGACGGTGACGACGTGACCGTCGACGGTAATCACCCGCTGGCCGGTCAGCGCCTGAACTTCAAGGTCAAGGTCGTTAACGTGCGTGACGCCAGCGAAGAAGAAGTGGCTCATGGTCATATCCATGGCGAAGGTGGTCACCACCACTAAGTTGCCTGTCAGGCGACTTGCGGTCGTTCTCACTGGTTCAACCGCTGCTAAGCTCAAGCTTGCGATAAAGGCGCCTTAGGGCGCCTTTTTTATGCATGGCGGCTTGCCCAAACGCAGCTGCCTCGAGGATTACAGGGCCTTGCGCCCGCTGCACTGAATTCGCTGAGGAAGTTCGTCATGAGTGCCTTTCACGATCTCAATCTACGCGCGCTGGATGGCCAGGAACTGCCGCTGGCGCCCTACAAGGGCCAGGTGGTGCTGGTGGTGAACGTCGCCTCCAAGTGCGGCCTGACGCCTCAGTACGCGGGGCTGGAAAAGCTCTATCAGCAGTACAAGGGCAATGGCTTTACCGTGCTCGGGGTGCCCTGCAACCAGTTTGCCGGTCAGGAGCCGGGCAGCGAGGACGAGATCCGCTCGTTCTGCAGCCTCAACTATGGCGTGACCTTCCCGCTGGGCAGCAAGCTGGAGGTCAATGGCCCAGGTCGCCACCCGCTGTATCGCCTGCTGGCGGGCGAGGGCGCCGAGTTTCCGGGCGATATCACCTGGAATTTCGAGAAGTTTCTGGTCGGCCAGGATGGCCGCGTGCTGGCGCGATTCTCGCCGCGCACCACGCCGGATGATCCTGCACTGATCCAGTCCATCGAGAAATCGCTCGGCCTCTAGGTCTTGGCTCCTGCGTCTCGATCAGAGGCGCAGGTGAGGCTGATCAGCCAAATCCACGGCCATTTCCTCCCATCCTCTTGTTCGCAAAGCCGCCCGGTTGCTTAATCGGGCGACTGCCGAGGAGTGCGCCCATGACCAGCTTTCTCAACGAGCAAACACCCGCCATGGCTTCGCCGGCCGAACTGCGCGCGCTGATCGAAAGTCGCCGCGCGGTACGCCGCTTCACTCCCGAACCGGTGCCGGAGGCGGTGATTCGCGATTGCCTGGAGTTGGCCGTGCTGGCGCCAAATTCCTGCAACCTGCAGCCCTGGAGTTTTCAGGTGATTCGCGATCCGGCGCTGCTGGCGCAGTTGCACCCGGTATGCATGAGCCAGAACGCCGCCCGTGCACCTTTGATCATCGCCGTGCTGGCGCGCCCGGACACCTGGCGTCAGGCCTGCCGCAACGTCATCGATTACTGGCCGGAGGCCGAGGTGCCGGCGCGCATCCGCAGTTTCTACAGCAAGACCGCGCCGTTCCAGTACAACCAGGGGCCGCTGGGCTTGCTGGGTTTGTTCAAGCGTCAGCTGGTGCGACTGATGGGTGTGCGCAGACCATTGATGCGCAAGCCCAACAGCAAGGCTGACATGCGATTGTGGGCGGTTAAGTCGACGGCGCTGGCGGCGGAGAACCTGATGCTGGCCTTCCAGAGCCATGGCTATGCCACCTGTCCGATGGAAGGCTTCGACGAGCCGCGCCTGCGTCGTGTGCTGGATATCCCGCGTCAGGCCATCCCGATCATGCTGCTGGCCGTCGGGCGCCAGGGCGAGAAGGGCGTCTACAACCCGCGTCTGCGCTTTCCGCTGGAGCAGCAGGTGATCTGGCGCTGATCTGGATCAAGTCGTCACGTCTTGAATACGGCGTAATCGTCCTTATCTAGTCTGTATCTCGGCGGGCTTCTACGGACGCCTCTAAAAACTATCTGCGTTGTCATTACTGCGTTAAAAACAAGCTCAAAATGCTCATTTACAGCTCGTAAACTCCGCTTTTTCGCTTGTTTTTGCCTTGTACTGACTGCCTCGCCTACGTTTTTAGAGGCGCCCTTTTTTCGGGGATGTTGTCCCGGCCCGCCATTCTGGAGGAAGGACATATATGCGTATCGATCGTTTGACCAGCAAGCTGCAACTTGCACTCTCCGATGCCCAATCCCTGGCGGTGGGCATGGACCACGCCGCCATCGAGCCGCTGCACCTGATGCAGGCGCTGCTCGAGCAACAGGGCGGGTCGATCAAGCCACTGCTGATGCAGGTCGGCTTCGACATCAATAGCTTGCGCCAAGGACTGACCCGCGAGCTGGATCAGCTCGGCAAGCTGCAGAACCCCACCGGCGACATCAACCTGTCGCAGGATCTGGCGCGTCTGCTCAACCAGGCCGACCGCCTGTCACAGCAACGCGGTGACCAGTTCATTTCCAGCGAGCTGGTGCTGCTCGCGGCGATGGACGAGAACACCAAGCTGGGCAAGCTGCTGCTCGGCCAGGGCGTGTCGAAGAAGGCCCTGGAAAATGCCATCGCCAACCTGCGCGGCGGCCAGGCGGTCAACGACCCCAACGTCGAAGAGTCGCGCCAGGCGCTGGACAAGTACACCGTCGACCTGACCAAGCGTGCCGAAGAGGGCAAGCTCGACCCGGTGATCGGTCGTGACGACGAGATTCGTCGCACCATCCAGGTGTTACAGCGCCGCACCAAGAACAACCCGGTGCTGATCGGCGAGCCCGGTGTGGGCAAGACCGCCATTGCCGAAGGCCTGGCCCAGCGCATCATCAATGGTGAAGTGCCCGACGGCCTGAAAGACAAGCGTCTGCTGTCGCTGGACATGGGCTCGCTGATCGCCGGCGCCAAGTTCCGCGGCGAGTTCGAGGAGCGCCTGAAGGCGGTGCTCAACGAACTCTCCAAGCAGGAAGGGCGCATCATCCTGTTCATCGACGAGCTGCACACCATGGTCGGCGCCGGCAAGGCCGAGGGCGCCATGGATGCCGGCAACATGCTCAAGCCGGCCCTGGCCCGTGGTGAACTGCACTGCGTCGGCGCCACCACACTGGACGAGTATCGCCAGTTCATCGAGAAGGACGCCGCACTGGAGCGCCGCTTCCAGAAGGTGCTGGTGGACGAGCCGAGCGAGGAGGACACCATCGCCATCCTGCGTGGCCTGAAGGAACGCTATGAGGTGCACCACGGTGTGACCATCACCGACGGCGCGATCATCGCAGCGGCCAAGCTCAGCCATCGCTACATCACTGACCGCCAATTGCCGGACAAGGCCATCGACCTGATCGACGAGGCCGCCAGCCGTATTCGTATGGAAATCGATTCCAAGCCCGAGGAGCTCGATCGCCTGGAGCGCCGCCTGATCCAACTGAAGATCGAGCGCGAGGCGCTGAAGAAGGAAGACGACGACGCGGCCCTCAAGCGTCTGGAAAAGCTCAAGGAAGATATCGCCCGCCTGGAGAAGGAATACGCCGACCTGGAGGAAATCTGGAAGTCGGAGAAAGCCGAGGTGCAAGGTTCGGCGCAGATCCAGCAACGCATCGAGCAGGCCAAGGCTGATCTCGAAGCGGCCCGGCGCAAGTCCGATCTTCAGCGTATGGCCGAACTGCAGTACGGCATCATTCCGGATCTGGAGCGCAGCCTGCAGATGGTCGACCAGCACGGCAAGGCTGAGAACCAGCTGCTGCGCAATAAGGTCACCGATGAGGAGATCGCCGAAGTCGTTTCCAAGTGGACGGGTATTCCGGTGAGCAAGATGCTCGAAGGCGAGCGCGAGAAACTGCTGAAAATGGAAGGCCTGCTGCACCAGCGGGTGATCGGCCAGGACGAAGCGGTGGTGGCTGTTTCCAACGCCGTGCGCCGCTCCCGTGCAGGATTGGCTGATCCGAACCGGCCAAGCGGCTCGTTCCTCTTCCTCGGCCCGACCGGCGTTGGCAAGACCGAGCTTTGCAAGGCGCTGGCCGAGTTCCTCTTCGACACCGAGGAGGCGCTGGTGCGCATCGACATGTCCGAGTTCATGGAGAAGCACAGCGTCGCTCGCCTGATCGGTGCGCCGCCCGGCTATGTCGGTTATGAAGAGGGCGGTTACCTGACCGAGGCGGTGCGTCGCAAGCCTTACTCGGTGGTGCTGATGGACGAGGTGGAGAAGGCTCACCCGGACGTGTTCAACGTGTTGTTGCAGGTGCTCGAGGACGGGCGTCTGACCGACAGCCATGGCCGCACCGTGGACTTCAAGAACACCGTGATCGTGATGACTTCCAACCTTGGCTCGGCACAGATCCAGGAGTTGGTGGGCGACAAGGAAGCGCAGCGCGCGGCAGTGATGGATGCGGTGAGCAGCCACTTCCGTCCCGAGTTCATCAACCGTATCGACGAGGTGGTGGTGTTCGAGCCGCTGGGCCGTGAACAGATCGCCGGTATCGCCGAGATCCAGATGCAGCGTCTGCGTGGTCGTCTGGCCGAGCGTGAGCTGAGCCTGGAGCTGACGCCGGAGGCGCTCGACAAGCTGATCGCCGTCGGTTACGACCCGGTGTACGGCGCGCGTCCACTCAAGCGGGCGATCCAGCGCTGGATCGAGAACCCGCTGGCGCAGCAGATACTCGCCGGCAATTTCGCCCCGGGCGCGACGGTGCATGCCAAGGTGGACGGCGAGGAGATCGTCTTCGCCTGATCGCTTGCCGCGTAAGCACAAAGGCCCGCCAATTTGGCGGGCCTTTGCTTTTGTGCGGGACATCGGTTTTTGTTGGCCCCGGATTGCATCCGGGCTACGGAGCTTTTGTGGGAGGGGCTTCAGCCGCGACCGTCGCCGCTGAAGCGCCTCCCACAGGTTTACGGTGAGGAGGGCCTACTCGCGCTCTACCTCCTGCATCCATGCAGTCGTTGCCAAGTCGTACGCCGCTGGAGTTTCAGACGGTCGTTGTGCTGTCAGGCCTGGCATGGCCCGGTGGGCTACTCGCTACGCTCGTGAGGCCGCCCTACACCTAATCCGTAGGAGCGGCTTCAGCCGCGAGGTTCGCGGCCGGTTCGCGGCTGAAGCCGCTCCTACGTAAAGCGTCAGCCTCTTAGCAACAACCACCCCAATGTTTCTTCTTCGAGGTATGGCCGATGCCGGGGTTGAAGGTATTGGTCGGGTCGAGCTCGCGGTAGAACCCGGCCAACGCCGGCTTGGCCACGTACAGATGGCCAACGTTGTGCTCGGCCGGGTACTCGGCGCGGCGTTCGTCCAGCAGCTTCCACATGGCATGTTCCATGGCGAGCGGGTCATTACCCTTCTTGACGATATAGTCCTGATGGAACACGTGGCAGAAGAAGTGCCCGTAGTACAGCTTGTGGATGATCTGCTCTTCCATCTCGGCCGGCAGCGTCTCGACCCAGTCGCGGTCGTTGCGGCGCAGGGCGATGTCCAGGGCGAGGATGTCTTCGACGCTGCTGCGGTGCGACTCGCGGTAGCGGATCGCGGCACCGGCAATGGCGAAGCGATGCAGGAAGGCCTTGCGGCCTTCCTCGGCGTCGCACTCGAAATAGGCGCCGCTGGCACTGCCGGTGAAATACTCGCTGAGGAAGCTGCGGGTCTGCTCCAGCGTGTCGTTGGACACCCGCACCAGCAGGTGATGCTCGTAGCGATCACGGTATTCGCGCATGCGCACCGGCAGGTGGCTGGGCAGCAGGTTCATCAGCGCCTGGATCACCTTGTCGGTCACGCCACGCAGGCCGAAGCGTTCGAAGAAGCCGTCGACCCGGCTCTTCATGGCGAAGGCAGCCGGCACCTTGGACGTACCGAACTTGTCGATCACCAGGAAGGTGTCCTTGCCATATTTCTCGCCGATGTCGAAGGCGGTGCGGTGGATGTATTCCCCGGCAATCGGCAGGCGCGGCAGCCTGGCCAGCAGGTGGCGGCGCACTTCGGTCAGATCGTGCGGGTCGTTGCTGCCGATATAGAACACCGTGCTCGGCTCTTTCGGGAAGGTGTCCAGGCGCACCGCGAACAGGCACAGTTTGCCGGCCGAACCGGAGGCCTCGAACAGGCGCGATGGGTCGGCGTTGAAGCGCGCCGGAGTGTCGGCATCGACGTCGCGCACGTGCTCGCCGTAGCGCGCGTCGGAGGCCTTTGCCGTCTCTTCGTTGCGCACCTGCTGTGGTGTGTAGTCGCCGCTCTGCAGGCGGGTGAGGATTTCCTCCGGATCGTTGCCCAGCTCGATCCCCAGGTGGTTGACCAGTTCCAGCGAACCGTCATCTTTAACCTGTGCATACAGCGCCAGCTCGGTATAGGCCGGGCCACGGCGCACCAGGGCGCCGCCGGAGTTGTTGCAGATGCCGCCGAGTACCGAGGCGCCGATGCAGGACGAGCCGATCACCGAGTGCGGTTCGCGATTCAGCGGCGCCAATGCCTGTTCCAGGCGATCCAGGGTGGCGCCGGGCAGGCACACCACCTGCTCGCCATCGTTGATCAGTTGTACGCCGGTGATGCGCAGGGTGCTGATCAGCACGATCTCGCGGTCGTAATCGGCACCGTCGGGGGTGGAGCCGCCGGTCAGGCCGGTGTTGGCCGCCTGCATGATGACGATGCGGTCGGCCGCTACTGCCGCCTGCAGGATGCGCCACTGCTCCAGCAAGGAGCCTGGGCGCACCACCGCCAGCACGTTGCCTTCACCCGTACGGTGGCCCTTGCGGAAACGCCGTGTGGCTTGTTCGTCGGTCAGCACGTGGCTGCTGCCGACGATCTGGCGCATCTGCGCCAGCAGGGCGTCACGGGTGATAGAGGCGGCAGCAGTCATTGGCTCAACGCTCCTTTACCAGCAGATCCGGAGTGATTTCGGCGATGGACTTGGCGCCGGTCAGCACCATCGCCACGCGCATTTCCTTCTCGATCAGGTCGAGCAGGTTGCTCACACCGGCGCCACCGGCAGCGGCCAGGGCGTAGAGGAAGGCGCGGCCGAGCAGCACGGTGTCGGCGCCGAGAGCAATCATGCGCACCACGTCGAGGCCGGTGCGGATGCCGGAGTCGGCGAGGATCTTCAGGTCACCCTTGACCGCATCGGCGATGGCCGGCAGAGCACGGGCGCTGGACAGCACGCCGTCGAGCTGACGACCACCGTGGTTGGAGACGATGATGCCGTCGGCGCCGAAGGTCACCGCGTCGCGGGCGTCTTCCGGGTCGAGGATGCCCTTGATCACCATCGGGCCGTCCCAGAAATCACGGATCCATTCCAGATCCTTCCAGGAGATCGACGGGTCGAAGTTGGCGCCCAGCCAGCCGATATAGTCCGCCAGGCCGGTCGGGTTGCCGCGGTAGGCGGAGATGTTGCCCAGGTCGTGCGGTTTGCCCATCAGGCCGACGTCCCAGGCCCACTGCGGGTGAGTCATGGCCTGCAGCATGCGGCGCAGCGCCGCGTTCGGGCCACTCATGCCGGAGTGGGCATCGCGGTAGCGGGCGCCGGGCACGGGCATGTCGACGGTGAACACCAGGGTCGAGCAGCCGGCGGCCTTGGCGCGCTCCAGTGCGTTCTTCATGAAACCGCGGTCTTTCAGCACGTAGAGCTGGAACCACATCGGCCGGTCGATGGCCGGGGCCACTTCCTCGATCGGGCACACCGACACGGTGGACAGGGTGAAGGGAATGCCCTTGGCCGCTGCCGCCTTGGCTGCCTGCACCTCGCCACGGCGGGCGAACATGCCGGTCAGGCCGACTGGCGCCAGGCCTACCGGCATCGACATCTTTTCGCCGAACAGCTCGGTGGACAGGTCCAGTTCGGACATGTTCTTCAGCACGCGCTGGCGCAGTTCGATGTCCGACAGGTCGGCGACGTTGCGGCGCAGCGTGTGCTCGGCGTAGGCGCCGCCATCGGCGTAATGGAACAGGAAGGGCGGCAGCCTGCGTTGAGCGGCGGCGCGATAGTCGGTCGAGGCAGAAATGATCATGGGCTCATCCTGTTGCTGAAAAGGGGAAGCGTAGCCTTACGGCAAATGCCCCGACGATGTCGGGGCGGGCACTACCAGTCGATCAGTGGGGCATCAGCGGATCGCTGACACCCAGCACATAGATCGCGACCATCGCGATGATGCCGGTGAACAGCAGGTAGTACAGCGTCGGCCAGATGGTCTTGCGCAGGGTACTGCCTTCGCGGCCGAGCAGGCCAACGGTAGCCGAAGCTGCGACGACGTTGTGGATCGCCACCATGTTGCCGGCGGCGGCGCCAACCGCCTGGACCGCGACGATCAGTGCGCTGGAGATACCCAGGCTGCTGGCCACGCCGAACTGGAACTGGCTGAACATCATGTTGCTGACGGTGTTGGAGCCGGCGATGAAGGCACCCAGGGCACCGATGCTCGGGGCCAGCAGCGGATAGATGCCGCCAACGCTGTCGGCCACCCAGCGCGCCATGAGGATCGGCATGCTGGCCAGCTCGGCGCCGTTGACGCCGGAGTTGATCAGGATGCGCACCATCGGCACGGTGAACAGCAACACGAAGCCGGCGCTGAGCAATACGCTGGAGGATTCCTTCACCGCCTTGCCCAGGTCACGTGCCTTCATGCCATGCAGGAAGAAGGTGGCCAGGACCACGGCGACCAGAATGCCACCCGGCAGGTACAGGGGTTGGAAGTTGGCGCTGACGCCGGCTTCGCCGAGCAGGTCGGGGAAGTTCACCACCACCGCCTTCAGCGCGTTGCCCACTTCCGGGAACACGCGGCTGATCACCAGCAGGGCACCGACCAGCACATAGGGCAGCCAGGCGCGCAGTGCGCTCATCGGTTTGGCAGTCAGTTCGTCCAGTTTCATCTCGACGCTGCCCAGCCACTCGCTCGGCCATTTGTCCGCCGGGGCGAAGTCCCAGGTTTTCTTCGGTACCAGGAAGCCGAAGCGGGCAGCGCTGGTGACGATGGCCAGGCCGATCAGGCCGCCCAGCAGCGACGGGAATTCCGGACCGAGGAAGACGCCGGTGAAGACGTACGGCACGACGAAGGCCAGACCGGCGAAAATCGCGAACGGCATGACCTCCAGTCCAGCTTTCCAGCTTTTCTCCTGGCCGAAGAAACGGGTCAGCATCATCGCCATGATGACCGGCATGACCACGCCAACGGTGGCATGGATGATTGCCACTTCACTGGTGATCAGTTGCAGGAACTGCGCCCAGGACGAGCCCTGTTCGACCAGCTGTGCACCGATGGTGGCGGTATCCAGGCCGGTATTGAGGCCGACGATGATCGGCGTGCCGACGGCGCCGAAGGATACCGGCGTGCTTTGTACCAGCATGCCCATCAACACCGCGGCCATGGCCGGAAAACCGATGGCGACAAGCAGCGGAGCCGCGATGGCGGCCGGCGTACCGAAGCCCGAGGCACCCTCGATGAAGCAGCCGAACAACCAGGCGATGATGATCGCCTGGATGCGGCGGTCAGGGCTGATGGTGGTGAAGCCGGCACGAATGGCGGTAATGCCACCGGAGTGCTTGAGGGTGTTCAGCAGCAGAATGGCGCCGAAAATGATCCACAGCAGGCCGAGGGTGATCAGCAAGCCTTGCAGGGTGGAGGCCAGTACGCGGTTGAAGGTCATGTCCCAGGCGAACAGGCCTACAGCAGCAGTCACCAGGTAAACCAGAGGCATGGCGTGTTTGGCCGGCCAGCGCAGACCGATCAGCAGCACGGCAGCGAGCAGAATCGGCGAGAACGCCAGCAGGGCGAGAATTCCGTTGGACATTGGGTCTTACTCCACACGAGCGCACAACTGGCGCGGCAGGGATGAGGCGTGATCGAACAGGCTTGCAGCGCGTAGGGCTGTCATGGCGTGACCTCGATGGTTTGTTGTTCTTGTTGGTTAAATTGGTAATACCAATTTACAAGATAGCGGGCTCAGGTTAAAAGTTGCTCAATAGGCTGTCAAATCGAGAGGCTAAGACTTTGGTCGTAGAGTGCTTGCTTGTTCAGCGAGGAGGGGCGCTATAGGCTTGCCCTGTGAGGCCATCGGCTTGGTCAAACCAATGGAGATGTGGGTAATGGAAGTAGGTCAGGTGCGGCAGCGTCGTCTCTCTGATGACATCGTCGCGCAACTGGAAACCATGATTCTCGAGGGCACCTTGCGTGTCGGTGAGAGGCTGCCTGCAGAACGTGCGCTGGCCGAGCAGTTCGGTGTGTCTCGTCCGTCCCTGCGTGAGGCGATCCAGAAACTGGTGGCCAAGGGGCTGCTGGTCAGTCGCCAGGGCGGCGGTAACTATGTCGCCGAATCACTCGGCTCGACCTTCAGCGACCCGCTGTTGCAACTGCTGGAGCACAAGGAAGACGCCCAGCGCGATCTGCTGGAATTTCGTCACACGCTGGAAGGCTCCTGCGCCTACTACGCGGCCAGGCGAGCCACCGATATCGATCGCCAGCGCCTCACCGAAGCGTTCGAAGCCTTGCAGGATTGCTACGCGCGAGTCGGCAAGGTGACTCGCGCCGAGGAGGGTGCGGCCGATGCGCGTTTTCACCTGGCGATTGCCGAGGCCAGCCACAACGCCGTTCTGCTGCACACCATTCGGGGTTTGTTCGACCTGCTCAAGCGCAACGTGGTGACCAACATCGGTGGCATGTATGCCCAGCGCGAAGAGACCCGCGACATGCTGATCGGGCAGCACCGCGCGCTTTACCAGGCGATCATCGAAGGTCGCGCGGAAGACGCCCGCGAGCTCTCCAATCAGCACATCGACTATGTGCAGGAAGTCCTTTCGGAAGTGCAGCTGGAAGCCCAGCGCGTGGCGCGTGCGCAGAGGCGCTTGGGGATATAAAGCGAGCGGCAAGCTGCGCGTAGCGCGTACCGGGCGGCGATCCGTTCGCGAGGTCGCGCGTAGGGCGTACCGGTGCGCCGGCCGCTCGGAAGCAGTACGCCGTTGGGAGTATTGGGCGTAGGTTGTGGTACCAAACTGGGCATGGCCTGACGGACTGTTCGCTGGCGCTACGAGCGGCCGGCGTCCCGGTCCGCCCTACGCCGGTTGCATTGCTTGGACTTGCAGCCTGTCGCCGCTTTTAGTCGTCCTTGCCCTTGCTGCGCATGGCGCGCTGAACCTCGCGGTCGGCGTCACGTTCCTTCTCGGTGTGGCGCTTGTCGAAGTCCTTCTTGCCCTTGGCCAGGGCAATTTCGCATTTGACCAGATGCTGCTTCCAGTACAGCGACAGCGCCACGGCGGTGTAGCCCTTCTGCTGCACGGAGCCGAACAGCTTTTCCAGCTCGCGCTTGTTCAGCAGCAGCTTGCGCGTGCGGGTCGGGTCGGCGATGACATGGGTGCTGGCGGTTTTCAGTGGCGTGATGTGGCAGCCCATCAGCCAGGCCTCATCGTCCTTGAGCAGCACGTAGCTGTCGACCAGCTGTGCCTTGCCGGCACGCAGACTCTTCACTTCCCAGCCGGACAGCACCAGGCCGGCCTCGAACTTGTGTTCGATGAAATAGTCATGCAGCGCCTTCTTGTTCAGCGCGATGGTGCCTTGGGGATGTTTCTTTTGCTTAGCCATAGGGCGCGCATTATAGGGAGTCGTCCGCGCCTGCGCCATGGGGCTTTACCGAGCCAAACTTGAGCCCATGCCGCGAATCTCCGACAATGCGCGATCTTTTTTCCCGCAGTATGGGGTCTTGGCCGCAATGGCGAGCGACAAAGTTTCGATTCATGGTGCCTGGACCAGTCGCTGGGTGTTCATTCTGGCGGCGACCGGCTCGGCTGTCGGTCTCGGCAATATCTGGAAATTCCCCTACATGACCGGGGTCTACGGCGGCGGTGCGTTCGTCGTCATGTACCTGTTCTGCATCGCCCTGGTGGGTGTGCCGATCATGCTGGCGGAAACCCTGATCGGCCGCCGCGGCCGGCAGAGTCCGGTCAATGCAATGAAGAGCCTGGCGATCGAAGCCGGAGCCTCGAAGCACTGGTCGCTGGCTGCGCTGATGGGGATGGTCGCCGCGCTACTGATCCTGTCCTTCTACAGCGTGGTGGCCGGTTGGTCGCTGGATTACATCATCGGCATGGGCCGTGGTGACTTCACCGGCATCAGCGCCGATGGGGCAGGTGCGGCGTTCGGCGGTCTGACCTCCGATCCGTGGCGACTGACCCTGTGGCACAGCCTGTTCATGCTGATCACTGCGTTCGTCATCGCCAAGGGGGTGGTAGCAGGGTTGGAGCGCAGCCTGCGCATCATGATGCCGCTGCTGTTCGTGTTGTTGCTGGTGCTGCTGGGCTATAGCTTCACCACCGGGCATTTCCGCGAAGGTTTCGACTTCCTCTTCCATTTCGATCCGAGCAAGGTGCAGGACGGCATTCTGGCGGCCATGGGCCATGCCTTCTTTACCCTGAGCGTGGGCGTGGGCTCGATCATGGTCTACGGCGCCTACATGCCGAAGAAGGCCTCGATCGGCGTCACGGTGCTGACCGTCGGTCTGCTCGATACCCTGGTGGCGCTGACGGCGGGTCTGGCATTGTTCCCCATCGTCTTTGCCGCCGGCCTGGAGCCGGGCGGTGGCCCGGGGCTGATGTTCGTCACCCTGCCGATTGCCTTCGGCAATATCGCTTTCGGTCAGGTGATGGGGCTGATCTTCTTCGTGCTGGTGGCTGTTGCCGCATGGAGTTCGTCGATCTCCATGTTGGAGCCGGCCGTGGCTTACTTCGTCGAAAAAACCGGGCGCAGTCGTGCGCAGGTAACCGCCGCGCTGGCGCTGTTGTGCTGGCTGGTGGGGATGGGCACGGTGCTGTCGTTCAACCTGTGGGCCGAGACCAAGTTCTTCGTCTTCGCCGAGGACGGTTTCCATCTGTTGCAGTGGGGTGCCGAGGGCGGCAAGACGTTCTTCGACAGCATCGACTACCTCACCAGCCGTATCCTGCTGCCGCTGGGCGGTCTGTCTTTCGCCATGTTTGCTGGTTGGGTGCTGAGCCGTGATGCTGTGCGTGAAGAGTTGTCCATCAGAAGCCCGCTGCTGTTCAATCTGGCCCTCTGGCTGATTCGCGTAGTGGCGCCAATCGGCGTGCTGATCGTGTTCATTGCGGAGCTGAGCAAGTAAATGGCTACTCGAATCCAGCGTTCGGCATTGTTGCCGTACCCGGCGCAGGCACTGTTTGATCTCGTCAACGATGTGGCCGGTTACCCACAGTTTCTGCCTTGGTGCCGCGCCAGTGAGGTGTTGGAGGTCAGCGAAACACACATGCTGGCCAGCCTCGAGGTGGCCAAGGGCAGCATCGGCCAGCGCTTCGTCACGCGTAACGTGCTGCTGCCTGGGCAGCGTATCGAGATGAACCTGCAGGAAGGGCCTTTTACCAGTCTCCATGGCGTCTGGGAGTTCAAGGCGCTGGGTGACAAGGCTTGCAAGATCAGCCTGGACCTGACCTTCGACTATGCTGGGCCACTGGTGCGTGCCACGCTGGGTCCGCTGTTCAATCAGGCGGCCAATACCATGGTCGACGCCTTCTGCCAGCGAGCCAAGCAGCTGTATGGATAAACCCAGTATTGCCATCGAAGTGGTCTATGCCCTTGCCGAACGGCAGAAGCTCCTGCGTCTGTCCGTACCGGCCGGCACTACGGTGCGCGAGGCCGCGCTGCGTTCTGGTATGCAGCAGTTCTTTCCGGAGCTGGATCTGAGCCAGGCGCCGCTGGGCATTTTTGGCAAGGCGGTAGGCAAGCCGGAAGAGCGAGTGCTGGAGGAGGGTGAGCGTGTCGAGATCTATCGACCGCTGATCGCCGATCCGAAGGAAGTGCGCAAGCAGCGTGCGGCCAAAGCCAAGGCCAGGGAAGAAGGCGAGGAGTCGAGCTGACCCGTCAGCTCGTAAGACGGCAGATATGAAAAAGCCCGGATTCGCTCCGGGCTTTTTTGTGTGCATGTGTTACTGCGGATCGGTGTCCAGCGGCTCGGGCGTAGGGACCGGAACGGTCTCGACCTGGTCCACTTCGCGCTGAATCTGCTCCAGCAGCGAGCCGGGGGCGGGCGGCGTTTCATCCTGCGGTTGGGCTTGCGGCTGAGCGCTGCTGGTGTCGCTAGTCTGGCCCATGATTGCCTGGTCACGGCTGACGCCGGGCATGAAGTCGCCGGCCAGGCCAACCAGTTGGTCGCTGCCGTCGAATACCAGGCTGACGCGTTCCTGCAGGCGCTGACCGCCGCCGGGCTGGATGCTGTACAGATAATCCCAGCGATCGGCATGGAAGGTGTCGGTGATCAACGGGTTGCCCATGATAAACCGCACTTGGCGTCGGGTCATTCCCGGGCGCAGCTGGTCTATCATGTCCTGTGTCACGACATTGCCCTGTTGAATGTCGATCTTGTAAACCCCGGGGAATGAACAACCGGCGAGTGCGAAGAGCCCGGTCAGCGACAGGCTGGTCAGCAAGAGCTTGGTTTTTTGCATCGGAGGGTGACTTCCACTATCTTGGGCAACTTGAACCCCGGATCATACCCGTATTGAAGGGTGCTGCGAAGCAGCATCCATGAGAAAGCAGACCATGGTTGAAAATAACGAACTGCGCAAAGCTGGACTGAAGGTGACTCTGCCACGGGTCAAAATCCTGCAAATGCTCGACAACGCCGAGCACCGCCATATGAGTGCGGAGGATGTCTACAAGGCACTGATGGAGGCGGGTGAGGACGTTGGCCTGGCCACCGTGTACCGCGTGTTGACTCAGTTCGAGGCCGCCGGCCTGGTGGTGCGTCACAACTTCGATGGCGGCCATGCCGTGTTCGAGCTGGCTGACAGCGGCCATCACGACCATATGGTCTGCGTCGACTCCGGTGAAGTGATCGAGTTCTTCGACGCCGAGATCGAGAAGCGCCAGAAGGAGATCGTCAAGGAACACGGTTTCGAGCTGGTCGACCACAATCTGGTGCTGTACGTACGCAAGAAGAGCTGATCCTTCTGCGGCAATCAAAAAGGCGACCCTCGGGTCGCCTTTTTGCTTTGTCGTGGCCTGGATGCAATTCGGGTGACTTGGTGCTCCCGGATTGCATCCGGGCTACGTCGCTTCAGGCGGCCTGGGCGCTGGTGACCATCTTGCGGGCGTGAGCCAGGGATTCCTCGGTCAGGTCGACGCCACCGAGCATGCGGGCTATTTCCTCGACGCGGCCGCTCTCGTCCAGCTTGCTCACGGCGGTAGACGTGGCATCTTCGCCGCGCCGCTTGTGCACGAACAGATGTTGATGGCCCTGCGCGGCGACTTGCGGCAAGTGGGTGACGCACAGCACCTGACCGCGTTCGCCGAGGCGGCGCAGCAGTTGCCCGACCACTTCGGCGGTCGGGCCGCCGATACCGACGTCCACTTCGTCGAACACCAAGGTCGGTACGCGCGAGGTTTGTGCGGTGATCACCTGGATCGCCAGGCTGATGCGTGACAGCTCGCCACCCGAGGCCACCTTGGCCAGGCCGCGTAGCGGCTGGCCAGGGTTGGCGCTGACCAGGAACTCCACCGTTTCCAGGCCGCTGGCATGTGGCTCTTCGCTGCTCATGGCCTGGAGCTGGATGTTGAAGCGACCGCCAGGCATGCCCAGCGCCTGCATTTCCTGCTCCACTGCAGCGGCCAGGCGTTCGGCGGCATTGCTGCGTAGCGCGCTGAGCTCGACTGCCTTTTCCTGATAATGGCGTTCATAGGCGGTCAGCTCCTCAGCCAGGCGTTCGCTGGCCTGGTCGTCGGCATTCAGGCTCTCAAGCTCTTCGAACAACTGTTGCTGCAGGGCAGTCAGTTCGGCTGGTTGAATACGGTGCTTGCGTGCCAGGGTGTAGATGGTGTCCAGGCGCTCTTCGAGCAGTTGCTGGCGCTCCGGGTCGGCGTCGAAGTGATCGAGGAAGCGATTCAGCTCGCCGACTGCTTCTTCGACCTGGATCTGCGCACTGGCCAGCAGGTTGCTGGCTTCGTTCAAGGCGCCGCCCTGGCCGCCAAAGGCGCCCAGGCGGTTGAGGCTGGCGGTCAGCGCGGAGAGCACGTTGCCGGCATCGCTCTCGCTGCACAGATCGAGCACCTGGCGACAGGCCGCGAGTAGCGCTTCAGCGTTGCTCAGCGCCTTGTGCTCCTGTTCCAGCTGTTCCAGTTCGTTGTCGCCCAGCGCCAGTTTTTCCAGCTCTTCCAGTTGATAGCTGAGCAACTGGTGGCGGGCGCGCTGTTCGTCACCCTGGCTGGAGATGCGCTCCAGCTCGTTGCGTGTCTGCTTCCAGCGTTGCGCGGCGAGTTGCACCTGGCGCGCGAGGTCCTGGCTGCCGGCGTATTCATCGAGCAGGCGGCGATGGGTGTCGGTCTTGAGCAGCGACTGATGCTCGTGCTGGCTATGGATATCGATGATCAGCTCGCCAAGGGCCTTGAGGTCGGCCTGCGGGCAGGGGCTGCCGTTGATATAGCCGCGCGAGCGGCCTTCGGCGGTGATCACCCGGCGCAGGATGCACGGGCCGTCGTTGTCCAGATCCCGTTCGGCGAGCCAGGTGCGGGCTTCGGGAATGTCCGCCAGGTCGAAGCTGGCGAGAATGTCAGCCTTGTCTGCACCCGGGCGTACCACGCCGCTGTCGGCGCGATCACCCAGGCACAGGCCGAGGGCGTCGAGCATGATCGATTTGCCCGCGCCGGTCTCGCCGCTGATGGCGCTCATGCCGGCATCCAGCTCGAGATCCAGGTGGTCGACGATGGCGTAGTTGTGAATGGACAGGTGCACCAGCATGGCGAACGCTCCCGAATTGATGTCTGGTTATTTATACAGTGTTTTTTCTTTCTCTGGCAATCCTCCCTATTGCCCCTTGAAAGCTGTGGAATTGACTCCATATAGGCGGCAGGAGCGCGAGTCGGTATCGCGCCAGTTTTTTCGAGAGGAGAAAGGCATGGCTGACGAACAGACCCTGGATACGCAGAATTCCGAGGCGCAGGCAGCAGAAGCTGTGGCGCCTGGTGACGACCTGGCTGCTCGCGTGCAAACGCTGGAAGAGCAACTGGCCGCTGCACAGGATCAGTCGCTGCGCGTGGCTGCCGACCTGCAAAACGTGCGTCGTCGCGCGGAGCAGGATGTAGAGAAGGCACACAAATTTGCGCTGGAAAAGTTCGCCGGCGATCTGTTGCCGGTAATCGACAGTCTGGAGCGCGGCCTGGAGCTGTCCAGCCCTGACGATGTGTCGATCAAGGCCGTGCGTGAGGGCATGCAACTGACCCTCAAGCTGTTCCACGACACCCTGGCTCGCTACAACCTGGAAGCCATCGACCCGCATGGTGCGCCGTTCAACCCGGAGCATCACCAGGCCATGGCCATGGAAGAGAGCATCCACGCCGAGCCGAACTCGGTGCTCAAGGTGTTCCAGAAAGGCTATCTGCTCAACGGTCGCCTGCTGCGCCCGGCCATGGTCGTGGTCAGCAAGGCACCAACCACGCCGCCGCCGAGTATCGACGAGCAGGCTTGAAATCAGCAGTAACGACCCCATTTTTAAGTCAAGCGTTTTAGTGCTGCCGGCGCCCGGGAAACGAGGCGACGGAAAAATCAAAGTTTCGGGAGAACATTCATGGGCAAAATTATCGGTATCGACCTGGGGACCACCAACTCCTGTGTCTCTATTTTGGAAAATGGCAACGTCAAGGTAATCGAGAACGCCGAAGGCGCTCGTACCACGCCGTCCATCATCGCTTACGCCAACGACGGTGAAATCCTCGTGGGCCAGTCGGCCAAGCGTCAGGCCGTGACCAACCCGCACAACACCCTGTATGCGGTGAAGCGTCTGATCGGTCGTCGTTTCGACGAAGAAGTCGTGCAGAAAGACATTCAGATGGTGCCGTACAAGATCGTCAAGGCTGACAACGGTGACGCCTGGGTTGAAGTGAACGGCCAGAAGATGGCGCCGCCGCAAATCTCGGCTGAAATTCTCAAGAAGATGAAGAAGACCGCCGAGGACTACCTGGGCGAGCCAGTCACCGAAGCGGTCATCACCGTTCCGGCCTACTTCAACGACAGCCAGCGTCAGGCCACCAAGGATGCTGGTCGCATCGCCGGTCTGGACGTCAAGCGCATCATCAACGAGCCTACCGCGGCTGCGCTGGCTTATGGCATGGACAAGGCCAAGGGCGACCACACCGTGATCGTCTATGACCTGGGTGGTGGTACCTTCGACGTGTCGGTCATCGAGATCGCCGAAGTCGATGGTGAGCACCAGTTCGAAGTGTTGGCCACCAACGGTGACACCTTCCTCGGCGGTGAAGACTTCGATATTCGTCTGATTGACTACCTCGTCGACGAATTCAAGAAAGAAACCGGCATGAACCTCAAGGGCGACCCGCTGGCCATGCAGCGCCTCAAGGAAGCTGCCGAGAAGGCCAAGATCGAGCTGTCCTCGAGCCAGCAGACCGACGTCAACCTGCCGTACATCACTGCAGACGCTACCGGTCCGAAGCACCTGAACGTGAAGATCTCCCGTTCCAAGCTCGAATCGCTGGTCGAAGACCTGGTGCAGCGCACCATCGAGCCTTGCCGTATCGCGTTGAAGGATGCGGGTATTGATGTCGGTTCGATCAACGACGTGATCCTGGTCGGCGGTCAGACCCGCATGCCGCTGGTGCAGAAGCTGGTGACCGAGTTCTTCGGCAGAGAAGCACGCAAGGACGTCAACCCGGATGAAGCCGTCGCCATGGGTGCTGCCATTCAGGGCGCCGTTCTGGCCGGTGACGTCAAGGACGTACTGCTGCTCGACGTATCCCCGCTGACCCTGGGTATCGAAACCATGGGCGGCGTGATGACTGCGCTGATCGAGAAGAACACCACCATCCCGACCAAGAAGTCGCAGGTGTTCTCCACTGCCGATGACAACCAGAGCGCCGTGACCATTCACGTGCTGCAGGGTGAGCGCAAGCAGGCCGCACAGAACAAGTCGCTGGGCAAGTTCGACCTGGCCGAGATTCCGCCGGCTCCGCGTGGCGTGCCGCAGATCGAAGTGACCTTCGACATCGACGCCAACGGCATCCTGCATGTGTCCGCCAAGGACAAAGCCACCGGCAAGCAGCAGTCCATCGTGATCAAGGCCAACTCCGGCCTGTCCGATGACGAAATCGAGCGTATGGTGCGTGACGCCGAGGCCAACGCCGAGGAAGACCGCAAGTTCGAAGAGCTGGCCACGGCACGTAACCAGGGCGATCAACTGGTGCACGCCACCCGCAAGATGCTCACCGAGGCGGGCGACAAGGCCACTGCCGACGAGAAGGCGGCCATCGAAAAAGCCATTGGCGAACTGGAAGTGGCCGTGAAAGGCGACGACAAGGCCGCCATCGAGGCCAAGATGAACGCACTGTCCGAAGCCACCACGCCGCTGGCGCAGAAGATGTATGCCGAGCAGCCGCAGGGCGGTGCCGCCCAGGCTGATGCTGGCGACGCCAAGGATGCCGGTGACGACGTGGTCGACGCTGAGTTCGAAGAGGTCAAGGAGAACAAGTAAGGGATGCGGCCTGCTCGGCGGGCCGCCTCTTCTTTACGCTCCACCGTCGCTCGCGACGGGCAGGATTCGCCGCGCGGGAGCCTTCTCCCGCGTCGGCGTATCTGGAACTCACGAATTTGAGAGTGCAGCACAACTATGGCAAAACGTGATTATTACGAGATCCTGGGGGTCGAGCGCGGCGCTAGTGAAGCCGAGCTGAAGAAGGCCTATCGGCGCCTGGCGATGAAATATCACCCGGACCGCAACCCGGACGACAAAGACTCCGAAGAGAAATTCAAGGAGGCCAACGAGGCCTACGAAGTACTTTCTGACGCGGCCAAGCGTTCGGCCTACGACCAATACGGCCACGCTGGGGTCGACCCGCAGATGGGTGGCGGTGGTGGGGCCGGTTTCGGCGGCGCCAACTTCTCCGATATCTTCGGTGATGTGTTCAGCGACTTCTTTGGCGGTGCTCGCGGCGGCTCGCGTGGTGGTGCCCAGCGCGGCTCGGATCTGCGCTACACCCTCGAGCTGGATCTGGAAGAAGCGGTGCGCGGCACCACCGTGACCATCCGCGTGCCGACCCTGGTCGGCTGCAAGACCTGCGATGGCTCGGGTGCCAAGAAGGGCACCAGCCCGGTCACCTGTACCACTTGCGGTGGTATCGGTCAGGTGCGCATGCAGCAGGGTTTCTTCTCCGTGCAGCAGACCTGCCCGCGCTGTCATGGCAGCGGCAAGATGATCACCGACCCTTGCGGCAGCTGTCACGGTCAGGGTCGCGTGGAAGAGAGCAAGACGCTGTCGGTCAAGGTGCCGCCAGGTGTCGATACTGGTGACCGCATTCGCCTGTCCGGCGAGGGCGAGGCCGGTACGCATGGCGGCCCGGCCGGTGACCTCTACGTGGTGGTCAACGTCCGTGAACATGCGATCTTCCAGCGTGATGGTAAGCATCTGTACTGCGAAGTGCCGATCAGCTTTGCCGATGCGGCGCTGGGTGGCGAACTGGAAGTGCCGACCCTCGATGGTCGGGTCAAGCTGAAGATCCCCGAAGGCACGCAGACCGGCAAGCTGTTCCGCTTGCGCGGCAAGGGCGTGGCGCCTGTTCGTGGTGGCGCGGCTGGCGACCTGATGTGTCGGGTCGCGGTGGAAACACCGGTCAACCTGAACAAGCGCCAGCGCGAGTTGCTCGAAGAGTTTCGCAAGTCGCTGCAGGGTGACGATTCCCACTCGCCCAAGGCCAGCGGCTGGTTCGAGGGCGTAAAGCGCTTCTTCGGCGACGTTTAACAGGCTGTTGAAAAGCGTAGGCGAGGCAGGCAAGACAAGGAAAAAGCGGCCGAAAAAGCGCAGTTTACGAGTTGTAAATGAGCATTTTGAGGCCGTTTTTGACGCAGTATTGCCAACGCAGGTAGTTTTTCAACGGCCTGTTAACCCCAAAGCGCCCCGGTGATGCTGGGGTGACAGCTTGGAGCTGATGTATGCAACGTATTGCAGTGATGGGCGCCGCCGGGCGCATGGGCAAGACCCTGATCGAGGCTGTCAGCCAGGCCGAGGGCGCCAAGCTCAGCGCCGCCATCGACCGCGCCGATAGCAGCCTGATCGGTGCCGATGCCGGTGAACTGGTCGGCCTGGGCAAGATTGGCGTGACCCTGGCGGGTGATCTGGCCGCAGTGGTCGACGATTTTGACGTGCTGATCGACTTCACCCATCCGTCGGTGACCCTGAAGAACCTGGAAGTCTGCCGCCAGGCGGGCAAGGCCATGGTCATCGGTACCACCGGTTTCACCGTGGAAGAGAAGCAGCAGCTGAGCGAAGCGGCCAAGCAGATCCCCATCGTCTTTGCCGCCAACTTCAGTGTCGGCGTCAACCTGTGCCTGAAACTGCTGGATACCGCTGCCCGCGTATTGGGTGATGATGTGGACATCGAAATCATCGAAGCCCACCACCGGCACAAGGTCGACGCGCCGTCTGGCACCGCGCTGCGCATGGGCGAAGTGGTGGCCGATGCACTGGGGCGTGATCTGCAGAAAGTCGCCGTGTATGGCCGCGAAGGTCAGACCGGCGCCCGTGAGCGTGAAACCATAGGCTTCGCCACCGTGCGTGCCGGTGACGTGGTGGGTGATCACACCGTGCTGTTCGCCGCCGATGGCGAGCGTGTCGAGATCACCCACAAGGCCTCCAGCCGCATGACTTTCGCCAAGGGCGCAGTGCGTTCGGCCTTGTGGCTGCAGCAGCGTTCGCCCGCCTTGTACGACATGCAGGACGTGTTGGGCTTGCGTTGATGTGAATGTGTGACTGAGGCGTCTTACCGGGTGGACCGAAAAAGGGTTTTCCTGTAAGCTTCCTGTTTTAGTGTGTCCACTAAAAGTTACGCAGAATGGCTCAAATAAAAAAGCGGGATGACCTTCACACGTCATCCCGCTTTTTTACAACCTGCGTTTGCTTCAAGCCTTGATCGAGACGGAGGTCTTCTTGACTAAGCCAGCCCCCAAACCTGCCATTTTGGCCCTTGCTGACGGCAGCATTTTTCGCGGCGATTCCATCGGGGCCGATGGCCAGACGATCGGAGAGGTGGTGTTCAACACCGCCATGACCGGCTATCAGGAAATCCTTACCGATCCATCCTATGCCCAGCAGATCGTTACCCTGACTTACCCGCACATCGGCAATACCGGTACCACGCCGGAAGATGCCGAGTCCAACCGCGTCTGGGCCGCTGGCCTGATCATTCGCGACCTGCCGCTGATTTCCAGCAACTGGCGCGACAAGCAGCCGCTGGACGAGTACCTGAAAGCCAACGGCACCGTCGCCATCGCCGGTATCGATACTCGCCGCCTGACCCGTATCCTGCGCGAAAAGGGTTCGCAGAATGGCTGCATCCTGGTAGGTGACGACGCCACCGAAGAGAAAGCACTGGAGCTGGCACGCAGCTTCCCGGGCCTCAAGGGCATGGACCTGGCCAAGGTAGTCAGCTGCACCGAGCGCTACGAGTGGCGCGAAAGCACCTGGAACCTGCAGTCCGACAGCCACCCGGAAATTCCGGCCAGCGAGCTGCCTTACCACGTGGTCGCCTATGACTACGGCGTGAAGCTGAACATCCTGCGCATGCTGGTCGAGCGTGGCTGCCGCCTGACCGTGGTGCCGGCACAAACTCCGGCCAGCGACGTGCTGGCGCTCAATCCTGATGGCGTGTTTCTCTCCAACGGTCCTGGCGATCCCGAGCCGTGCGACTACGCGATCCAGGCGATCAAGGACGTTCTGGAAACCGATATTCCGGTATTCGGCATCTGCCTCGGCCACCAACTGCTGGCTCTGGCCTCCGGCGCCAAGACCCTGAAAATGGGTCATGGCCACCACGGTGCCAACCACCCGGTACAGGATCTCGACAGCGGTGTGGTGATGATCACCAGCCAGAACCACGGTTTCGCTGTGGACGAAAGCAGCCTGCCGGGCAACCTGCGTGCGATCCACAAGTCGCTGTTCGATGGCACCCTGCAGGGCATCGAGCGCACCGACAAGGACGCCTTCAGCTTCCAGGGTCATCCCGAGGCTAGCCCAGGGCCGCACGATGTGGCGCCACTGTTCGACCGCTTCATCGAAGCCATGGCCAAGCGCCGCTAAGCCCGCCGACTGACCTACGGATTCGAGAGAGAAAAAATGCCAAAACGTACAGACATCAAAAGTATCCTGATCCTCGGCGCCGGCCCCATCGTCATCGGCCAGGCCTGCGAGTTCGACTACTCCGGCGCTCAGGCGTGCAAGGCGCTGAAGGAAGAAGGTTTCCGCGTCATCCTGGTGAACTCCAACCCGGCCACCATCATGACCGACCCGTCGATGGCTGACGCCACCTATATCGAGCCGATCAAGTGGGCCACTGTGGCCAAGATCATCGAGAAGGAACGCCCGGACGCCCTGCTGCCGACCATGGGTGGCCAGACCGCGCTGAACTGCGCGCTGGACCTGGAAAAGCACGGCGTGCTGGAGAAGTTCGGCGTCGAGATGATCGGTGCCAATGCCGACACCATCGACAAGGCCGAAGACCGTTCGCGCTTCGACAAGGCGATGAAGGACATCGGCCTGGCCTGCCCGGTTTCCGGCATCGCCCACAACATGGAAGAAGCGTACGGCGTGCTCGAGAAGGTTGGCTTCCCCTGCATCATCCGTCCGTCCTTCACCATGGGCGGTACCGGTGGCGGCATCGCCTACAACCGTGAAGAGTTCGAGGAAATCTGCGCCCGCGGTCTCGACCTGTCGCCGACCAGCGAGCTGCTGATCGACGAGTCGCTGATCGGCTGGAAGGAATACGAGATGGAGGTGGTCCGTGACAAGAAGGACAACTGCATCATCGTCTGCTCCATCGAGAACTTCGACCCGATGGGTGTGCACACCGGTGACTCGATCACCGTCGCGCCGGCCCAGACCCTGACCGACAAGGAATACCAGATCCTGCGTAACGCCTCGCTGGCAGTGCTGCGCGAGATCGGCGTGGAGACCGGCGGCTCCAACGTGCAGTTCGGCATCTGCCCGAACACCGGGCGCATGGTCGTCATCGAGATGAACCCGCGTGTATCGCGCAGCTCGGCTCTGGCCTCCAAGGCCACTGGCTTCCCGATCGCCAAGATCGCCGCCAAGCTGGCTGTCGGCTACACCCTCGATGAGCTGTCCAACGACATCACCGGCGGGCGTACCCCGGCGTCGTTCGAACCGGCCATCGACTATGTAGTGACCAAGGTGCCGCGCTTCGCCTTCGAGAAATTCCCGAAAGCCGACGCCCGCCTGACCACCCAGATGAAGTCCGTGGGCGAAGTCATGGCCATCGGCCGTACCTTCCAGGAGTCCATGCAGAAAGCCCTGCGCGGTCTGGAAGTGGGCGTTGCCGGCTTCGATCCGAAGCTCGACCTGAATGACCCGGAGGCTGAAAGCACTCTGCGTCGCGAGCTGACCGTGCCCAGCGCCGACCGCATCTGGTACGTGGCCGATGCCTTCCGCGCCGGCAAGACCGTCGCCGAAGTGTTCGAGCTGACCCGTATCGACGAGTGGTTCCTGGTGCAGATCGAAGATCTGATCAAGGACGAGGCGACTGTGGAGACCCTTGGTCTGTCGGCCATCGACCGCGACCTGATGTTCAAGCTCAAGCGCAAGGGCTTCTCCGATGCGCGCCTGGCCAAGCTGCTGGGTGTGTCCGAGAAGAGCCTGCGCGCCCATCGCCACAAGCTCAAGGTGCTGCCGGTGTACAAGCGCGTGGACACCTGCGCCGCCGAGTTCGCCACCGACACCGCCTACATGTACTCGACCTACGAGGAAGAGTGCGAGGCCAATCCGTCGAGCCGTGAGAAGATCATGATTCTCGGGGGCGGCCCCAACCGTATCGGCCAAGGCATCGAGTTCGACTACTGCTGCGTGCACGCCGCGCTGGCCATGCGTGAAGACGGTTACGAGACCATCATGGTCAACTGCAACCCGGAAACTGTCTCCACCGACTACGACACCTCCGATCGCCTCTACTTCGAGCCAGTGACCCTGGAAGACGTGCTGGAAATCGTCCGTGTCGAGCAGCCGAAAGGCGTCATCGTCCAGTACGGCGGCCAAACCCCGCTGAAGATCTGCCGCGCGCTGGAAGAAGCAGGCGTGCCGATCATCGGCACCAGCCCTGAGGCCATCGACCGCGCCGAAGACCGCGAGCGCTTCCAGCAGATGGTGCAGCGCCTGAACCTGCGTCAGCCGGCCAACGCCACTGCGCGCAGCGAAGACGAAGCCCTGGCCCTGTCGAAGAACATCGGTTACCCGATGGTGGTGCGTCCGTCCTACGTACTGGGCGGCCGGGCGATGGAAATCGTCTACCAGGAAGAAGAACTCAAGCGCTACATGCGCGAAGCGGTGAAAGTCTCCAACGACAGCCCGGTGCTGCTCGATCGCTTCCTCAACTGCGCCATCGAAGTGGACGTGGATGCGGTGTGCGACGGCGAAACCGTGGTGATCGGCGCGATCATGCAGCACATCGAACAGGCCGGCGTGCACTCTGGTGACTCCGCCTGCTCGCTGCCGCCGTACTCGCTGCCGATGCACATCCAGGACGAGATCCGCGAGCAGGTCAAGAAAATGGCCCTGGAGCTCGGCGTGGTCGGTCTGATGAACGTGCAGATGGCCGTGCAGGGCGAGGACATCTACGTCATCGAAGTGAACCCGCGCGCCTCGCGTACCGTGCCGTTCGTCTCCAAGTGCGTCGGCGAGTCGCTGGCCAAGGTGGCTGCGCGCGTCATGGCTGGCAAGAGCCTGGCCGAAGCCGGCTACAGCAAGGAAATCATCCCGCCGTTCTTCAGCGTCAAGGAGGCGGTATTCCCCTTCGCCAAGTTCCCAGGCGTCGACCCGATCCTTGGCCCGGAGATGAAGTCCACCGGTGAAGTCATGGGTGTCGGTGATACCTTCGGCGAAGCCTTCGCCAAGGCCCAGCTGGGCGCCAGCGAGATCCTGCCGAACTCCGGTTGCGCGTTCATCAGCGTACGTGAAGATGACAAGCCGGAAGCCGTTCAGGTCGCCCGTGATCTGATCGCGCTGGGCTTTGAAGTGGTTGCCACTGCCGGCACCGCCAAGGTGATCGAGGCTGCTGGTCTGCCAGTTCGTCGAGTGAACAAGGTGACTGAAGGCCGTCCGCATGTCGTCGACATGATCAAGAATGATGAGGTCACCCTGATCATCAATACCACCGAGGGGCGTCAGTCCATCGCTGACTCCTACTCGATCCGTCGTAACGCCCTGCAGCACAAGATCTACTGCACCACCACCATCGCGGCTGGTCAGGCGGTCTGTGAAGCGCTCAAGTTCGGCCCGGAGAAGACTGTGCGCCGGCTGCAGGATCTGCATGCAGGAATCAAGGCATGATCAAATATCCAATGACCGTTCAGGGCGCTCGCGCCCTGGAAGAAGAGCTGGCGCACCTGACCAAGGTGGTTCGCCCGAAACTCAGTCAGGACATCGGTGAAGCCCGCGAGCTGGGTGATCTCAAGGAAAACGCCGAGTACCATGCTGCGCGTGAGCAGCAGGGCATGGTCGAAGCGCGTGTGCGTGATATCGAAGGTCGTCTGCAGAACGCGGTGATCATCGATGTCACCACCATCGAGCACACCGGAAAGGTGATCTTCGGCACCACGGTGGAAATCGCCAACGTCGAAACAGACGAAAGCGTGACCTACCAGATCGTTGGCGAGGACGAAGCCGACATCAAGCAGGGCAAGATTTCCGTCGGCTCGCCTATCGCCCGTGCCTTGATTGGCAAGAATGAAGGCGATGTGGTTGCGGTGCAGACTCCCAGTGGCCTGATCGAGTACGAGATTGTCGAAGTCCGTCATATCTAAACCGCAACAACCGTCTCGGGCGGCTGCCGTCAGTTGGCAGCTGGCCCAGACCCTCTGGGTGGGCGGCTTGTGGTTGTTGCAGTTCGTCATTCTGCCGGCCATCGGCCAAAGCGGTCTGGCGCCTCTGTTGGTGCAGGAGATAGCCACGCGGCTGGTGCCGCTACTGGTCGGTCTGACAGCGGTATGCGTTGCGCTGCAGGCTTTTGCCTTGCTGCGCAGTGAAGGTCTGTCGAGTCTGTTGCGGGATATACGTGGGCAACTACTGCTGACCGTTGCGGCCATGGCCCTGAGCTACTTCGCTGTGCTGCGTTACTGGCCCGATGCCGAGCGCTGGCTGCGTTTCAGTTACTTGGTGATGGCCTTTTGCGGTCTGTTGCTGGTGCTGCAACCGGTCCCAGGTAAATTGCGCGGCGCCTGACGTCGAGCGGGCAGGCGCTGCACTTAGCCGTCAACCCTGGTAACGAATAACGTTGGACAGGTTGCGATTCGGCTTGGGGTTCTTGCGGTAGAGCAGGGCGACCTTGCCAATCGACTGGACCAGTTCAGCGCGTCCGTTTTCGCACAGGGCTACAATGGCGGCCTGGCGATCCTCGCGTTCGGTGAGGCGCAGCTGTACCTTGATCAGCTCGTGATCGTTCAGGGCGCGGTCCAGTTCGGCCAGCACGCCCTCGGTCAAACCATTGTCAGCCACGATCAATACAGGTTTCAGGTGGTGGCCGATAGATTTGAATTGTTTCTTCTGCTCTTGAGTGAGCGGCATAATCGTTAGTACCTAATTCGGTCTGGAAAACGGCGCCTATCTTACCCGAGCCCGCGCAGTTATTCATGACCCGTTGAGTCAGAGGTTTCAGTGGCACGTTCCAAGACCAGCCAGCGTTGGCTGAAAGAACATTTCGATGATCCCTACGTGAAGATGGCGCAGAAAGACGGCTATCGTTCGCGCGCCAGCTACAAGTTGCTGGAGATCCAGGAGAAGGATCGCATCCTGCGCCCGGGCATGACCGTGGTCGATCTTGGCGCCGCGCCAGGCGGCTGGTCGCAGGTCACCAGTCGAGTGATCGGCGACAAAGGGCGTCTGATCGCCTCCGACATCCTGGAGATGGACAGCATTCCCGATGTCACCTTCATTCAGGGTGATTTCACCGATGACGCGGTCTTTGCGCAGATTCTCGAGGCCATCGGCGAAAATCCGGTGGACCTTGTTATTTCCGATATGGCCCCCAATATGAGTGGGGTAAGAACCGCCGATCAGGCACGTGCGATGTATCTGTGCGAGCTGGCGCTGGATCTGGCCGGGCGTGTCTTGCGTCCAGGTGGCGATTTTCTGATCAAGATTTTCCAGGGTGAAGGTTTCGACGCCTACCACAAGCAGGTGCGCGAGACGTTCGACAAGGTGCAGATGCGCAAGCCGCTGTCCTCACGCGATCGCTCCCGTGAGCAATATCTGTTGGCGCGCGGTTTTCGCGGGATGTGAGTTGAAACTGGTGTCCGCCCTGTCGGTCTCAGTCGCAGAAACCTCATAAAGGGTTACAGACGGTGCCTGCGGGACGCGGGCGTTTGGTGTAAGTTAGTCGGTATATCATTGGTCGTCATGGGAAGCCCGCTTCGCCACGAGGCCTGCTTCAGAGGGTAGCTAATTGAACGACATGGCAAAGAATCTGATCCTGTGGCTGATCATCGCGGCGGTGCTGGTTACCGTGATGAACAACTTCTCCAGTCCGAGCGAGCCGCAGACCCTGAGCTACTCGCAATTCATCGAGCAGGTGAAGGAAGGGCGCGTTGAGCGCGTTACCGTCGATGGTTACGTGATCTCCGGCAAGCGTACCGATGGTGAGGGCTTCAAGACCATTCGCCCGGCTATTCAGGACGAAGGCCTGATCGGCGACCTGCTGGATAACAACGTGGTTATCGAAGGCAAGCAGCCTGAGCAGCAGAGCATCTGGACTCAGTTGCTGGTCGCCAGCTTCCCGATTCTGGTGATCATCGCCGTATTCATGTTCTTCATGCGCCAGATGCAGGGCGGTGCTGGTGGCAAGGGCGGGCCGATGAGCTTCGGCAAGTCCAAGGCGCGTCTGCTCTCCGAAGATCAGGTCAAGACCACCTTCGCCGATGTCGCCGGTTGCGACGAGGCCAAGGAAGAAGTCAGCGAACTGGTGGAATTCCTCCGCGATCCGGGCAAGTTCCAGCGCCTGGGCGGTCGCATCCCGCGTGGCGTACTGATGGTTGGCTCGCCGGGTACCGGCAAGACCTTGCTCGCCAAAGCCGTGGCCGGTGAGGCGAAAGTGCCGTTCTTCACCATTTCCGGTTCCGACTTCGTTGAGATGTTCGTCGGTGTTGGTGCCAGCCGTGTTCGCGACATGTTCGATCAGGCCAAGAAGCACGCGCCGTGCATTATCTTCATCGACGAGATCGACGCCGTGGGTCGCCATCGTGGCGCCGGCATGGGCGGCGGTCACGACGAGCGTGAGCAGACCCTCAACCAGTTGCTGGTGGAGATGGATGGTTTCGAAATGAACGATGGCATCATCGTCATCGCCGCAACAAACCGCCCGGATGTACTCGACCCTGCGCTGCTGCGTCCTGGCCGCTTCGACCGCCAGGTGGTCGTTGGTCTGCCGGATATTCGTGGTCGCGAGCAGATTCTGAAAGTGCACATGCGCAAGGTGCCGATGAGCGACGACGTGCAGCCGGCGGTGATCGCCCGCGGCACCCCGGGCTTCTCCGGCGCCGACCTGGCCAACCTGGTCAACGAGGCCTCGCTGTTCGCCGCCCGCGCCGGCAAGCGCGTGGTGGAAATGAAGGAATTCGAGCTGGCCAAGGACAAGATCATGATGGGCGCCGAGCGCAAGACCATGGTCATGTCCGACAAGGAGAAGCTCAACACCGCGTTCCACGAGGCGGGCCACGCCATCGTTGGTCGTCTGGTGCCCGAGCATGATCCGGTCTACAAGGTGTCCATTATCCCGCGTGGTCGTGCTCTGGGCGTGACCATGTTCCTGCCGGAAGAAGATCGTTACAGCCTCAGCAAGCGCGCGCTGATCAGCCAGATCTGCTCGCTGTTCGGTGGTCGTATCGCCGAAGAGATGACCCTGGGCTTCGATGGCGTCACCACGGGCGCCTCTAACGACATCATGCGCGCCACCCAACTGGCCAAGAACATGGTCACCAAGTGGGGGCTTTCCGAGAAGCTGGGCCCGCTGATGTATGCGGAAGAGGAGGGTGAAGTTTTCCTCGGTCGCAGCATGGGCAGCCAGGCCAGCAACGTTTCCGGCGAGACTGCCAAGCTGATCGACGAGGAAGTGCGTCGCATCATCGATGAATGCTACGCCACGGCCAAGAAACTGCTGGTAGAGAACCGTGACAAGCTCGATGCCATGGCCGAAGCGCTGATGAAGTACGAAACCATCGACGCCGAGCAGATCGACGACATCATGAATGGTCGCGAGCCTCGTGAGCCACGCGGCTGGGATGGTGGCGGTGACTCCGGTGCTCCGCAGGCCAAGGTCGACGAGCCAGATCGTTCTGAAAAGCCCATTGGTGGGCCGGCGGCCGAGCACTAAGGTTTCATATGTCTCAAGCGCAACACCTGAGCCGGCTACCCTGTGGTAGCCGGCTTCTTGATTTGTCCCGTCCGCAGGTGATGGGCATCCTCAATGTCACTCCTGATTCTTTCTCCGATGGTGGGCGCTTTACGGCGCGCGATGCTGCGCTGCGTCACGCCGAGCAGATGGTCGCCGCAGGTGCGACGCTGATCGATATCGGCGGTGAGTCCACCCGCCCAGGCGCCCGGGCCGTTTCTCCGACCGAAGAGCTGGAGCGGGTTGCGCCGGTGGTCGAAGCTATCGCCCGTCAGCTCGACGTGATCATTTCCGTGGATACCTCGACGCCCGCAGTCATGCGCGAAAGTGCAAGGCTGGGCGCGGGGCTGATCAATGATGTGCGTTCGTTGCAACGTGATGGTGCTCTGGATGCGGCGGCAGATACTGGTCTGCCGGTGTGTCTGATGCATATGCGCGGCGAGCCCGGCAACATGCAGGATGATCCGCAGTATCCGGATATCGTCGCTGAGGTGCGTGATTTTCTCGTCGAGCGCATGGCTGCCTGCGCGACAGCCGGTATTCCCGCTGAGCGGATCCTGCTCGATCCGGGCTTTGGTTTTGCCAAGACCCTGGAGCACAATCTCGCCCTGTTCAAGCGCATGAGTGAGCTCTCTGCGTTGGGGCGGCCCTTGCTGGTTGGTGTCTCACGCAAGAGCATGATCGGCAAGGTGCTTGGTCACGAGGTTGGTGGTCGCCTCTACGGTAGTCTGGCATTGGCTGCTCTGGCCTTGACCAAAGGCGCACATATTCTGCGTGTGCACGATGTCGCCGAAACGGTGGACGTGGTGCGCATGATCGCTGCGGTTGAAACGGCGCAATAGCGGGCTTTTAAAAACGTAGGCGAGGCGGTCTGGGCTAGGCAAAACAGCCGAGAAAGCGGAGTTTACGTGTTGTAAATGAGCATTTTGAGGCTGTTTTTAACGACGGCCAGACAACGCAGGTAGTTTTCAATAGCCTGCTAACAAGGAAAGCGTTATGGCTAGAAAATACTTCGGCACCGACGGTATTCGTGGTCGCGTTGGCCAGTTTCCAATTACTCCGGATTTCATGCTCAAGCTCGGTTGGGCGGCTGGCATGGCGTTTCGCAAGCAGGGCAAGTGCCGCATCCTGATCGGTAAGGACACGCGTATCTCTGGCTACATGTTCGAGTCCGCCCTCGAGGCTGGGCTGGCTGCCGCGGGGGCGGACGTGCAACTGCTCGGGCCGATGCCGACGCCGGCCATTGCCTATCTGACGCGCACTTTCCAGGCCGATGCCGGTATCGTCATCAGTGCTTCGCACAATCCGCATGACGATAACGGCATCAAGTTCTTTTCCAGCGAAGGCACCAAGCTTCCGGACGATGTCGAGGCGATGATCGAAGAGTTGCTCGATCAGCCGATGACCGTGGTGGAGTCCGCCGGGATCGGCAAGGCTTCGCGGATCAACGATGCCTCCGGTCGCTACATCGAGTTCTGCAAGGGCAGTGTGCCCAGTGGCACCAGCTTCAAAGGCCTGAAGATCGTCATCGATTGCGCCCATGGCGCTGCCTACAAGGTCGCGCCGAGTGTATTTCGCGAGCTGGGTGCGGAGGTTCGAGTCATTTCGGCGCAGCCCGACGGTCTCAATATCAATGATGCTTGCGGTTCCACGCACATTGCCGCGCTGCAGGCTGAAGTGGTCGCACAGCAGGCTGATCTGGGTATCGCCTTCGATGGCGATGCTGATCGTGTGCTGATGGTCGACCAATATGGTGCGGTGGTCGATGGTGATGAGCTGTTGTTCATCATTGCGCGTGATCTGCAGGAGCGTGGGCGGCTGCGTGGTGGTGTGGTCGGCACGCTGATGAGCAATCTCGGGTTGGAACTGGCTCTGGCCGATCTGAACATCCCATTCATTCGCGCCAATGTGGGCGATCGTTATGTGATCGCTGAATTGCTGGCGCGCAACTGGCAGCTCGGTGGCGAGAATTCCGGGCACCTGGTGTGCTTCCAGCACACCACGACTGGCGATGCGATTATTGCGGCCCTGCAGGTTTTGATGGCGCTCAAGCGCCGCGGTCAGAGCCTGGTTGATGCGCGCAGCGATCTGAAGAAGTGTCCGCAGGTGCTGGTCAATGTGCGATTCTCCGGTGCTGTCGATCCGCTCGAGCATCCGTCGGTGAAGGAAGCCTGCGCGCGGGTGACCGAGAGCATGGCGGGGCGTGGTCGAGTGCTGCTGCGCAAGTCCGGCACCGAGCCGCTGGTGCGGGTGATGGTCGAAGGTGACGAGGAAAGCTCGGTTCGCGGCTATGCCGATGAATTGGCTAAGATTGTTGCCGAAGTCTGTGCTTGATTGCGCTTGCTACCGAGGGTGCTCTTGGGTAACATCTGCGCCCTCTTTGATCGACGAGGTAAAACATGCGTCGCCCCTTGGTCGCTGGTAACTGGAAAATGCACGGTACCCGCGCAAGCGTCGCAGAGCTGATCGAAGGTGTACGTCAGCAGGTACTGCCTGCTGATGTCGATGTTGCGGTGTTTCCCTCCAGTCTGCATATCGCTCAGGTCGTCGAAGGCCTGAATGGTAAAGCGGTGAAGGTTGGAGCGCAGGATTGTGCGGCACAAGTAGAGCAGGGCGCCTTGACTGGTGAGCTGGCAGTTAGTCAGTTGGTCGACGGCGGTTGTGAGCTGGTGCTTGTTGGTCACTCCGAGCGTCGCCTGATTCTGGGTGAAAGTGACGAAGTGGTCGTGCGCAAGTTTGCAGCGGTACAGGCTGCAGGTTTGACTCCCGTGCTCTGTGTGGGGGAGACCCGCGAGCAACGTGAAGCGAATAAAACGCTGGGTGTAGTGGGTGGCCAGTTGGCCGCAGTGATCGGCGCGCTGGGTGTCGATGTGCTGAAAAACGCCGTAGTGGCCTATGAGCCTGTATGGGCCATTGGTACCGGGTTGACCGCTACGCCCGAGCAGGCTCAGGAAGTGCACGCAGCGATCCGTGCGCAAGTTGCGCAGCTCGATGCTGGTGTCGCGAGTGGGTTGAGAATTCTTTATGGTGGCAGTGTGAAGGCCACCAGTGCTGCCGAGTTGTTCGGCATGCGGGATATCGATGGGGGGCTCGTAGGTGGCGCCTCTCTGAATGCGGATGAATTCGGTGCGATCTGTCGCGCTGCAGGAAACTGAAGAATGCTGGAAACAGTCATTGTTGTTCTGCACCTGCTGGGTGCGATCGGTATTGTAGTGCTGGTGCTGTTGCAGCAGGGTAAAGGCGCTGACGCGGGTGCGTCGTTCGGTTCGGGTGCTTCGGCAACTGTATTCGGAAGCCAAGGTTCCTCTACCTTTCTGAGTAGGTTTACTGGTATACTCGCCGCGGCTTTTTTCATTACCAGCTTGGGTTTAGCGTTCTTTGCTAAAGAAAAAGCTGATGCACTGACTCAAGTTGGTCTGCCAGATCCAGCGGTTCTGGAAGTTCAACAAAAACCGGCTGTCGAAGATGTGCCGGTGCTCGAAGAGCAAGCTCCAGCATCCGATGCTTCGGATGTGCCGGAGGCTCCAGGGCAGTAACAGTTTTGCCGAGGTGGTGGAATTGGTAGACACGCTACCTTGAGGTGGTAGTGGCCATAGGCTGTAGGGGTTCGAGTCCCCTCCTCGGTACCATACTCAAGAAAGCCCGCAGTTCGCGGGCTTTCTTGTTGCTGGAGTGTTTGGTTGACCCTCGCCAGGGGGTGGCCGTATAATTCCGGCCCAGCTTTGACGCGGGGTGGAGCAGTCTGGTAGCTCGTCGGGCTCATAACCCGAAGGTCGTAGGTTCAAATCCTGCCCCCGCAACCAGTTTCAGCAGGCCCCTTTTCAGGGGCTTTTTGTTAGCTGAAAGACAGTGTCCGTTGGTATTTACGGCGGATTGAAGGGATGGGCGTTTCGCCCATTTTTTATTTGCACAGCATGCACGAGGGCCGTTAAGTGTCGAGCAAGCTAGAACAGTTGCAGGCCTTGTTGGCCCCAGTAATCGAGGCGCTCGGTTACCAATGTTGGGGCATCGAGTTCCTGTCGCAGGGGCGTCATTCGCTGCTGCGTGTCTATATCGATAAAGCCGATGGCATCCTGATCGACGATTGTGAAATCGTCAGCCGTCAGCTCAGTGGTGTACTCGATGTCGAGGATCCGATTACCTCGGAGTACACACTGGAAGTTTCTTCTCCTGGCATGGATCGTCCGTTGTTCACTCTCGAACAGTTTGCGGCGCATGCCGGTGAACAGGTGAAGATCAAGCTGCGTTCGCCTTTCGACGGGCGTCGTAACTTCCAGGGTCTCCTTCGCGGTGTGGAGGAGCAGGACGTGGTAGTTCAGGTGGATGACCACGAGTATCTGTTGCCGATCGACCTGATCGACAAGGCCAATATCATCCCCCGATTTGATTGAGATGCGGATTCTGTGGCGCTGCTGGACTGTCGATTGTCGGCGCAGCGCAAGCGACACAGATGGCGCGAAGGTAGCGCGGCAGCTCACGAAGATAGCGCCAACGGCGTGAACGTGACGCGGACTGTGCAGAACCAATGGATTGCGAAAGGCGAGGCGTACGATGAGCAAAGAAGTACTGCTGGTTGTTGAGTCGGTATCCAACGAAAAGGGTGTACCGGCCAGCGTGATTTTCGAGGCGCTGGAGCTGGCTCTGGCAACCGCCACCAAGAAGCGTTTCGAGGACGAAGTCGACCTGCGTGTGTCGATCAACCGTCAGAACGGTAGCTACGAAACTTTCCGCCGCTGGACCGTGGTCGATGAGTCCGAGTTCGAGGACCCGGCCTACCAGGTGACCGAGGACATGCCGCAGGCCGTTGAGGCCAACGCCAAGATCGGTGAGGTGCTCGAAGAGAAGGTCGATTCCATCGAGTTCGGTCGCATCGCCGCGCAAACCGCCAAGCAGGTCATCGTGCAGAAAGTGCGCGAGGCAGAGCGTGCTCAGGTAGTAGACGCCTACCGCGAGCGCCTGGGTGAGATCATCTCCGGCACCGTGAAGAAGGTCACCCGCGACAACGTCATCGTAGACCTGGGCAACAACGCCGAGGCGCTGCTGGCCCGTGAAGACATCATCCCGCGCGAGACTTTCCGCGTGGGTGTGCGTCTGCGTGCCCTGCTCAAGGAAATTCGTACCGAGAACCGCGGCCCGCAACTGATCCTGTCGCGTACCGCTCCGGAAATGCTGATCGAGCTGTTCCGCATCGAAGTACCGGAAATCGCCGAAGGGCTGATCGACGTCAAGGCCGCCTCCCGTGATCCGGGTTCGCGCGCCAAGATCGCCGTGCGCTCCAAGGACAAGCGTATCGACCCGCAGGGTGCCTGCATCGGTATGCGTGGTTCGCGCGTCCAGGCCGTTTCCGGCGAACTGGGCGGTGAGCGCGTCGATATCGTGCTGTGGGACGACAACCCCGCGCAGTTCGTTATCAATGCCATGTCGCCGGCTGAAGTGGCTGCGATCATCGTCGATGAAGATGCCCATGCCATGGACATCGCCGTTGGCGAAGACAACCTGGCCCAGGCCATTGGTCGTGGCGGTCAGAACGTGCGTCTTGCCAGTCAGTTGACCGGCTGGACCCTGAACGTGATGACCGAAGCGGACATTCAGGCCAAGCAACAGGCAGAAACCGGCGACATCCTGCAGTCCTTCATCGACGAGCTGGAAGTCGACGAAGAACTGGCTCAAGTCCTGGTCGAAGAGGGTTTCACCAGTCTCGAAGAGATTGCCTACGTACCCATGGAAGAAATGCTCAGTATCGATGGCTTCGACGAGGAGATCGTCAATGAGCTGCGTGCACGGGCTAAGGATCGTCTGCTGACCAAGGCGATCGCCAACGAGGAGAAGTTGGCCGATGCCCATCCGGCAGATGATTTGCTGGAACTGGAAGGCATGGACAAGGCGCTGGCTCTAGAGCTTGCGCTGCGCGGCGTGATTACCCGTGAAGACCTGGCCGAGCAGTCTATTGACGACCTGCTCGACATCGACGGCATCGACGAAGAGCGTGCCGGCAAGCTGATCATGGCCGCCCGAGCCCATTGGTTCGAATAAGCGGTTGCGGCCGAGGAGAAAGATGCATGACGCAAGTCACGGTTAAAGAACTGGCCACAGTGGTCGACACCCCGGTTGAGCGCCTGCTGCAGCAGATGCGTGAAGCTGGCCTGTCCCACGACAGTGCCGAACAAGTAGTGACCGATAGTGAGAAACAGGCCCTGCTGGCCCATCTCAAGAGCAGTCACGGCGACAAGGTCGAAGAGCCGCGCAAGATCACCTTGCAGCGCAAGACCACCAGCACCCTGCGCGTTGCTGGTAGCAAGACCATCAGTGTTGAAGTGCGCAAGAAGAAAACCTTCGTCAAGCGCAGCCCGGAAGAGATCGAAGCCGAGAAGCAGCGCGAGCTGGAAGCGCAGCGCGCCGCTGCCGAGGCTGAACGCCTGAAGGCCGAAGAAGAAGCCAAGCGCAAGGCTGACGAAGAAGCCAAGCGTCAGCCTGCCGCTGCTGCGACCGATGGCGCTGCACCAGTTGCTGCGCCGACGCCTGTCAGCGAGCCGCTGGTTGCCGCTCCGGTCGTCGAAGTCGAGCGCAAGAAAGAGGAAGTGCGTCGCCCCGAGAAGGCACGCTCTGATGAAGATGAGCGTCGCGATCGCAAGCACACCCAGCATCGCCCCGCGACCAAGGAGAAGGCGCCGGCTCCGCGCGTCGCTCCGCGTAGCGTCGATGAAGAAAGCGACGGTTTCCGTCGTGGTGGCCGCGGCAAGTCGAAGATGAAGAAGCGCAACCAGCATGGCTTCCAGGCTCCGGCCGGTCCGGTGGTGCGTGAAGTGGCCATTGGCGAAACCATCACGGTGGGCGATCTGGCTCAGCAGATGTCGGTCAAGGCTGCTGAAGTCATCAAGTTCATGTTCAAGATGGGCACCCCGGCCACCATCAACCAGGTGCTGGATCAGGAAACTGCCCAGCTGATCGCCGAAGAGTTGGGCCACAAGGTCAAGCTGGTCAGTGATACCGCCCTGGAAGATTCCCTGGCCGAGTCGCTGAAGTTCGAAGGTGAAGCCGTTTCCCGTGCTCCGGTCGTGACCGTAATGGGCCATGTTGACCACGGTAAGACCTCGCTGCTCGACTACATTCGTCGCGCCAAGGTGGCTTCCGGTGAAGCGGGTGGCATCACCCAGCATATCGGTGCTTACCACGTGGAAACCGAGCGTGGCATGGTCACCTTCCTCGACACCCCCGGTCACGCTGCGTTTACCGCCATGCGTGCGCGTGGTGCCAAGGCGACCGACATCGTCATCCTGGTCGTTGCAGCTGACGACGGCGTAATGCCGCAGACCCAGGAAGCCGTACAGCACGCGAAAGCGGCTGGCGTGCCGATCGTGGTCGCGGTGAACAAGATCGACAAGCCCGATGCCAACCCGGATAACATCAAGAACGGCCTGGCCGCTCTCGACGTGATCCCGGAAGAGTGGGGCGGCGATGCACCTTACGTGCACGTGTCGGCCAAGATGGGTACCGGCATCGACGAGCTGCTCGAAGCCGTACTGCTGCAGGCTGAAGTTCTCGAGCTGAAAGCCACGCCGTCGGCCCCGGGTCGTGGTGTGGTGGTCGAATCGCGTCTGGACAAGGGCCGTGGCCCGGTGGCCACCGTGCTGGTTCAGGACGGTACCCTGCGTCAGGGCGACATGGTCCTGGTTGGCGTCAACTATGGCCGCGTGCGTGCCATGCTTGACGAGAACGGCAAGCCGATCAAGGAAGCCGGTCCTTCCATTCCGGTCGAGATCCTCGGCCTCGATGGTACGCCGGATGCCGGTGACGACATGACCGTGGTCGCCGACGAGAAGAAGGCCCGCGAAGTTGCCCTGTTCCGTCAAGGCAAGTTCCGTGAGGTCAAGCTGGCCCGTGCTCACGCCGGCAAGCTGGAAAACATCTTCGAGAACATGGGCCAGGAAGAGAAGAAAACCCTCAACATCGTGCTCAAGTCCGATGTGCGTGGTTCTCTGGAAGCCCTGCAAGGCTCGCTCAGCACCCTGGGTAACGACGAAGTGCAGGTGCGTGTGGTCGGTGGCGGCGTCGGTGGTATCACCGAGTCCGATGCCAACCTGGCGCTGGCTTCCAACGCCGTGCTGTTCGGCTTCAACGTCCGTGCTGACGCTGGTGCGCGCAAGATCGTCGAGGCCGAAGGCCTGGACATGCGCTACTACAACGTAATCTACGACATCATCGAAGACGTCAAAAAGGCGCTCACCGGTATGCTCGGCAGCGATGTTCGCGAGAACATCCTGGGCACCGCCGAAGTGCGTGACGTATTCCGTTCGCCGAAGTTTGGCGCGGTTGCCGGTTGCATGGTCATCGAAGGCACTGTCTTCCGTAACCGTCCGATCCGCGTACTGCGTGAAGACGTGGTGATCTTCGAAGGTGAGCTGGAATCGCTGCGTCGCTTCAAGGACGACGTCGCCGAAGTGCGTAACGGCATGGAGTGCGGTATCGCGGTGAAGAGCTACAACGACGTCAAGGTCGGCGACAAGATCGAAGTGTTCGAGAAAGTCCAGGTGGCTCGCAGCCTGTAATCGCGAGTCGCAACACGCAACGCCCGGCCCCGCATTCGCGCGGCCGGGCGTTTGCCGCTTTTGAGTCCGCTGGCGAACAGGCAGCGGACGAAGTAAAGGTAAGTAGAAAATGGCCAAAGATTACAGCCGTACCCAGCGTATCGGCGACCAGATGCAACGCGAACTGGCCCAGCTTATTCGGCGTGAGGTCAAGGATCCGCGTCTGGGGCTGGTGACTATCACCGCAGTCGACGTCAGTCGTGATATCGGTCACGCCAAGGTCTTCATCACCGTCATGGGGCAGGATGATGCCGAGGCGATCAAAGAGAGCCTCAAGGTACTCAACGACGCGGCCGGTTTCCTGCGCATGCAGCTGGGCAAGGCGATGAAGCTGCGCAGCGTGCCACAGCTGCACTTCCACTACGACGAGAGCGTCCAGCGCGGTGCTCACCTGTCGGCACTGATCGAGCGTGCCGTGGCGGAAGATCGTCTGCACGACGACACCGCGGGTTCCAAGGAGTAAGGCGTGGCGCAGGTCAAACGTATTCGCCGCAAGGTCGACGGCATTATCCTGCTCGACAAGCCGCACGGTTTCACCTCCAACGCCGCGCTGCAAAAGGTGCGTTGGCTGCTCAATGCCGAGAAGGCCGGTCACACCGGTAGCCTCGACCCGTTGGCCACCGGTGTGCTGCCGCTGTGTTTCGGTGAGGCGACCAAGTTCTCCCAGTATCTGCTTGATGCTGACAAGGGCTACGAGACCGTCGCTCAGTTGGGTGTCACCACCACCACTGGTGATGCCGAAGGCGATGTTGTGGAACGGCGCCCGGTGACCGTCGGTCGCGCCGAGATTGAGGCACTGTTGCCGCGTTTTCGCGGTGAAATCAAACAGATACCGCCAATGTACTCGGCCTTGAAGAAGGACGGTCAGCCACTCTACAAGCTGGCGCGTGCGGGTGAAGTAGTGGAGCGCGAAGCGCGTTCTGTTACTATTGCGCGCCTGGAATTGCTGGCTTGCGAAGGCGAGCAGGCGCGCCTGGCGGTTGATTGCAGCAAAGGCACCTATATTCGTACGTTGGTCGAGGATCTCGGCCAGTTGCTCGGCTGCGGTGCACATGTCGCCGAACTGCGCCGTACCAAGGCGGGCCCGTTCGACCTGGCGCGCACCGTAACGCTGGAAGAGCTGGAGGCCGCACACGCCGAAGGTGGTCATGAAGCGCTGGATCGCTTCCTGCTGCCGGCCGATAGCGGTCTGCAGGATTGGCCGCTGCTGCAGTTCTCCGAGCACAGTGCGTTCTACTGGTTGCAAGGGCAGCCGGTGCGAGCGCCGGAAGCGCCGAAGTTCGGCATGGTGCGGGTGCAGGATCACAATGGTCGCTTCATCGGTATCGGTGAGGTGAGTGACGATGGGCGTATAGCCCCGCGTCGATTGATTTATACCGGCGCCTAGCGCCGGACGGTTCGACCAAGAGGTCGAAACCTGAGGCTGGCGATAGCGGCTTCAGGATTGCGAGGGTGGCTGTCAGTAGGCACGGTCATACCTCTTTTTAAAACACGGGAAGCGATTCCCGGCCTATTGAGACTGCTTCGGCAGTTTCCAGATGAGAGGAAGCCAACATGGCACTCAGCGTTGAAGAAAAAGCCCAGATCGTAAACGACTACAAGCAAGCTGAAGGCGATACCGGTAGCCCGGAAGTGCAGGTTGCCCTGCTGACCGCCAACATCAACAAGCTGCAAGGCCACTTCAAGGCCAACGGCAAAGACCACCACAGCCGTCGTGGTCTGATCCGTATGGTGAACCAGCGTCGTAAGCTGCTGGACTACCTGAAGGGTAAAGATGCCAGTCGTTACAGCGCCCTGATCGGTCGCCTGGGCCTGCGTCGTTAATAGACGCGAGCTGCACAAGTTGGAAGCTGGGAGTTCGGCGTCGCGCGTGGGGAGTGATCCTCATCGCGTGGCGCCGGGCTTCCAGCTTTTGGCTTTTCGAGGGATGCATCGGGTCCGACTCCCGCGCGTCTTTCCAATTTCCCCCAAGGCAACAAAGAGAAGGAAAACACCGTGAACCCGGTAATCAAGAAATTCCAGTTCGGTCAGTCGACCGTTACCCTCGAGACTGGCCGTATCGCCCGTCAAGCCTCCGGCGCCGTGCTGGTCACCGTTGATGACGACGTCAGCGTGCTGGTCGCCGTAACCGGCGCCAAGACGGCCGATCCGAGCAAGGGCTTCTTCCCGCTGTCCGTGCACTACCAGGAAAAGACCTACGCAGCCGGCAAGATCCCCGGCGGTTTCTTCAAGCGTGAAGCACGTCCTTCCGAGAAGGAAACCCTCACCTCGCGTCTGATCGACCGTCCGATCCGTCCGCTGTTCCCGGAAGGCTTCCAGAACGAAGTGCAGGTCATCTGCACCGTGGTGTCCACCAGCAAGAAGACCGACCCGGACATCGCGGCGATGATCGGCACCTCGGCCGCTCTGGCCATCTCTGGTATCCCGTTCAACGGCCCGATCGGCGCCGCACGCGTAGCTTTCCACCCGGAAACCGGCTACCTGTTGAACCCGAACTACGAGCAGCTCAAGGCTTCCAGCCTGGACATGGTCGTGGCCGGCACCAAGGACGCCGTGCTGATGGTCGAATCGGAAGCCAAAGAGCTGACCGAAGACCAGATGCTGGGCGCCGTACTGTTTGCCCATGAAGAATTTCAGGTGGTCATCCAGGCTGTTGCCGAGCTGGCCGCTGAAGCCGGCAAGCCGACCTGGGACTGGCAGCCGAAGCCGGAAAACACCGCGCTGCTGAATGCCATCCGTAGCGAGTTCGGCGAGGCGATTTCCCAGGCCTACACCATCACCGTCAAGCAGGACCGCTACGCGCGTCTGGGCGAGCTGCGTGATCAGGTCGTGGCCAAGTTCTCCGGTGAAGAAGGTCAGCCTACTGCCGGTGAAGTCAAGGAAGCCTTTGGCGAGATCGAATACCGCACCGTGCGCGAGAACATCGTCAACGGCAAACCGCGTATCGATGGTCGTGACACCCGCACCGTGCGTGGCCTGAACATCGAAGTCGGTGTACTGGACAAGACCCACGGTTCGGCGCTGTTCACCCGTGGCGAAACCCAGGCGCTGGTCGTGGCTACCCTCGGTACCGCCCGCGACGCACAGCTGCTGGACACCCTCGAAGGCGAGAAGAAAGACCCCTTCATGCTGCACTACAACTTCCCGCCGTACTCGGTCGGTGAGTGTGGTCGCATGGGCGCCACTGGCCGCCGCGAAATCGGCCACGGCCGTCTCGCCCGTCGTGGCGTTGCCGCTATGCTGCCGAGCGCTGACGAGTTCCCGTACACCATCCGCGTGGTATCGGAAATCACCGAGTCCAACGGTTCTTCCTCCATGGCTTCGGTCTGCGGTGCTTCCCTGGCCCTGATGGACGCTGGTGTGCCGATGAAGGCGCCGGTTGCCGGTATCGCCATGGGTCTGGTGCTGGAAGGTGAGAAGTTCGCCGTGCTGACCGACATCCTCGGCGACGAAGATCACCTGGGCGACATGGACTTCAAGGTAGCCGGTACCGCCAAGGGCGTCACCGCGCTGCAGATGGACATCAAGATCCAGGGCATCACCGAAGAAATCATGGAGCAGGCGCTGGAGCAGGCGCTGGAAGCTCGCCTGAACATCCTCGGCCAGATGAACCAGGTTATCGCCCAATCGCGCAGCGAGCTGTCGGCCAACGCGCCGACCATGATTGCGATGAAGATCGACCAGGACAAGATCCGCGACGTCATCGGTAAAGGCGGCGCGACCATCCGTGGTATCTGCGAAGAAACCAAGGCTTCGATCGACATCGAAGACGATGGCTCGATCAAGATCTTCGGTGAAACCAAAGAAGCTGCCGAAGCTGCTCGTCAGCGCGTTCTGGGCATTACCGCAGAAGCCGAGATCGGCAAGATCTACGTCGGCAAGGTCGAGCGCATCGTCGACTTCGGTGCCTTCGTCAACATCCTGCCGGGCAAGGACGGTCTGGTGCACATCTCCATGCTGAGCGATCAGCGCGTGGAGAAGGTCACCGACGTGCTGCAGGAAGGCCAGGAAGTGAAGGTACTGGTGCTGGACGTGGACAACCGCGGCCGTATCAAGCTGTCGATCAAGGATGTAGCTGCTGCCGAGGCCTCTGGCGTCTAAGCACGGTTCGCCTGTTCGAACGAGAGGGCTCCTACGGGAGCCCTTTTTTGTGCGCGATCGTCAGGGTTCGTCATTGCCGACCTGAGATGCGACTGCGATGCATGCATGCGTTCACTCGGTTATCGGATCATGCAAATTGCCCGAGAGTTTTTTTGCGACTCGGCGAAATGCAATCAAAAGCATAATGGTGATTTTATTTAAGTGTTTGTTTTTAAAGGATTTAATTTAATTTAAAAACCTGGCACAGGCCCTGCAACAGTACTGGTGAACCTGCAACCAGGAGTTGGTTTGCAGATTGTCTGGAATGTACAGGAGTCGAATTATGAAACAGCCAATCAACCGTTTTGCCGCTACCACCCTGACCGCTGCCGTGCTGAGCATGTCGCTGGCCTCGGCAGCCTTCGCCGCAGAGCCGACCATGCTGGCGGCCAATGACACTGTGGATAAAGCCGAGCAGGCGGTATCCGACACCTGGATCACCAGCAAAGTGAAATCCACCTTCGTTGCTGACTCGAACCTCAGCGCGCTGGACATCAAGGTCGAGACCAACCAGGGCGTAGTTTCCCTGTCCGGCGTGGTCGCTACCGACGCCGAGCGTGATCTGGCTATCGCCAAGACCAAGGAAATCGAGGGTGTGCGTGACGTGTCCGCCGATGCCCTGAAAACCGCTGACTGATAGCCGAGCCGGCCGGGCTGGTGCCCGGCCCCACCTTCTGTCACTGGGAGAATGACCATGAATAGCGACATCATCAAAGGCAAATGGAAGCAGCTCAGCGGTCGCATGAAGGAGCGTTGGGGCAACCTGACCGATGACGACCTGGACGTCGCCGAGGGCCACAGCGAATACCTGGCCGGCAAGCTGCAAGAACGTTACGGCTGGACCAAGGAAAAGGCCCAGCAAGAGCTGCGCGATTTCAGCGACAAGCTCTGAGCACGGATTGCCGGGTAAGGATGCCCACAGGTACGGATAGCTTCAGAAACGGACGTATTTTCAGCACGGATGGCTACAGGCAGGACGCCTGATCAGCACGGATAGCGACAGGCATGGATGCGCGAAGGCCCCGCCGGTGTGACCGGCGGGGCCTTGATTTTTTTGCCGGGTGCTCGAGATGCTTCAGGAACGTGCGCCCTGCATGCAGTGTTACGTCAGCTACCGCGCTTGCTGCGGACTTCGGTCAGGCGGCCGCCCTCGAAGCGTAGAAAGTGGTACATGCCGCTTTTCGGGCCGTAGACCCATTCCTCGACACTCACCTCGTTGCGAAAACCGTAGCTATCGACCACTTCCTTGTAACCGAGAAAATCGCGGCTGGAAGGTTCGCCACATTTGTTCAGCACCTCTGCGGTGGGTGCTGTCTTGCTGACCAGGGCGCTACCGCAGCGATAGGTGGAGGACGCCTCGACCATCAGGGGCAGGCAGAGCAGGGTGAGCAGACAGCTGAGTTTGCGCATGAGAACCTCCTGTTCAGCGTTCGCGACGACGTTCGATGGCGGTCAGACGGTTACCCTCGAAGCGCAGGATGCTGAGCATGCCATTGCTCGGGCCGTATACCCATTCCTCGATCATGTACTCACGACGGTCATAGGAGCCCAGGGTGTAGCCGACCGGGTCGCGGTGCACCGGCGCGCCACATTTGCGCTCGACCTCGAACGGACGGTCGCCAAGGCTGACCAGGGCGCTGCCGCAACGCAGCGTGTCGGCCTGCGCGGTAGCACTGAGCAGGCCGGCAACCAGGGTAGTGAGCGTGATGATGGATAAGCTGCGCATGATCATTGGCTGTCCAGGTGCAGGGTGGTGAGCACGCGGCCGTCGGCTTCGGGTTCACCCAGGTTGGCATCGATCAGGTAGACACGTTCATCGTACAACCCGCCTTGTTCAACCAGATAATCCTTGATCGTTGCAGCGCGTTGCTGAGCCAGTTGGCGCAGCAGCAGCTTGCTTTGCGCCCAGGAGTCCAGCACCGCCTTGCGCATGTTCTGCTGGCGCTGCTCTTTGTCCAGTTCGGCCCACTCGGCCGGTGGCTGCTGCTTGAGGCGGGTGCGATAGATGCCTTCGAGCAGGGCGGCCTGTTCGTCTTCGGCGACCGTCAGCTCATCGGGACTGGCCGGTACCCTGTCACCACGGCGTTGCAGCACCTTGTACCAGGTTTCGCGAAATTCGCGCTGCAGGCGCTGTTCGGCCAGCAGCGGGCCGTCGGCACTCTGTGCGGCCTGGCCTTCTACCTCCAGACGCAGATTCGGGCGCTCCTCAAGCGCTTTGGCCAGCGTGTCCAGGGCCTGGCGCGCGTCGCCCTGCAGCTCCGCAGAGCCGGCGACGAACGGCACGGTGCTGAGGTCGACATTGCTGCCACCGACCAACCCGGCGATGAACTTGAACGGCGCCTGGGCCGCGCGCAACACCAGATTGCGCAAGGTCTGCCAGACGATGGGCATGACGCTGAACTGTGGATTGTTCAGATCACCCTGTACTGGCAACTCGATGGCGATGCGCCCCTGGGTGTCCTTGAGCAGGGCGACTGCCAGGCGAATCGGCAGGTCCACGGCGTCGGGGCTGTCGACGCGCTCGCCCAGTTGCAGGTTCTCCACCAGCACCTTGTTCTCGGCATTGAGCTGGCCCTTCTCGATGCGGTAGTGCAGGTCGAGGTTGAGGCGGCCCTTGCGGATGCGATAACCGGCGAACTTGCCGGAGTAGGGGGTGATGGTGGTCAGCTCGACATTCTTGAAGCTGGTGGCGATATCCAGGCTGTTGAGCGGATCGAATGGCGTCAGTTTGCCCTTGATGCTCATCGGCGCGTAGCGGTCGACCTTGCCCTGGATATCGACGCTGGCGGCTTGCGGCTTCTGATTGTCGAGTACGCCGATGCGCCCGTTCATCTGCTGAACGGCGGTGGCGAAGCTGGGGGTCAGGCTGAAATCGGCGAAGTTGGCCGAGCCGTCATTGATGGCTACGCCGCCGATGCGGATAGCCAGCGGCTTGCCCGCATCGGCCTTGCTCTCGTTCGGTGCCGCCGGCTGCGGCACGATCAGCTCGCTGACGTTGGTGGTCAGGTTCTCGTTGATCACGAAGCGTGCATAGGGCTGATCCAGCTCCACGCGTTCGATGGCCAGGCTTTCGCCGTGACGATAGTCGAGACCACCCACCCTTACCTGCTTCCAGCGCACGAAATCGCGTTCGCGCAGGGTATCCAGGGTGTGCAACTGATCGACGTGGGCGCTGCCGCTGACGCTGAGCGCCAGCGGCTCGGTACTCTTGAGCTGCACGTCGAGGTCGCTGCCGAGCAGGCCGCTGCGCAGTTCCAGGCGAATGAAAGGGCTCAGATAGGCCTGCGCCAGACGCAGATCGATGTCCTGGGTGGCGACCTTGAGTTGAGCGCTGGTTGGGCTCAGTTGTACGTTGCCGGCCGCCTGCAGCTTGCCCTGCTTGCCCAGGCCGGTGTCGAGCCTGAGGTCGAAAGGTTTGTCGCCGAGACTGTCGAAGTTCTTCAGGTCGAGGTTCAGTGGGCCGACATCCACCGCCACTTCCTGTTGCGGTACGCGGTCGGCCAGGTGAGCCTTGTAGTCGCGCAGCTGCACATCCTGCAGCAGCACTTGCCAGGGCTTGCTCTCGCCGGCCTGCTCCGTGGGTTCGGCTGCTTCGCTGTTGGCACTTTCTGGTTTGGCGAACAGCTTCTGCCAGTCCAGTTGGCCGTCGGCTTCGCGTGCTGCCCAGGCCTCCAGACCCTGGCTGCGTACCTCGCCGACCACCACCTGCTGCTTGGCCAGGTCGAGGCTGGTGTTGTCGATATCGAGGCGTTGCAGGCGTACCAGCGGTTTGCCTTGCGGGTCGTCGATGGCGAAGGGGGCCAACTGCACCTTGATCTTGCTCAGTTGCAGCTCGGTACCGCTGGACAGGTCGAGGCGATAGTCGCTGCTGAGATCGACCTGGCCTTCCTTGAGGACCAGTGGCAGTGCGTCGCGCACATAAGGCCAGAAGGTACTCAGGCGGCCATCGCTGATGCTCAGGCTGCCGCTTGAGGTAATGGGCGTCAGGCTGACCTGACCGTGCCAGTCGATCTGTGCGCCGTGCGGGCCGCTGGCGGTCATGGTCATTTCGGCGTTGTCGCCGGCCAGGGTGCTGAGGTTGTGCAGTTCCAGGTCGAGCGCGTCATAGGCGAATTCCACGGCCTCGCTCGGGCGCAGGTCCTGGAAGCGCAGTGACTTCTCACGCAGACGAATGCTGTCGATGCGCAGTGGGAAGGGCTCGCTGTTCTCGGCCTTGGGTTCGGCCTGGCTTTGCGGCAGGTTGAACAACTGGGTGAGATTGAGCGTGCCATCTTTGTCGAAGAGTATCTCGGTACGTGCGCCGTCGAGTTCTACGTCACTCAGGTGTAGGGCACCGCTCCACAGGCTGTCGCTTTGCAGATTGGCGTAGAGGCGCTGGAAGCTCAGCTGCTCCTGGCCACTCTCGCCGATACGTAGGCCCCAAAGGCTCAGCTCGAGCGTGAAGGGGTTGAGCTGCACGCGCTGCAGCGAGGCGGGTAGCGTGGCGTACTGCGCCAACTGCTGATTGGCGATGCGCAGGGCGATGCCCGGCAGAATCAGAAAGCCGATCAGGCTGTAGAGGAAAACGGTGATCAACAGTGCGCTCAGCGCGCGCTTCAGTCCTTTGGGCATGGCTTGGCGTCATCTATCCAGACGAGGAGACGACTTGGAGTATGGCACGGCGGTTCAGTTCCGGTCGTTATCGCTGCAGTCAGATTGCGCGTAAGTCCCGGTTCAGAGGTGCAGGATCAGGGTTTTCAGCGGCGGTTTGGCGTCTTGCGAAGGGAAGTCGGGTGCAGGAGCGACGACCTGGCAATCCTGCACTTGGCGGCCGAGCTTCTCGGCGCAGCGCAGCACTTGCGTGCGCCAGTCGTTCATCTCCACCTTTGCCAGGTTGTTGCAGCACACCAGGGTGCCGCCTTCGGCAGTGGCCAGCAGTGCCGGTTTGAGCAGGCTCTGGTAGTCGCGCAGCAGGTCGACGGTGCCAAAGGCGCTCTTGGCCCAGGCCGGCGGGTCGAGGAACACCAGGTCGAACTGGCGCGGTTGCAGGCGCGGATAGCTCGGCAGTTTCTGTCCTCGGCGGCTGCTGATGGGGAGATCGGCCAACTGACGAATCGCCGGAAAATAGTCGGACTGGATGAACTGCATGGCGGGCAATTCGGAATTGAGCGCGCCGTTCTCGCGGCCCACGGCGAGGTTGCCCTGGGCGAAGTCGAGGTTGATCACCTCGCGTGCGCCGCCCGCTGCGGCGCATAGACCGACGCCGCAGGTATAGGCGAACAGGTTGAGCACGGACTTGCCGGCGCTGTTGGCTTTGATCCAGCCACGGGCGTTGCGCAGGTCGAGAAACAGCAGCGGGTCCTGTCCGGCATGACGGCCACGTACGCGGTAATTCAGCCCCCATTCGCGGCCGACCATATCCTCCAGTGCTGCATCGTCGGCCAGGAACAGTGCCGGGTCGCGATCGATCCGCGAATTGCCCTTGGAGCGGTCGTTATAAACCAACAGCAGCGGCTGCCCCAGACAGGCTTCGACACTGCCGACGATGCTGTGCAGATCGTTGGCCTCCAGCGATTGATGAAAGCTCTGCACCAGCAACTGCGGGCCGTAGCGGTCGACGGTCAGGCCTGGCGCGCCTTCCTGGCTGCCATGGAACAGGCGGTAGCAGTCGGTGCCTTGGGCGTGCAGCTCCGCGAGCAGGTTTTCGCGAGCGGCGAGGGCGGCGCGCAGCGCCTGGTCAAGAGAAGGCATGCGCGGCGTCTCGGAGAAAGGAAGGCCGGAAGTTTATCAAGAAAGCACCAGGGTATGGCCGCAGGGCGGGTGGAACTCGTCTGCTCGATGGTGGCCCGCCCTACAGGTGCGGCGTTAGACGACGGTGGGCACGCTGTGCAGCACTGTTGCGAATCGCCCAGCGCAGCAGCGTGGCGGTGCGTTGCACGCTGCTGCGAATCAGTGGACGACGCCAGGGCGCCTGGTGCTCGCCAAGCAGATCGCTGGCCCATTCCGGCAGCAGGTCGACGCCGGCCTGCATCATCAGGTTGCCGAAGGGTCTGGCGAGAATGTTGGGCATCGGTGCGGCATACAGCAGCCGCACCACTTCGCGGGTGCGCTCGTCGCAGAGCAACTGCGCACGCATGCGCTGCAGGTAGTCGCTGATGGCCTGGCGCGACTTGGGCACCTCCTGCGCGCCGAGGCGCTCGGCGATCAACGCCACCTCGCGGTAGTAGCGATCCTGTTCGGCCACCGCTAGCTGCGGGTCGACGTAGCGCAGGTAACCGGCGAGAAACTGGCTGACCTCGGAGACATGTACCCAGGTCAGCAGCTCGGGATCGCTGGCGGCATAGGGGCGACCGTCCGGCGCGCTGCCGACCACCTGCAGATGGATGCTGCGTACCTTGTCGATCAGTCGCTCGGCGTCATGCCGCCCGCCGTAGGTGGTGCCGGCGATGAACAGGCTGGTGCGACGCAGGCGGCCGAGCATGTCCTGGCGAAAGGTGGAGTGATCCCACACGCCGGCCAAGGCCAGTGGGTGGAGCATCTGCAGGAGCAGGGCGGAGATGCCGCCGACCATCATCGCGGTGAAGTCGGCGTGGACTTTCCAGACCATCGACTCGGGGCCGAACAGGCCGGCATCACCGCGCGGCTGGTCGAGGTCGAGTACGCCCAGCGAGGCGCCGGTGAGGCTGTGCACCTGTTTTTCGATCTGACGACGTAGGCTTTCCATGGCGCGCAGTTTCGGCGCTTGGCAGGCACAAGACAAGACGCGCCCGGCCCTTTCAGGCCGGGCGCGAGGCTCAGCGGTTGAGGCGCTGATCGATCAGGCTGTCGACCACGCTCGGGTCGGCCAGGGTCGAGGTATCGCCCATGTTCTCCAGCTCGTTGCAGGCGATCTTGCGCAGGATGCGCCGCATGATCTTGCCCGATCGGGTCTTGGGCAGGCCCGGCGCCCACTGGATCAGCTCCGGCTTGGCGAAGCTGCCGATCTCCTTGCCGACCAGGGCCAGCAGGTCCTTCTTCAGCTCGTCGGACGGTTCCTGGCCGTTCATCAGGGTGACGTAGGCGTAGATGCCCTGGCCCTTGACGTCGTGCGGGTAGCCAACCACGGCGGCTTCGGCCACCGCATCGTGCAGCACCAGCGCGCTCTCCACCTCGGCGGTGCCGATGCGATGGCCGGAGACGTTGATCACGTCGTCGACGCGGCCGGTGATCCAGTAGTAGCCGTCCTCGTCGCGGCGTGCGCCGTCACCGGTGAAGTAGTAGCCGGGGTAGGGCTTGAAGTAGGTGTCGATCATGCGTTGATGATCGCCGTAAACGCTGCGGATCTGGCTCGGCCAGCTGGCCTTGATCGCCAGCACGCCGGCGCCCGCACCAATGATCTCCTTGCCCTGCTCGTCGAGCAGCACCGGTTGTACGCCGAAGAAGGGGCGGGTGGCCGAGCCGGGCTTGAGGTCGGTGGCGCCGGGCAGCGGGGTGATCAGGATCGAGCCGGTCTCGGTCTGCCACCAGGTGTCGACGATGGGGCAGCGGGTATCGCCGACCACATGGAAATACCACTCCCAGGCTTCGGGGTTGATCGGCTCGCCCACCGTGCCGAGCAGACGCAGGCTCGAACGCGAGGTGGCCTTGACCGGCGCCTCGCCTTCGCGCATCAGCGCGCGCAGGGCAGTGGGAGCGGTGTAGAAGGTATTGACCTGATGCTTGTCGATCACCTGCCAGAAGCGCGAGGCGTCCGGGTAGTTGGGCACGCCTTCGAACATCAGGGTGGTGGCAGCGTTGGCCAGCGGGCCGTAGACGATGTAGCTGTGCCCGGTGACCCAGCCGACATCGGCGGTGCACCAGTAGATGTCGCCCTCGTGGTAGTCGAACACGTACTTGTGGGTCATCGCCGCGCCGAGCAGGTAACCGCCGGTGGTGTGCAGCACGCCCTTGGGTTTGCCGGTCGAGCCCGAGGTGTAGAGGATGAACAGCGGGTCCTCGGCGTCCATCGGCTCGGCCGGGCAGTCAGCCTCGACTTCCTTGAGCGCCTGGTGGTACCAGAGGTCACGGCCTTCCACCCAAGCGACATCGCCCTGGGTGCGTTCGACTACTACCACGGTGGAGACGTCCGGGCAGCTTTGCAGAGCCTTGTCGACGTTGGCCTTCAGAGGGATGTACTTGCCACCGCGCACGCCTTCGTCGGCAGTGATCACCGCACGGCAATCGGCATCGAGAATGCGATCGCGCAGGGCATCAGGAGAGAAACCGCCGAATACCACCGAATGAACGGCGCCAATGCGCGCGCAGGCGAGCATGGCGTAGGCCGCCTCGGGAATCATCGGCATGTAGATGCACACTCGGTCGCCTTTCTTCACGCCACGGCTTTTCAGCACGTTGGCCAGGCGGCTGACGTTGTGATGCAGCTTGTTGTAGGTGATGTGCGCCGATTCGGCCGGATTGTCGCCTTCCCAGATGATGGCGATCTGCTCGCCGCGCTGTTGCAGATGGCGGTCGATGCAGTTGTAGGCGACGTTGAGCTGGCCGCCCTTGAACCACTCGGCGCGGCCCTGTTTCAGGTCGCTGGCGTGCACCTGGTCCCAGGGCTTGAACCAGCTGAGGAAGGCCTTGGCCTGCTCGGCCCAGAAGGTATCGGGCTGCTCGACGGACTGCTGGTACAGGCGCAGATAGGCGTCGTTATCCAGGTGTGCACGCTGGCGCACCGCGTCGGCCACGGGGTGACGGGTGATCTCGAACATGGCGGGGTCCTTGTAATTGTTTGTCCGCAACAATCACAAGGGTGCACCCAAGCAGGTGCTTGGTTCAAGGGGGGATATTCGGGGGATAGCTGTTTGTGAGGTGCAGGAGCCTTGAACGCTGCCCTGCGGGCTGGGCCGGGCAGCGTGAGAAGGCGTGAATCAGCCGCGGTGATGCTCGCGGAAATGGGCGATCAGGCCCTGGGTCGAAGCATCCGATGCGCTGCTGTCGAGCTGGCCGGTCAGGCGCTGATACACCTCCTTGCCCATCTCCTTGCCCAGCTCCACGCCCCACTGATCGAAGGCATTGATGCCCCAGATGGCGCTCTGCACGAATACCTTGTGTTCGTACAGGGCTACCAGCGCGCCCAGCTCGAACGGTGCGATGCGATTCATTACCAGGATGTTGCTCGGGCGATTACCAGGAATCACCTTATGCGGCGCCAGCCGCTGTACTTCGGCTTCTGGCATGCCCCTGGCACGCAGTTCGGCCTCGGCCTCCTCACGCGTCTTGCCCTGCATCAGCGCTTGGGCTTGCGACAGGCAGTTGGCGAACAGCCACTGGTGATGGTCGGACAGCGGGTTGTAGCTGTTGACCGGGACGATGAAGTCCGCCGGTACCAGCAGACGGCCCTGGTGCAGCAACTGGTGGTAGGCATGCTGACCGTTGCAGCCGACGCCGCCCCAGATGATCGGCCCTGTGGCGATGTTCAGTTCGCTACCGTCCTGGCGCACGCTCTTGCCGTTGGACTCCATGTCCAACTGTTGCAGGTGCTTGGTGAAGTTACGCAGGTAGTGGTCGTAAGGCAGGATCGCGTGGCTTTGCGCGCCCCAGAAATTGGTGTACCAGATACCCAGCAGGGCCATCAGCACCGGCATGTTCTCGGCCAATGGCGCCTGGGTGAAGTGCTGGTCCATGGCGTAGGCACCGGCCAGCAGCTCCTTGAAGTTGGATACGCCGATGGCCAGGGCGATGGGCAGACCGATGGCCGACCACAGCGAGTAACGCCCGCCAACCCAGTCCCACATGGGGAAGATGTTCTCTTCGCCGATACCGAACTCGATGGCGGCCTTGCGGTTGCTGGTCACGGCGATGAAGTGGCGATGCAACTGCTCTTCCGGGCCGCCCATGGCCAGGTACCAGTCGCGCGCGGCCAGGGTGTTCTTGAGGGTTTCCAGGGTGCCGAAGGACTTGCTGGAAACGATGAACAGCGTGGTTTCCGGATCGAGGCGGGCGGTCAGTTCGCGGAATTCGCTGCCGTCGATATTGGCCAAGTAGTGGCAGCGCACACCGCGTTGGGTGAACGGGCGTAGTGCTTCGGAAACCAGTTGCGGGCCGAGGAAGGAGCCGCCAATGCCGATGTTCACCACTTCCTTGATCGGTTTTTCGCTGTAGCCGCGCCACAGGCCGCTGTGAATGCGACTGACCAGTTCGGTGACCTGGTTCAGGACGCGATGGACCTCGGGGATGATGTCATGGCCGTCGACCAGCAGGCGGCGACCAATCGGGCTGCGCAGGGCCGTGTGCAGTGCGGCGCGGCCTTCCGAAGCATTGACCTGCTCACCGTTGAACAGGTTGGCGATGGACTCCTGCAGACCGGCCTGCTCGGCCAGTTGAATCAGCAGCTCGAGGCCGCGCTCATCGATCAGGTTTTTCGAGTAATCCAGCAGCAGCCCGCAGCTGTCGAGAGAAAATCGCTGGTAGCGCCTTGTATCCGCTGCAAAGGCCTCGCGCATGCTGAACCCGGCCATCTCGGCACGATGTTGCTGCAGGGCCTGCCAGGCGGGCAGGGTGGTGACGTCGTGAGGCTGCTGGTAATAGGCCATCGGAGCTCCTGATCCACAAAAGCAAAAGGCCCGGATCGATCCGGGCCTTTGAGAGTGTAACCGGCTGCCTTTGCAGGCAGCTACTGGCGCGGCAGTTCAACCACCAGATTGTCGATCAGACGGGTGCTACCCAGCTGTGCGGCGGTCAGAATCACCAGGTGATGGTCGTCGACCTGGGCCGGACGCAGATTCACCGCATTGCGGATTTCCAGATAATCGGGGATGAAACCAGCGGTACGCTGTTGCGCCTGAGTAGTCTCGATAAGCCGTGCGTAGTCGCGAGCGCCACGGCGCAGTTCCTCGGCAATCGTTTGCAGGCCTCGATACAGCGCTGGGGCGGCGGCGCGTTGTTCGTCGCTGAGGTAGCCGTTGCGCGAAGACAGCGCGAGGCCGTCCTCGGCGCGTTGAGTCGGCGCACCGATGATCTGGATCGGCATGTTCAGGTCCTGCACCAGCGCGCGGATTACCGCCAGTTGCTGGTAGTCCTTCTCGCCGAACACGGCCAGATCAGGCTGGACCATGTTGAACAGCTTGGTCACCACCGTCGCCACACCCTCGAAATGCCCCGGACGGCTGGCGCCGCAGAGACCTTCGGAAACACCGGGAACGCTGACGCGGGTCTGGTCACCCATGCCGTGTGGGTAGATTTCCGCAACATCGGGGTGAAACAGCAGGTGGCAGCCGGCTGCCAGCAGTTTTTCCTGGTCGGCGGCGAGGGTACGCGGATACTTGTCCAGATCTTCACCGGCGCCGAACTGCAGTGGATTGACGAAGATGCTGGCAACCACGAAGTCGGCGCGTTGGGCGGCGATCTCCACCAGCGAAACGTGACCCGCGTGCAGATTGCCCATGGTCGGCACGAAACCGATCTGCTTGCCTTCGGCCCGTGCCTGGGCGACGGCTGCGCGCAACTCGCGCAGGGTTTTCACCATGTTCATGCGGAAAAGCCATGTTCGGCGGCGGGGAAGCTGCCGTCCTTGACGGCCTGTACGTAAGCGCTGAAAGCACCCTGAATGCTGCTTTGGCCTTCCATGAAGTTGCGTACGAACTTCGGTGCGCGGCCCGATAGCGACAGCCCGAGCATGTCGTGCTGCACCAGCACCTGACCGTCGGTGGCGCTGCCAGCGCCGATGCCGATCACCGGAATCTTCACTGCCTGGGTAATTTCTGCAGCCAGTTCGCTCGGCACGCATTCGAGCAGCAGCATGGCAGCGCCGGCCTGCTCCAGTGCCATGGCATCGGCGCGCATCTGCCGTGCCTGCGCTTCCTGACGGCCCTGCACCTTGTAGCCACCGAGAATGTTCACCGCCTGGGGGGTCAGGCCCAGGTGCGCGCACACCGGTACGCCACGTTCGGCCAGCAGGCGAATAGGCTCGGCCAGCCAGCCGGCGCCTTCCAGTTTGACCATATGCGCGCCGGCCTGCATCAGCTTGGCGCTGTTGTGCAGAGCCTGCTCGGTGGTGGCGTACGCCATGAATGGCAGATCGGTGACGATCAGTGCGCCCTGGTTGCCGCGTTTGACGCAGGCAGTGTGGTAGGCCATCTCCTCGACGCTGACCGGCAGGGTGCTGTCGTGGCCCTGCAGGACCATGCCCAGGGAGTCGCCGACCAGCAACACGTCGACACCCGCCTGGCAGGCCGCATGGGCGTAGGTGGCGTCATAGCAGGTCAGCATGGCGATCTTTTCACCGTTCTGCTTGAGGCTCTGCAGGGTGGTCAGGGTAACGTCAGGCATTTCAAAGGTCCTCGCTCAGGCTCGGTATACCGCTTCTATCTGGCTGCAATCCGGCCTGGATTGGCATCAAAGGTGCGCCCGGCGCAGGGCGACGGGACGCCTATAGTCCTGATGGGGGGGCGTGAAGTCAATTGCAGGTGTTACCGCTCTGTTACTGGCGTTACCGCCAATGCGCGGGATGTCGGGTTGCGCAAGGGGCCGCCCTGTGGGAGGCGCCTCAGCGGCGAGCTTGTCGGGTCGCGGCTGAAGCCCGTCCCACAGAGGCCGGCTGGGCTACTCCGGCAGGCGTTCCAGCCCGGTAAAGGGACAGGCTTCCAGCAATGCATCGAGGCTGCGGCCGTCCGGAAGCTGCAGCTCTGCGGCCAGTTCGGCCAGCGGATAGAGCACGAAGGGGCGCGCCTGCATGTGGTAGTGCGGCACGGTCAGACGCTCATCGTCGATCAGGCGCTCACCGAACAGCAGGATATCCAGGTCCAATGTGCGCGGGCCCCAGCGTTCGGCCTTGCGCACGCGCCCCTGTTCCTGCTCGATGCGTTGCAGCGCATCAAGCAGCTGCCAGGGCTCCAGCTCGGTATCCAGCGCCGCCACGGCGTTGACGTAACGCGGTTGATCAGCCGGGCCAAGGGGATCGCTGATGTAGAACGACGAGTGCGCCTGTAATTGACTGCGCGGCAGCTGGGCGATGGCGTGCAAGGCCGCGCGCAGCTGTTGCAGGGGTTCGGCCAGGTTGCTGCCGAGGCCGATGTAAACCCGCTCCATCACTCGCCGCCGCTGTCGTCGCTGCGCTTACGGCGATTGTTGTTGCTGCGGCGACGTTTGCGCGGTGCGTTGCCGGTGCTTTCGCCTTTGCTGGCGAGGTCGCGAATCATCTGCCGACGCTCGCTGTCGTTGGCGTCCTGATAGTCCGTCCACCATTCGCCCAGGCCGCCGGTGTCTTCCCCGGCCAGTTCGCGCAGCAGGAGGAAATCATAGCCGGCGCGGAAGCGCGGATTTTCCAGCAGCAGGTCGGCACGTTTACCGCTGCGGCGCGGCAGGCGTTCCTGCATGTCCCAGATCTCGCGAATCGGGATGGTGAAGCGTTTGGGTACGGCAATGCGCTGGCACTGCTCGGCGATCAGTTCATGGGCAGCTTCCTGCATCGCCGGAATCGGCGGCATGCCCTTGTTCTGCAGTTGCAGCACGCGGGCCGGTAGCGCAGGCCAAAGCAGCGCCGCGAAGAGGAAGGCCGGCGTGACCGACTTGCCATCGTGAATGCGGTCGTCGGTGTTGATCAGCGCCTGGCGGATCAGCTTCTCGGTGTACTGCGGATTCTGCTTGAGCGCTGCGCCACTGGCCGGAAACAGCTGGGCGAACAGGTCGTGTTCGAGTAGTAGGTCGAAGGTGTATTCGGCGTAACCGGCGAGGAACAGCTTGAGTACTTCGTCGAACAGACGTGCCGAGGGAATGTCGCGCAACATTGGCGCCAGACGGCGAATCGGCGCGGCGCTGTGCTTCTCGATTTCGAAGTCGAGCTTGGCGGCGAAACGCACCGCACGCAGCATGCGCACCGGGTCTTCCAGGTAACGCTGTTCCGGGTCACCGATCAGGCGCACCAGATGGTTGCGCACATCGTGCATGCCGCGGGCGTAGTCGAGGATATGTTCCTGGGTCGGATCGTAGTACAGCGCATTGATGGTGAAGTCGCGGCGCTGGGCATCGTCTTCCAATGTGCCGTAGACGTTGTCGCGCAGAATGCGGCCGCTCTCGTGGCGCGACGCCAGATTGCTGTTTTCTTCCTCATCACCCTGAGGGTGATTGGCGCGGAAGGTGGCCACTTCGATGATCTCGCGACCAAAATGAACGTGTACCAGCTTGAAGCGGCGGCCGATCACCCGAGCGTTACGGAATTCCGCGCGGACCTGCTCGGGCGTGGCACTGGTGGCCACGTCGAAATCCTTGGGGTCAATATCCAGCAGCAGGTCGCGTACGCAGCCGCCGACCAGGTAGGCCTGGTAGCCGGCCTTCTGCAGGCGCTCGACCACGCTGATGGCGTGACGGCTGATCTCGTTGCGCTTGAGCGGATGTTGGCTACTGCTCAGCACTTCGGGAGTGCTGCGTGGACGTGGGGCACGGCGCAGAGGTGAATGGAAAGATTTGAACAGCTTTTTCAGCATGGGATGCACTGTTTGGAGTAGTGGTCGGCCTGCTGCGCATGCGCTTGAAAATCGAATTGCGTGAGCATCACGGCGTCAAAAGCAGTTTGCTTCGGCAAGGTTTTCCAACTGCATGCGAAACGATGACCGCATGATTGCTGCGGATTCTAGCATCGTGTCGGGAGAAGGTGTATGGAAGGGCGGCAGGCGGGGATCCGAGGACCGGAAGCTACTGGGGGAGCCGAAGCTCCCCCCCAAGTTGGTGCGTGCTATTTTTTTATTGTTATTGAGGGCCTGTTGTTTTTGTTGTTCGGCCCTTCCCGGCTTGCCGTGGCTTACCGGGTGCTCCCCAGAGAGGGGAGCCAATAGCAAACGGATTTCTTTGGACGCTGATGCTGCCTTAATCAACCAGTTCCGGCGCTGCCTTGAGGCAGTTTTATTGTTCTCAGCCTGGTCGCTGGGGCGAACCCCTCGCGGCAACTCCTCTCCAAAAGAATCAGTTAGCTGCGCCTCCGTACCTTGTTGTTTTTGTTGTTCTGGAGTCGTTACGTCTTGTTCTTATTGTGTAGGGCATTGCTTGTTATTGTTGTTGTGCCAGAGATAAAGCAGATGCCGTGCCAGTTTTTGCGATTCCTTGTAAATCAAGGGTTTGCGGCAATCGTGGGTGTTTAGTGGGGGAGAAAAAGGCCAGGTTTTCGTTACCGATAGACCCGGCCTTTGTTACGAGATATTGAAACGGTAACAACCTGTGGAACCCCAGTGCGGGCAGGTTGTCACCGCGGCCGTGACGTCAAGGGCCGCTGGTCACACCGGATTTGCGTCGCGGAATGCCCAGGCGCTGACGTCGTTCCCACAGGCATTTGCGACTGATGCCCAACTTGCGGGCCAGCTCGGTCTCGGTCATGTGATCCTGATGCTCGAGGACGAAGTGCTGGAAGTAGTCCTCCAGTGACAGATCCTCGGTAGGTTCGTGGCTGTTGCCACTGCTCTGTCCGCCTGCCGCTGGTAGGCCGAAGTCCTCGTCATCCAGATCGTCCAGCTCGATGTCGATGCCCAGCAGGTCCGCGGAAATTTCCGTACCCTCGCAGAGAATCACCGCGCGTTCGATGGCGTTTTCCAGTTCGCGCACGTTACCCGGCCAGGGGTAATGGCGGATCGCCTGCTCGGCATCATGAGCGAAGCGCAACGGCTCGCGGCCCATACGGGTGTACTGGCGGACGAGGAACGCCTGGGCGATCTCGGTCACGTCGCTGCCTCGCTCACGCAGCGCCGGCAGCTTGAGGGCTATGACGTGCAGGCGGTAATACAGGTCTTCACGGAACTGGCCGGTTTTGGCCAGCGTCTTCAGGTCGCGGTGCGTAGCAGCGATCAGACGTACGTCGACCTTCTGCGACTGCACCGAGCCGACCCGGCGAATTTCGCCTTCCTGCAGCACGCGCAGCAGCCGCGCCTGGGCTTCCAGCGGCAGCTCGCCAATTTCGTCGAGGAACAGCGTGCCACCGTCGGCCGCTTCGACCAGGCCGGCACGCCCAGCGCTGGCGCCGGTGAAGGCGCCTTTCTCGTGGCCGAACAGTTCGGACTCGATCAGGGTTTCTGGAATGGCGGCGCAGTTCACCGAGATCAGCGGCGCCTTGGCGCGCTTGGAGAGGTTGTGCAGGGCGCGCGCCACCAGCTCCTTGCCCGTGCCGGACTCACCCTGCACCAGTACATTGGAGTCGGTGGGGGCGACCTTGCGAATCTTGCTATAGAGCTCCTGCATGGCCGCGCAGGAACCGATGATGCCGATCTCGCCGTTGGCGTTGTCGACGATTTTCTCGGTATTGCCACTGCGTGCGTTGCTGGTGGCAGCTGGCGCAGGTGCGCTCTTGGCGTCCTGGCGGTCACGCAGGATGCGGGCGACGGCCTGCAGCATTTCGTCGTGATCGAAGGGCTTGGCGATGTAATCGACTGCGCCCATCTTCATCGAGTCCACCGCCGAGCGCAGGCTGGCGTAGCTGGTCATGATCAGCACCGGGGTACCTTCGGCCAGTTTGATCAGTTCGGTGCCCGGCGCCCCGGGCAGGCGCAGGTCGCTGACGATCAGGTCGAAGGTAGGAATGCTGTAGCGTTCCTGGGCTTCCTGTACCGAGCCAGCTTCGCTGACCTGGTACTGATTGCGTTCGAGCAGGCGGCGCAAGGCAGAGCGGATAATGGTTTCGTCTTCGACGATAAGAATATGTGGCATCAATTCGGTCTCTCGACGGTCACGGAGGTGCCATTGGCACACTCGCTCGCTGTTTACATCGCTACGGACGTCGCCTCGACCTGCCTTGGCAGGGTGACCCGAATTCGAGTGCCCAATTGGCGCTCGGGGTCAGCCGGGCTGTCGATTGTTATCTGTCCATAATGCTCTTCCACGATCGAATAGACCAGCGCGAGGCCCAGGCCGGTCCCCTCGCCGGGGTCCTTGGTGGTGAAGAAGGGTTCGAACAGGCGGTTGATGATCGCCTTGGGAATACCGCTGCCTTCATCCTCGACGATCAGGTCGACAGTGTGCTCGCTGGCCTCGCTGCGCACGCGGATGGCACCGCCAGGTGGCGAAGCGTCACGCGCGTTGGATAGCAGGTTGATCAGTACCTGGGCCAGACGCTGCGGATCGCCACAGGCCCAGTGCTGCGGATCGCACAGGTTGTAGAATTGGATATCGAAGTTGCGTTTGTTCAGCGACAGCAGGCCGATGGCGTCCTGCGCCACGTCGGCCAGGCACACCGGCTCGTCACTGCGCTGGTGGCTGCCGGAGTGGGCGAAGCTCATCAGCGACTGGACGATGCGCGAGACGCGCTTGGTCTGTTCGAGGATCTGCCCACTGATTTCGGTCAGCTCGGCATCGGTTTCGCGTTCTTCGCGCAGGTTCTGTGCCAGGCAGGCGATGCCGGTGATCGGGTTGCCGATCTCGTGGGCGACGCCGGCGGCCAGGCGGCCGATGCTGGCCAGGCGTTCGGAGTGCACCAGCTTGTCTTCGAGCATCTGGGTTTCGGTCTGATCCTCGACCAGCAGCACCAGGCCGCTGTTACCGGGCGCCAATGGTTCGTTGATGGCTGCCTTGTGCAGGTTGAGCCAGCGGATCTGGCCGTCGAGCGCCAGGTGCTGTTTATGCAGGTGCTGATCCGGGCGTTCGATGAAGTCCTGCAGCAGGCTTTGCCAGGGTTCGCTCAGGGTGCTCAGGCGCGAGCCGACGATGCGCTGCGCGGGGATGTCGGTGAGCTCTTCCATGGCCCGGTTCCACATCAGGATCTCCTGATCCTTGGCCAGCGAGCACACGCCCATTGGCAGCTCCTGCAGGGTCTGGCGGTGGTAGCGGCGCAGAGCATCGAGCTCGGCGGCGAGGCCGGTGAGGCGCGACTGGTAGTCTTCCAGGCGGCTCTCGATGAAGTGGATGTCCTCGGTGACATAACCCTCGCTGCCGGACTTGTAGGGCAGGAAGGTTTCCACGATGTCCTGCGCCACGCTCGGCCCCATCAGGCCGGACAGGTTGGCCTCGATGCGGTCACGCAGGCGGCGCAGGGCATAGGGACGGCTCTCGTCGAAGGGCAGATGCAGATCGCGCAGGGCCTGTTCGACTTCACGCTGTGCGGTCTTGGCGCCGAGTGGCTTGGCCAGTTGCGCGGCAAAGTCCTGCGGCGACACGGCTACCAGCTCGCGTCGTTGCGGGCGGCGCACATTGTCCACCGCGCAGGCTTCGGCGGCGCTCTTTTCCTCGGGGCTGGCCTCGGTGAACAGCGACACCAGGGTGAACACCAGTACGTTGGCGGCGAGCGAGGCAATGGCTGCGAGGTGCCAACTGGCATCGTCGAGCACATAGATGACGTTGAACAGTGGCAGGTAGAAGCCTTCCAGGTTGCCCAGCAGCGGCAGCAGCATGGTCAGTGCCCAGACGCTGATGCCGGCCAGCAAGCCGGCGATGAAGCCGCGGCGATTGGCCGTTTGCCAATACAGTACCGAGAGCACGCCGGGCAGGAACTGCAGGGTGGCGACGAAGGCGACGATGCCGAGGTTGGCCAGGTCCTGCTGGGCACCGAGCAGCAGGTAGAAGCCGTAGCCGGCCATGATGATGCAGGCGATCAGCGTGCGGCGGGTCCACTTCAGCCAGCGGTAGATGTTGCCCTCGGCCGGTGGCTGATAGAGCGGCAGCACCAGGTGGTTCAGCGCCATGCCCGACAGCGCCAGGGTGGAAACGATGATCAGCCCGCTGGAGGCGGAGAGGCCGCCGACATAGGCCAGTAGCGCCAGCGCCTCGCTGTTCACGGCGATGCCCAGGCCCAGGGTGAAGTATTCCGGGTTGGTGGTGGCGCCAAGCTTGAGACCGGCCCAGAGAATCAGCGGCACGGCCAGGCTCATCAGCAGCAGGAACAGCGGCAGGCCCCAGCTGGCGCTGACCATGGCGCGCGGATTGAGGTTCTCGGTGAAGGTCATGTGGTACATGTGCGGCATGACGATGGCCGAGGCGAAGAACACCAGCAGCAGGGTGCGCCACGGGCCTTCCTGTAGCGGTGTGTGCAGGGTGGCCAGCGCCGCCTGGTTCTGCACCAGCCACAATTCCAGCTCACGCGGGCCGCCGAACACCTGATACAGCGCGTACCAGCCGATGACGCCGAGGGCGACCAGCTTGACCAGCGATTCGAAGGCGATGGCGAACACCAGGCCTTCGTGCTTCTCGCGCGTAGCGATATGGCGCGCACCGAACAGGATGGTGAAGAGGATGATCAGGCCGCAGTAGCTCAGCGCCACTTTTTCCTGCAGCGGCTCGCGGCTGAGGATGCCGATGGAGTCGGCCACCGCCTGGATCTGCAGGGCCAGCAGCGGCAGCACGCCAATCAGCATGAACAGCGTGGTCAGTGCGCCGGCCCAGGTGCTGCGAAAGCGAAAGGCGAACAGGTCGGCCAACGATGACAGCTGGTAGGTACGGGTGATGCGCAGGATCGGGTAGAGCAACACCGGTGCCAGCAGGAAGGCACCGGAAACGCCGAGGTAACTGGCAAGGAAACCGTAACCGTACTGATAGGCCAGGCCCACCGTGCCGTAGAAGGCCCAGGCGCTGGCATAGACGCCCAGCGACAGGGTGTAGGTCAGCGGGTGGCGGATGATCCAGCGGGGGATAAGGCCGTGTTCACTGACCCAGGCGACGCCGAACAGCACCAGCAGATAGCCGGCGCTGATCAGGATCAGTTCGCTCAGGCTAAAGCTCGTCAGCATCGCGTTGGCTCTGAAGAATGAAGGTGACGACGATCAGGATCAGCCACAGCAGATAAGGCCGATACCAGGCGCCATTGGGGTCGATCCACCAGTCCATGATGGCCGGTGAGAACAGGTAGATCCCCACTACCAGGATCAGAACCAGTCGGTAGATATACATGTGACATCTCGTCGAAAGATGCCGCGATGGTAAAGGATGCCGCGCATCGCAAGCCACAAACTTGAAGCCAGCTTGTCTGGCGCGTAGCCCGGATGAAATCCGGGGATGCCTGCACATCGTTCCCGGATTGCATCCGGGCTACGGCTACTTCAATTGCGCTTCGGCCAGGGTGCGGCTGCGTGGAATGCGCGTGGCGTCCCAGTTGGCGATGCCCCAGGCCAGAAGCTCGGCAGGTGCCGCGCCTTGCAGCTCGGTGGGCGGTTGCTGGCCCAGGGCACGCAGGGCGCGCAGCAGCAGAGGCCCGGCCTGGTCGGCGGGCAGCGGTGGCGAGCGGTAGCTCTTGCCCAGCTTGTGGCCATCGGGCTGGATGATCAGCGGCACGTGCAGATAACGCGGTTGTGACAGCCCGAGCAGCTCCTGCAGGTACAACTGGCGCGGCGTAGAGTCGAGCAGGTCGGCGCCACGCACCACGTCGGTCACACCCTGCCAGGCATCGTCCAGCACCACGGCGAGCTGATAGGCGAACAGGCCGTCACGGCGGCGGATCACGAAGTCGCCGACTGCGCGGCCCAGGTGCTGACGAAATTCGCCTTGCACGCGGTCGATGAAGTGGTAGTCCAGCTCCGGCACGCGCAGGCGGATGGCGGCGTCGTGATCAGGATGGCAGGCATTACGGCACAACCCCGGATAGATGCCGGCGTAGCCTTCCAGTTGCTTGCGTGAGCAGGTGCACGCATAAGCCAGGCCCTGACTGAACAGGCGGGCGATAACCGCTGTGTATTCGGCATGCCGCTCGCTCTGGCGCACCAGTTCGCCGTCCCACTCGAAACCGTAGGTCTCCAGCGTGCGCAGGATCGCGTCCTGTGCGCCAGGTATTTCCCGTGGCGGGTCGAGGTCCTCCATGCGCAACAGCCAGCGGCCGCCAACGGCGCGGGCATCGAGGTAGGAGGCGAGGGCGGCGACCAGCGAACCGAAGTGCAGATAGCCGCTGGGCGTGGGGGCGAAGCGCCCGATATAGGCAGTGTTCATGGGGCCAAGGCCAGAAACAGAGCGGGGCGCCTAAGCGCCCCGTCGTCAGATCAGGAACCGATCTGCTTTTCCTTGATTTCCGCCAGCGTCTTGCAGTCGATGCAAAGAGTCGCGGTCGGACGGGCTTCGAGGCGGCGGATGCCGATCTCGACGCCGCAGGAGTCGCACCAACCGTAATCGTTGTCTTCGATCAGTTGCAGCGTCTCGTCGATCTTCTTGATCAGCTTGCGCTCGCGGTCACGGGCGCGCAGTTCCAGGCTGAACTCTTCTTCCTGGCTGGCGCGGTCGGCCGGGTCCGGGAAGTTGGCCGCTTCGTCCTGCATGTGGTGCACGGTACGGTCGACTTCCTGCATCAGCTCCAGCTTCCACTTATTGAGGATGCTGGTGAAGTGAGCGCGCATCGGCTCGCTCATGTATTCCTCGCCCTTCTTCTCTTGATAAGGCTCGAAACCACGAATCAGCTGGCTGGTGCTTTTGGCTTTTTCTTTTGTGGGCATGGATGACGCCTCTCACTCTTTCTAATCCATCGCGCAGGTTATTCCATTGCCAGGCGTTTGTCCGGCCCTGCGACTGCAAGCCGGCGAACTTACCAGATCGAATCGGGGCGCGCTACTCCCGGTTGTCTCTGCCTTGTCCCGGGTGTGAACGAAATCTGCATGTGACTGGCCAGTAAGCGTAGCGGCGCTTTGGTGACCTTGCCGCGGGCTCAAGCTGCCCTGCTAGAATCCGCGCCTCGCAACCCTGAAGACAGACCCATGGCCCAGCTCTACAGTGCGCGCAGTCGCGCCATCGAACCCTTTCATGTGATGGCCTTGCTGGCGCGTGCCAACGAATTGCAGGCGGCTGGTCACGATGTGATTCACCTGGAGATTGGCGAGCCGGATTTCACCACCGCCGAGCCGATCATCCGCGCCGGACAGGCCGCACTGTCCGCCGGGCACACCCGCTACACCGCCGCGCGCGGCCTGCCGCAGCTGCGTGAAGCCATCGCAGGCTTCTACGCCGAACGTTACCGTTTGAATGTCGACCCGCAGCGCATTCTGGTGACGCCGGGCGGCTCCGGTGCATTGCTGCTGGCCGCCAGTCTGCTGGTCGATCCGGGCAAGCACTGGCTGCTGGCCGACCCGGGCTACCCGTGCAACCGCCACTTCCTGCGCCTGGTCGAAGGCGCCGCACAACTGGTGCCGGTCGGCCCGGACGTGCGTTACCAGCTCACTCCGCACCTGGTGGAGCGGCATTGGGACTCGGACAGTGTCGGCGCCCTGGTCGCGTCGCCGGCCAACCCGACCGGCACCCTGCTGCACAAGGACGAGCTGGCGGCGCTGTCGACCTGCCTCAAGCAGCGCGGCGGCCATCTGGTGGTGGACGAGATCTACCACGGCCTGACCTATGGTTGCGACGCGCCGAGCGTGCTGGAGGTGGATGACGACGCCTTCGTGCTCAACAGCTTCTCCAAATATTTCGGCATGACCGGCTGGCGCCTGGGTTGGCTGGTCGCGCCCGAGGCGGCCGTGCCGGAGCTGGAAAAACTGGCGCAGAACCTCTACATCAGTGCGCCGAGCATGGCCCAGCATGCCGCGCTGGCTTGCTTCGAGCCGGCCACGTTGGCGATCCTCGAAGAGCGCCGTCACGAGTTTCAGCGCCGCCGCGACTACCTGCTGCCGGCGTTGCGCGAGCTGGGCTTTGGTATCGCCGTGGAGCCGGAAGGTGCCTTCTATCTATATGCAGATATCAGCGCCTTCGGCGGCGATGCCTTCGCCTTCTGCCGGCACTTCATCGAAACCGAGCACGTGGCCTTCACCCCTGGGCTGGATTTCGGCCGTTACCAGGCCGGGCACCATGTGCGCTTCGCCTACACGCAGAATGTCGAGCGCCTGCAGCAGGCGGTCGAGCGTATCGCCCGCGGCCTGAAGAGCTGGAAGCCCGATGCACTTTGATCCGCCGCTGGAAGAGGGGCGCCTGTTGCGCCGCTACAAGCGCTTTCTCGCCGATATCGAGACCGCCAGCGGCGAGCAGATGACCATCCACTGCGCCAACACCGGCTCGATGCTCAATTGCATGAGCGAAGGGTGCCGGGTGTGGTTCAGCCGCAGCAATGACCCCAAGCGCAAGTTACCGGGCAGTTGGGAAATCAGTGAAACGCCGCAAGGGCGCCTGGCCTGCATCAACACCGCGCGAGCCAATGCCCTGGTGGAAGAGGCGCTGCGTGCCGGGCTGATCGTCGAGCTGGCCGGCTTTACCGCGCTCAAGCGCGAGGTGGCTTACGGGGTGGAGAATAGCCGCGCCGACTTTCGTCTGGATTACCCGCACGGGCCGGTCTATGTCGAGGTCAAGAGCGTGACGCTGGGCTTCGATGATAGCGACGTGGCGGCCTTTCCCGATGCTGTCACTCAGCGCGGTGCCAAGCATCTGCGCGAGCTGGCAGCGCTGGCGCGTGCCGGTGTGCGGACCGTGCAGCTGTATTGCGTGAACCTTTCCGGTATCCGCGCCGTGCGCGCTGCCGAGGAAATAGACCCTGCCTACGCGGCCGGTCTGCGCGAGGCTAAGGCGGCGGGTGTGGAAGTACTGGCATACGGCGCTGAACTGAGTCCTGAGGGAATAGCCCTGGTTCGCCGGCTGGAGGTGCTGGCGTAGGGGCTACGGGGCGATCCAGATTCCGTTCGCATCTTCCCTGCATTCCAGCATCCGCAGTGCCTGCCCCTCGCAGGGGCCCGCCACGCATTCGCCGTTCTCGATCAGAAACAGCGCGCCATGGGTCGCGCAGCGGATCAGGCTGCCGCTGTCATCGAGAAAGTCGTCCTTCTGCCATTCCAGTGCAATGCCGCGATGCGGGCAGCGGTTGAGGTAGGCATGTACCTGGCCGGCCCTGCGCACGGCGAGCAGGTTCAGCTGGTCTATGGCGAAGCCCCGGCTCTGACCTTCGGCCAGTTCGTGTGGGGCGCACAAGCGAATCATCGCGGTTTCCCGTTAGCGTGGAAGTCGCTTAGTGGCGACCTCTGATGACCTTCTCCCTCCGGAGAGGGTGGCGCATAGCGCCGCAAGAGGGGCGGATTATCCCGCAAGAAGAAAGAGGGCGCATCCATGCTCAGGTATGGCGCCTATGCCCAAGGTTGGCGGCGTTGCCATGATCAGTGCGGCAGATTACTACTCTATATATAAGTGATTCTAATGTAGATTATCGATCTGTTTTGTTGGTACCGGCCTAGCATCAGTGCTGCAAAGAGACTGGCAATCGCCCGCGAGGAAGGACTGTTCCCATGAGTACCGCTCCAACTGCTGCCGCTCAGGCGGTCAATCTTTACCAGGCTTGGCAGGCGCTGCGTCTGCAACAACCACGTCTGCGCGCCCGCGAGGCGGCAGCGCAACTGGGCGTGAGCGAGGCCGAGCTGACTGCTAGCCGTCTGGGCATCGACACCCAGCGACTGCGCCCGGACTGGGCCGAGTTGCTGCCGGCACTCGGCGCGCTCGGCCATGTGATGGTACTGACCCGCAACGAGCACTGCGTCCATGAGCGCAAGGGGCTGTACCGCGAGGTGAGCGTTGCCGCATCCGGGCAAATGGGCCTGGTGGTGTCTGCCGATATCGACCTGCGTCTTTTCCTCGGTGGCTGGGCCAGCGTGTTCGCCGTCGCCGAGGAAACCGCCAAGGGCACCCAGCGCAGCATCCAGGTGTTCGACCAGCAGGGCGTTGCCGTGCACAAGGTCTACCTGACCGAACGCAGTGAGCTGAGCGCCTGGCAGCCGCTGATCGAGCGCTTTGCCGGCGAGCCTAGCGCCGAGCTGCAGTTGTTGCCGCCGCCTGCTGCGCCGCTGCGCAAGGTCGACGCCGATATCGACAGTCAGGCGCTGCGTGAGGGCTGGGCGACGCTGCAGGATACCCACCATTTCTTCGCCCTTTTGAAGAAGCATGAGGTCGCCCGAACCCAGGCGCTGCACCTGGCGGGCGAGCAATGGGCGCAGCCGTTGGCGACCTCCGAGTTGACGGCGCTGATGGAGCAGGCGGCTGCCCGTGAAGTGCCGATCATGGTGTTCGTCGGCAACCGCCACTGCATCCAGATCCACACCGGCCCGGTGCACAACCTGCGCTGGATGGACGGCTGGTTCAACGTACTCGACCCCGACTTCAACCTGCATCTGCAGACGCGCGGCGTGGTCGAGTTGTGGCGCGTGCGCAAACCCAGCATCGACGGCGTGATCACCAGTCTGGAGGCCTTCGATGCCGAGGGCGAGCTGGTGGTCCAGCTGTTCGGTGCGCGCAAGCCGGGTATGGCCGAGCGCGCCGACTGGCGCGAGCTGGTCGAATCATTGCCTGTGCTGGCCTGAGCCGAGTGTGCCGGCCTCCCGCAGGGGCCGGTCGATGTCACGTTCTAGGAGTCGAGATCATGCGTCTTGCCAATATCCTGGGCGGCCTGGCGGCCGTCCTGCTGTTTCCCAATCTGGCACTGGCGGCCGAGCCGCTGCCGCAACGCTGGGTGAGTTCCGGTGGTGCGCTGAGTGAGTGGGTGGTGCTGCTCGGCGGTGAGAGCAAGCTGGTGGGCGTTGATACCACCAGTCGTCATCCTGCCTCGCTGACCAAGCTGCCCAGCGTCGGTTATCAGCGGCAACTGACGGCCGAGGGAATCCTGGCCCTGCGTCCGGACCTGCTGCTGGGCAGTGAAGAAATGGGCCCTCCGCCGGTGCTCGCGCAACTGGCGGCTGCGGGTGTGCGCATCGAGCGCCTGACTGCGCGGGCCGAGCTGGACAGCCTGCAGACCAACCTGCAGCGTCTGGGCCAGTTGCTCGGTGATGAGGCGGCAGGGCAACGCGCCTTCGCTGCTTACCAGGCGCGCTTGCAGACCCAGCAACAATGGGTCGAGCAGGCGCAGCGCAGCCAAGACGCGCCCGGTGTGTTGCTATTGCTCGGGCATGCCGGTGGCAGTCCGCTGGTTGGTGGTATCGACACCGCTGCCGACTGGCTGATCAGCCGTGCCGGCGGGCGCAACCTGGCCAGTCACAGCGGCTACAAGGAGTTGTCCAGCGAAGCGCTGCTGGCGCTCGATCCGCAGGTCGTGGTGGTGGCTGATCGCGCCTTGGAGGGTGACGCGGCCAGGCAGGCCCTGCTGCAGCGGAACCCTGCCCTGGCCGGTACCCGCGCGGCGCGCGAGGGACGTTTGCTGGCGCTGGAGCCGACCCTGCTGGTCGGCGGTCTTGGGCCGCGCGTGCCGGATGGGCTGGCGATGCTCGCGGCAGGCTTTTATCCTGCCAGCCAATTTCCGACAGCCGAAGCCAAGCGCGAGCCATGACCTCACCTTTTTCGACGCGCCCATTGTTCATCGCACTGGGCCTGCTGCTCGTGCTCGTGCTGTGGCTGTCGCTGGCGCTCGGACCGGTCAGTCTGCCACTGGGCGATACCATGCGTGCAGCACTGCGTCTGCTGGGCCTGCCTCTCACGGCGGATGCATCGCTACAGCAGGCCGAACTGATCCTGTCGCAGATACGCATGCCGCGCACCTTGCTCGGGCTGACCGTGGGCATGGTGCTGGCGCTCTGTGGCGTGGCTATGCAGGGGTTGTTTCGCAATCCACTGGCTGACCCCGGTTTGGTGGGTGTTTCCAGCGGCGCTGCGCTGGGCGCCGCGGTGGCCATTGTCGGCGGCGCTGCGTTCGGTGGTTTACCCGAAGCCTTCGCGCCCTATCTGCTGTCGGCCTGTGCCTTCGTCGGTGGCTTGCTGGTCACGGCGTTGGTCTACCGTCTGGGTCGACGTGACGGGCAGACCAATGTGGCGACCATGTTGCTGGCGGGCATCGCCCTGACCGCGCTCGCGGGGGCGGCCATCGGTCTGTTCACCTACCTGGCGGACGATGCGACCCTGCGCACCCTGACCTTCTGGAACCTGGGCAGCCTCAACGGCGCCAGTTACGCGCGACTCTGGCCGCTGTTGCTGGCCGCGCTGGCCGTGGCGCTGTGGTTGCCGCGACGGGCACGGGCGTTGAACGCGCTGCTGCTGGGCGAGTCGGAGGCACGCCACCTTGGTTTCGATGTGGAGCGCCTCAAGCGCGAGCTGGTGTTCTGTACGGCATTGGGTGTCGGTGCTGCGGTGGCGGCCGCCGGCTTGATCGGTTTCATCGGCCTGGTGGTGCCGCATCTGATGCGTCTGCTGGTGGGCCCCGATCATCGCCTGTTGCTCCCTGCATCCGCGCTCGCCGGTGCGAGCCTGTTGCTGCTGGCCGACCTGGTCGCGCGCCTGGCGTTGGCGCCTGCGGAGTTGCCGATCGGCATCGTCACGGCGCTGATTGGTGCGCCGTTCTTTCTTTATCTGCTGGTGCGGGGACGAAGCTGATGCTGCGGGTTGAACAGCTGGAAGTCCGCCGCGGCCAGGGCGTGGTGCTCAGTGGCATCGATCTGCAGTTGCACCCCGGCGAAGTGCTGGGTGTGCTGGGGCCCAACGGTGCGGGCAAGAGCACTTTGCTGGCAGCGATGACCGGCGAGCTGCCGGCCAGCGCTGGGCAGGTGACGCTGGATCAGCGCGCGCTCGATGACTGGGCCGGGCCGGAGCGGGCCAGGCGTCTGGCCGTCTTGCCGCAGAGTTCCAGTCTGAACTTCGCCTTTCGTGTCGAGGAAGTGGTCGCCATGGGCCGTCTGCCCCATGACAGCGGTCGCGTGCGCGATGCGCAGATCGTGCAGCAGGCGCTGCAGGCAGCCGATGCTATTCACCTGGCAGGGCGCAGCTACCTGGCATTGTCCGGCGGGGAGCGCCAGCGCGTGCACCTGGCGCGGGTGCTGGCGCAGCTGTGGCCGGGCGGTGAGGGGCAGATCCTGCTGCTCGACGAGCCGACCTCGATGCTCGATCCGCTGCATCAGCACACTTGCCTGCAGGCGGTTCGTCGTTTGGCCGAATCCGGCGCGGCGGTGCTGGTGATCCTCCATGACCTCAATCTGGCCGCGCGTTACTGTGATCGCCTGTTGTTGCTGGAGCAGGGCCGGGCGCATGCGCTGGGTACGCCTGTCGAAGTATTGCGGGCCGAGCCGCTGCAGGCCGTGTTCGGTCTGGAAGTGCTGGTGCAGACTCATCCCGAGCGCGGCCACCCGTTGATCGTCGCACGCTGAATGTTGGAGCCCTCGATGCGAGTCGTACTGCTGAGCTGTCTGATGCTGCTGGCTGCCTGCCAGGGCCGACCGATGCTGCCGCCGCCGGCACCGCTCGCTCCGCTGGGGCATGAGCATGCTGATCTGGGGCGTATCGTCGATCTGGCCAGCGGACGCACTATCGACCCTGAGCAACTGCTGGATCGCCTGGCACGGGCCGAGCGGGTACTGGTCGGTGAGCAGCACGACAATCCTGATCACCATGCCCTGCAGCTTTGGCTATTGCGCGAGCTATCCAGGCTGCGCCCGCAGGGCAGCGTGTTGATGGAGATGCTCAATCCTGATCAGCAGAACAAGGTTGATCAGGCCCAGACAACTGCGCGCGCGGGGCAGGCGATTACCGATCCGTTCGATACCCTGGCCTGGCAACCTGGATGGGATTGGTCGCTTTACGGGCCGCTGGTGATGCATCAATTGCGGCAGCCCTACCCCTTGCTTGCGGCCAATCTGGATCGTGCCGAGATCATGCAGATCTATCGCCAGCGCCCGACGCTCGGGGGTGAGCGCTCTGGTGCAGCCGAGGTGCAGGAGCGTTTGCTGGCGGATATCCGTGAGTCGCACTGCGGCCTGCTGCCGGACAGCCAGTTGCCGGCGATGCTTGCTGTGCAGCAACAGCGTGATCGGCGCATGGCCGAGGCATTGCTGGCTGCGCCACAGCCCAGCCTGCTGCTGGCCGGCGCCTTCCATGTACGCAAGGATCTCGGCGTTCCACTGCATCTGGCGGACCTCAGCGCGCAGGCTGGCAGCGCGGTGCTGATATTGGCTGAAGTCGGCCGTGCGGTGGACGCTTCCATGGCCGATTACGTCTGGTTCACGGCAGCGCAGCCGGAGCAGGATCACTGCGCCAAACTGCGACCCTAGCCGCCTTTCGTGGGCTGCCTGCAAGGTATCCTCGGCGCTTTGCCGATTCGGAGCCTGGCCTATGTCCACAGACGTTCGCGACCTGCTGCAAGGTTATTTCAACGCCCTCAATGATCGGGATATTCGCGCCTGTCTGGCACTGGTCAGCGACGAGCTGATTCTGCAGCCCAATCAGGGTTTCACCGAGCATGGGCGCGACGCCTTCGCGGCTTTTCTGGAGCGGCAGCTGCATTGCTATCGCGAGATGATCGAGTCGCTGGTGATCCTGGTCGAGCCACAAGGGCGACATGCGGCCTGCGAGTACCGCGTTATCGGCGAGTATCTGGCTACTGATGATGGCCTGCCGGAGGCCTGCGGGCAGCGTTACGAGATGCGCGTCGGCGCCTTCTTCGAGATCCAGCACGGGCTGATCACGCGCATCAGCCTGCATTTCAATTTGCCGGACTGGCTGGCTCAGGTCGACGACTAAGCCCGGCTTAGGGCTTCGTGTGGAGACGGCATGACGCACTTTTGTCCAGGCAAAAAAAGACCCGGCAAGAGCCGGGTCAATAACCGTGATTAGCCTGATGAGGAGATAATCTGAAGAGTCCGACTGAATGGTCTCTTTAGCTTATCGGCTGATCTCGCGACCAGTTGGGGTGATAATAACAATTCTCATTACATAGTCAACGCCCTTTTGAGAATTTTTCTCAGAAAGTTTTTACCGGGCTCATAAATGCAAAAACCCGGCACGGGGCCGGGGTTCGCTGATGTGGGATGGAGACTCAGGATTCCCCAGGCAAGCGCAGTTGAGTGACTTCCTTGTTCAGCAGGTCGATGCGTCGGGCCATGCTCTCGATCAGGCTGTGAGCGATGCGCGGGTTGCTTTGCATCAGGCTGAGAAATTGCTCCTTGGGAATCACCATCACCGTGCAAGGTTCGCTGGCGACAACCGTGGCGCTGCGCTTCTCGCGAGTGAATACCGCCATGGCGCCGAAGATTTCATCCTTTTGCACATCACCGACCTTCTGCCCGTCGACATAAGCCTCGGCGTGGCCCTCGATGATGATGAACACGTGGTCAGCTTCATCGCCCTGATGAATCAGCTCCTCGCCGGCAGCGAAATGCTGGAAGCCTGTCGCCGGACGAATCTCCGGCTGTTTCAAACGTGCCAGTGCGTCGGACAGCAGGGCGGTATGGCCGATCAGATATTGAATGAACTGTTCCTGGCGCTGCTCGCTGGCATAGATGTGTTGGAACGTTTCGCTACGCGAGTAGGGAATCAGGCTGATCGGTTCTTCGCTGCTGTAGCGGCAGGAGGGAAGGTCGATGCCCTGGCGCAGGCCGACCAGATCGCCCTCCTGCAGATAGAACAATGGGCGCTCATCGACCAGTGCATGCAACAGGCCGTTCTCGATGATGAATAGCTGGTTGCCAGGCAGTACCTGAGCCAGATCATCGACACGCTCCAGACGCAGCGGCTCACCCGCGGGTTGCAGCCCTTCCAGCAGCTGAGTGGGGATACTCTGCAGGCGATTGATCAACTGATCGGCGTAGGCCGGTTGCTCCCCGAGTAAATACATAACCGTAATTCCTTGAACTGGCTGGACTGGCTGACCACACGAAGGTCCCTGAAACAATAGGCTGTGCGGCTCTTCGAGTAAATCACCTTGCACTGGTGTTGTGAGCTAGCTCTTGTTGTGGCTCTGGGCTTCGTCCAGCTTGCCGTTCAGTTCGGCTTTGTGCGCGGGGGGGAGCTCACTCCAATGCACATTGAGCAGCGCGCCCTCGATGGCGTAAAGCAGCACCTTGGATGCGCGAAAACCGCGCGCCCTGACCGCGCGATAGGCTCCGACAGCGCCGTAGCGACGCAGGTCGTTGGCGCTGTGAATCCCTACGGCGTGCAGCCACTGCGCCGAGGTCTTGCCCAGGTTCTTCAAGTGTTGCAGTTCGTCGTTCATCGGGCCTCCATGCGTGCGGGGGAAAGGTTCACGTTGGCGTGCCTGCCGGAAAGTGTAGCGGCCAATGGCCTGAGTGCTTCGCGTCGTCGCTCGAAGTGCGCTACTTGGTGCGATAGCGCAGGCGAGTGCCGAAGTTGACCGACATTAGAATCTCGTCGGCGGTCAGTTCGGCTGGAAAGTAGGCGCCAGAAATCTGCGCGTGGGCCAGGCTGGCCCCTTCGATCTGGGCGTTGCGGAAGTCCAGGCCGCGCAGGTCTGCCCCGCGAAAATACGCGTCGTTGAAATTGACGGCGTCGGTGTCCATGTTGCGCAGGTCTAGCCCGCGAAAGTCGCCACCGGACAGATCGACCTCCACGCCTTTTGGCTTCTGCGCATTGAAGCCTTTCACATCGTCGTTGTGCAGCAGGTGGTAGAGCGGATGATCAAGCTGGCGTGGCTGACTCATGGCGGATACCGGTGATGGCTTCACCGGCAGTATAGAAGTCCTGCCAGGGTTTGCCCGGCAGGGCGTGCCAACTGCTTGGAGCGATGCTCAGATCCCTGGCAGGCGCTGGCGAATACGCTCGACCAGGCTGTCCAGGCTTGCGCTGTCATGTGTATCGACACGCTTGCTGTGGCTCTGCTCCTCATCGTCGAGCGGCTCGCGGCTGGTTTGTTGGGCCTGGATCACTTCCAGCGTCGCATCGGACGGGTCCTGGCCTTCGCTGCGGCGCTGCTCCAGCCAACTGGCGATCACGGCTTGCGGCGCATGGCAGTCGAGAATCAGGAAGGGCACGCCGGTCTCTTCGGCGACTTCGCTGGCGGCCTGGCGTTGCGCTGCCTTGAGATAGGTTGCGTCGATCACCACGGGGAAGCCTGCCAGTAGTGTCTGGCGCGCCAGCTGATGCAGGCGCTGGTAGGTCGCCTGGCTGGCGTCAGTGCTGTAGATGCCGGCGGCCAGCTGATCCTTGGTCTCGGCGCTCTGCTCGCCGAACAGGCGCTTGCGCTCGATGTCGGAGCGCAGGCGGATGGTGCCCAGTGCTTCGACCAGGCGCATGGCAACATGGCTCTTGCCGACCGCCGAGACGCCATGGGTGATGGCCAGGAAGGGCGATGGAATGGCGCTGTAGCTTTCCGCCAGTGCGGCATAAGCGCGGTACTGGCGCAGGATCACCGCCCGTTGTACCGAACTCTCTTCTTGCCCCAGGCGAAACAGCGCGACCTTGCCGCGCACCATGGCGCGGTAGGCCTTGTAGAAGTTCAGCAGTTGCAGGGCTGCATAATCGCCAGTGCGCTCCAGCCAGCCGCTGATAAAGCGGCGTGCCAGGCACTTGAGGCCACGGTCTTCGAGGTCCATGGCCAGGAAGGCGATATCGGCGGTGACGTCGGTAAAGCGGAAGGGTTCGTTGAACTCGATGCAGTCGAACAGCACCACTCGACCGTCGATCTGGGCGGCGTTGCCCAGGTGAATATCACCGTGGCATTCGCGGATGAAACCCTGTGCCTTGCGTTCGCTCAGCATTGGTTGCAGGCGTTCGTAGCTGGACTGGGCCCAGGCCTCGAGGGCATCGAGTTGCTGCAGGTCTGCCTGCTCGCTGAGCATCGGCCGAATCTGGTCGAAATTCTGCTGCACCGGAACCATTACCGCTTCTGCGCTACCCAGCGGATGTTCCTGCGGCACCTTCGGTGCGTTCAGATGAAAGGTGGCGATCTGCTCGGCCAGGGCGTCGATATGGGCGTCGTTCAGTTCGCCACGTGCCTGGATGGCGCTGAGCAGTTGCTCCTGCGGGAACTGGCGCATTTTCAGCGCGTATTCGATGGCGGGCGTGCTGCCGTCGAGACTGGGCGCGTCTTCACTACCGCCGATCGGCAACACGTCCAGATACAAATCCTGGGTCAGGCGCTGGTTGAGGCGCAGCTCTTCTTCGCAGAAATGACGGCGTGCATCGAGCTCGGTGAAGTCGAGAAACCCGAAATTAACCGGTTTTTTGATCTTGTAGGCGTAGGGGCCAGTGAGCAAAACCCAGGAAATGTGGGTCTCAATGACCTGAAACCCATCCACAGGATGCGGATACAGGGCCGGGTTCTGCAATGCGGCAATCAGGGCTTGGCTCACGTTCGATCCTTGTTCTAGACGCTGTTCGAGCTGGGCATTATGGCCGCTGTGAGCTGCTCTGCAAACCATCCAGGCGGCCTGCTGGCCCCTATGTAAAGTGCGTATAATCCCGCCATGACTCGAAAACGCTCCCCCCGCTCAAACAAAAAATCCCGCTCGTCCGGTATGCGTCCCTGGTTTGCCTGGGGCCTCAAGCTCGGTCTGGTTGGTCTGGTGATCCTTGCCGGCTTTGCCGTTTATCTCGATGCCGTGGTGCAGGAAAAGTTTTCCGGCAAGCGCTGGACGGTGCCCGCGAAGGTCTACGCCAGGCCGCTCGAACTTTTCGTCGGGCAGAAGCTGGCCAAGGACGATTTCCTGCGTGAGCTCGATGCGCTGGGCTACCGCCGCGAGAGCACGGTCAACGGGCCGGGCGCAGTGTCGGTGGCCGGTAACAACATCGAACTGCACAGTCGCGGCTTTCAGTTCTATGAAGGTGCCGAACCGTCACAGAAGGTGCGCGTGCGCTTCTCTGGCGATTACGTCGCCGGTCTGACCCAGGCCAATGGCGGCAACCTGGCGGTAGCCCGACTCGAGCCGATGCTGATTGGCGGGCTTTACCCGGCGCATCAGGAAGATCGCATCCTGATCAAGCTGGATCAGGTGCCGGCCTATCTGATCGATGCGCTGGTGGCGGTCGAGGATCGCGACTACTTCGATCACTTCGGCGTGTCGCCCAAGGGTATCGCTCGTGCACTGTGGATCAACGCCACGTCCGGGCGCCTGGTGCAGGGCGGCAGTACCCTGACTCAGCAGTTGGTGAAGAACTTCTACCTGACCAATGAGCGCACCCTGGTGCGTAAAGCCACCGAAGCGATGATGGCGGTGCTGCTCGAGCTGCACTACGACAAACGCGAGATTCTCGAAGCCTATATGAACGAGGTGTTCCTCGGTCAGGACGGTCAGCGCGCGGTGCATGGCTTCGGTCTGGCCAGTCAGTACTTCTTCAGTCAGCCGGTTTCCGAGCTGAAGCTGGAGCAGGTCGCGCTGCTGGTGGGCATGGTCAAAGGCCCCACCTACTTCAACCCTCGACGCAATCCCGAGCGTGCGCTGGCGCGTCGCAACCTGGTGCTCGATCTGCTTGCCGAACAAGGCTCGATCACCCCCGAGGAAGCCGCAGCAGCCAAACAGAAGCCGCTTGGCGTGAGCTCGCGCGGCAGCATGGCTGACAGCTCGTTCCCGGCTTTCCTCGATCTGGTCAAGCGTCAGTTGCGTGAAGACTATCGTGAGCAGGATCTGACCGAAGAAGGCCTGCGCATCTTCACCAGCTTCGATCCGATCCTGCAGCTCAAGGCCGAGGAGGCGCTGGCCGAGACGCTCAAGCGCCTGGCCGGGCGCAAGGGCGTGGATGAAGTGCAGGCCGGTATGGTGGTGACCAACCCTGAAACTGGGGAGATCCAGGCATTGATTGGCAGCCGTCAGCCGCGGTTTGCCGGCTTCAACCGGGCGCTGGATGCTGTGCGGCCGATTGGCTCGCTGATCAAACCGGCTATTTATCTGACTGCGTTGGAGCGTCCGAGTCAGTACACCCTGACCAGTTGGCTGGAGGACGAAGCGTTTTCCATCAAGGGCCAGGATGGCCAGGTCTGGACGCCGCAGAATTACGACCGCAAGGCTCATGGCACCATCTACCTGTATCAGGGGTTGGCGCAGTCCTACAACCTGTCCACGGCCAAGCTCGGCCTGGAGATCGGCGTGCCCAACGTGCTCAAGACGCTCGAGCGACTGGGCGTCGAGCGCAAGTGGCCGGCCTATCCGTCGATGCTGCTCGGTGCTGGGGCACTGACGCCGATGGAAGTGGCGGGCATGTACCAGACCCTGGCCAACGGTGGCTTCAATACGCCGTTGCGCGGCATTCGCAGCGTGCTGACCGCCGATGGCGAGCCGCTCGGTCGTTATCCATTCCAGATCCAGCAGCGCTTCGATCCGGGCGCCATCTATCTGGTGCAAAACGCCATGCAGCGCACCATGCGTGAAGGCACTGGTCGCTCGGTTTACAACCAACTGCCCAGCTCGCTGAATCTGGCGGGCAAGACCGGGACCAGTAACGACTCGCGTGACAGCTGGTTCGCTGGCTTCAGTCAGGATCTGCTGTCGGTGGTTTGGCTGGGGCGTGACGACAATGGCCCGACCCCACTGACCGGTGCGACCGGTGCACTGCAGGTCTGGACCGGGTTCATGCGCAAGGCGGATCCGCTGCCGTTGGATATGCCGATGCCGGACAACGTCACCCAGGCCTGGGTGGATCGTCAGACTGGTCTGGGTTCGGCTTCGGGCTGCCCGAATGCGGTACAGATGCCTTATATTCGCGGCAGTGAACCTGCCGCCGGTTCCGCGTGCGGTATTCAGGCTCCGGTCGAATCCGTGATGGACTGGGTCAAAGGGTGGTTGGAATAACGGCCGGATCGAGTGATTCGGTGTTACCTGAAGAGGATTGGATGTGAACAAGAAGTGGCTTGCCACTATGCTGGCAACGGCGGTGTTGAGTGGTTGCAGCACGGTACCGCAGGGTTCGATTCCGGTGATCGATGCCGGCTCTCCATTATCGTCGGGTGGTTCTGGTCCGTCGACCAGCCCAACCCCCGCAGCTGCGCCGCAGCGTATCGAGGAGGACTCCGGTGTTGTTGTGATGGTGCCGCAGGGTGCCGTCTCGACGCCGTTGCAGACCGACTCGCAGCCGATTACCTCCAGTGGCGGCCTGACCTTCGAGCCGCCCATGAGCAGCCAGCCTTCTGCGCCGAGCCAAGGCAGCTTCGGCACCTCGGCACCGAGCATGCCCAGTGGCATTCCCAGTGGCATTCCCAGCGGTGGCGGCCTGGCTGCTGACGAGCAACTGGATGGCCCGGTTCTCGCGCTGCTGACCACTGCACAACAGCAGCAGGGCGGTGGCGATCTGAATGGCGCTGCCTCCAGTCTGGAACGTGCCCAGCGCATCGCCCCGCGTGAGCCGCAGGTGCTCTACCGTCTTGCCGAGGTACGTATGGCTCAGGGCGATGCAGCGCAGGCCGAGCAACTGGCCCGTCGTGGTCTGACTCAAGCCAGTGGTCGTCCGGCGCTGCAGGCCAGCCTGTGGGATCTGATTGCCCGCGCCCGCGAGCGCCAGGGTGATCCTGCTGGTGCTGCCCAGGCCCGTGAACGCGCACGAGTCAATCTCTGATGGATGCTCGTGCAAGCGCACTGGCCGAACACCTGCTGCTGATCGAGCGTGAGTTACGTGTGCAGGGTTGGTGGCAGGAGGAGGCGCCGAGCGCTGAGGCCCTGGCCAGCCCGGAGCCGTTCTGTGTCGATACGCTGGCGTTCGAGCAATGGCTGCAGTGGATTTTTCTGCCGCGTATGAAGGTTCTGCTGGAAACCGGTGCAGCATTGCCCTCGGTATCGGGCATTCAGGCCATGGCGGAGATGGTCTATCAGCAGCAGCCGCGCGTTGCGCGTCGGCTGCTTGAACTACTCGGCGAGTTCGACAGCCTGCTTACGCGCACGCCTTGAGGGCGTGTGCGTAGTCCATTATTTGCAGTTTTCTGCGATGGACTTCTTCAGCTCGGTGATGCGTTCCTGCCGCTCGTTCTCGTCAACGCGGCGAACCTCGCCACCGTCCTCGATGCGCAGGCGAGGATTGTTTTCCAACTGAGCCAGGTTGGTGCGGGCGTTCTCACAGTACTGCTTGCGCTCGGCTTCCTGCTTCGCCACATCTTCCTTGACCTTCTTGTCGATGGCCGCCTGCTCGGGGTCGAGCTGCTCTTCTATGCTTGGCGCCGGCTCACTTGGCGCAGGTCGTGGAGGTGGGGCCGCAGTATTGATGGTCGTGGCTTCTTGGCCCTGCGGAGGTTGCGCGCCGAAGTGGGTCACGCCTTTTTCATCTACCCACTTGTAAACCTGGCTGGCCATGGCAGATGTGCTCAAAGCGAGCATCAGGGTGCCAGTAAGAATCATGTGGCGCATGCTGTTTCCTTTATCGAGAGCGGCGGTGCTGATGGTTACTATAACCAAAAGCCGGCAATCTTCATCCTGCGCTGCGTCACAGCAGCAGGTTGAATAATAGGTTAGCCATCTCTTGACTTGCCCTCGCCGAACCCGAACAATCCAGCCTTCCTCCGTAGTGGAGTCCGCCGCAAGCGTCCTCCAGCTCGGGGAAAAGAGGCGCTACCCGCGCCGAACCGTGACACCCGCAACGCGTTACCTCGCGCTGGGAGGGTCGGCCCCGCAAGACCATGGGCTGCTCCGTTACTCGTCAAGCTGATGTTCCGAATCCACGATCACCGTCGTGCGTGTCCGCTGACAGTAAGACCTACTTAGGGCTGCCCGTTGTCGGGTGGCATACTGGCGTTCAAGAGGTGAACAACGTGGAGCTTTTATCCGGCGCTGAAATGGTCGTCCGCTTCCTGCGTGACGAAGGCGTTAAGCATATCTATGGGTACCCTGGCGGTGCTCTTCTGCATATTTACGATGCCCTGTTCAAAGAACCGGAAGTGACCCACATCCTGGTCCGTCACGAACAGGCAGCGACCCATATGGCTGACGGCTATGCCCGCGCCACCGGCAAGGCCGGTGTGGTGCTGGTGACCTCTGGCCCTGGTGCGACCAATGCCATCACTGGTATTGCCACCGCCTACATGGACTCCATTCCGATGGTGGTGATCTCCGGCCAGGTGCCGAGCGCCATGGTCGGTACCGATGCCTTCCAGGAAACCGACATGGTCGGTATTTCCCGTCCGATCGTGAAGCACAGCTTCATCATCAAGCACCCGTCGGAAATCCCCGAAGTGCTGAAGAAGGCGTTCTACCTCGCCGAATCCGGTCGTCCCGGTCCGGTCGTGGTCGACATTCCGAAGGACATGGGTGATCCCACCCAGAAGTTCGAGTACGTCTATCCGAAGAAGGTCAAGCTGCGTTCCTACAGCCCGGCGGTACGTGGCCACTCCGGCCAGATCCGCAAGGCTGCCGAGATGCTCCTGGCCGCCAAGCGTCCGGTCATGTACGCCGGCGGTGGCGTGATCATGGGCGGCGCTTCTGCGCCGCTGACCGAGCTGGCGCAGATGCTCAACCTGCCGGTGACCAACACCTTGATGGGCCTCGGTGGCTATCCGGGTACCGATCGCCAGTTCATCGGCATGCTCGGTATGCACGGCAGCTACACCGCCAACCTGGCGATGCATCATGCCGACGTGATCCTGGCGGTCGGTGCGCGTTTCGATGACCGCGTGATCAACGGCGCGGCGAAGTTCTGCCCGAACGCCAAGATCATCCATATCGACATCGACCCGGCTTCGATTTCCAAGACCATCAAGGCTGACATCCCGATCGTCGGCCCGGTGGACAGCGTGCTGACCGAGATGGTCGCCATCCTCAAGGAAATCGGCGAAACCCCGAACAAGGACACCGTTGCCAGCTGGTGGAAACAGATCGAAGAGTGGCGTGGTAGCGGTCGTCTGTTCCCTTACAACGAGGGCGACGGTTCGATCATCAAGCCGCAGACCGTGATCGAAACCCTGTGTGACGTGACCAAGGGTGATGCCTTCATCACCTCCGATGTTGGTCAGCACCAGATGTTCGCTGCGCAGTATTACCGCTTCAACAAGCCCAACCGCTGGATCAACTCCGGCGGCCTGGGCACCATGGGCTTCGGTTTCCCGGCTGCGATGGGCATCAAGCTGAACTTCCCAGATGCCGACGTGGCGTGCGTCACCGGCGAGGGCAGTATCCAGATGAACATCCAGGAGCTGTCGACCTGCCTGCAGTACGACCTGCCGGTGAAGATCGTCAACCTGAACAACGGCACCCTCGGCATGGTCCGCCAATGGCAGGACATGCAGTACAACAGCCGTTATTCGCACTCCTACATGGAGTCGCTGCCGGACTTCGTCAAACTGGCCGAGGCCTATGGCCATGTCGGCATGCGCATCACCTCGCTGAAGGACCTCAAGCCCAAGCTGGAGGAAGCCTTCGCCCTGAAGAATCGCCTGGTGTTCCTCGACATCGCGGTGGATTCCAGCGAGCACGTCTATCCGATGCAGATCAGAGACGGTGCGATGCGTGACATGTGGCTGAGCAAGACGGAGCGGACCTAAGATGCGACATATCATTTCCCTGCTGCTGGAAAACGAGCCGGGCGCACTGTCGCGCGTGGTTGGTCTGTTCTCCCAGCGTAACTACAACATCGAAAGCCTCACCGTTGCGCCAACCGAGGATCCGACGCTGTCGCGTCTGACCCTCACCACCGTTGGTCAGGATGAGGTGATCGAGCAGATCACCAAGAACCTCAACAAGCTGGTCGAGGTGGTCAAGCTGGTCAATCTGTCGGAAAGCGCCCACATCGAGCGCGAGCTGATGTTGGTGAAGATCAAGGCCACCGGCGCCCAGCGTGCCGAGGTCAAGCGTACTACCGACATCTTCCGCGGCCAGATCGTGGATGTGACCAGCAGCGTCTACACCGTGCAGCTGACCGGTACCAGCGACAAACTGGACAGCTTCATTCAGGCTGTCGGTACTGCATCGATCCTGGAAACGGTGCGCAGTGGTGTCACCGGTATCGCTCGCGGCGACAAGGTACTGAGTATCTGATCGTCATGGTAAAAAGAGCCCCGCCTGGTGCGGGGCTTTTTATTGCCTGAAATTCAGCGCTGACGATTCCAGAAGGCCGCGATCAGCGGATCCTTGAGGCGCTTTTCCAGTGCGAACAGGCCAATGTCGTACGCGGTGAGCGGTGGCTGGATATCGTAGATACGGATGCGGGCAGTCAGCGGGCTGTTGTCCAGCACGATCTGCGGCACCACCCCGATACCGAAGCCCAGACTGACCATGCTGACGATCGCTTCGTTGCCGCTGACCTGGGCATAGATGCGCGGTTTGATGTTATGGCTTTTCAGCCAGCGATCGGTGCGCGTGCGGGCCAGGCCTTCCTCCGAAAGAATCATCGGCACGTCTTTCCAGCTCTCGGCGGTCGGGTGCTGCAGTTGATCGTCGTTCAGCAGTTGTGGTGTCTGCGGGCCGATAAAGCGCAATTCCGAGCGAGTGATCGACTGAAACTCCACTCCGCTCGGCAGGCTGTCGGGGAGGGCGCCGATGGCCAGGTCCTCCAGTCCCTGCTGCACCCGTTCGACGGCCTTGGCAGGATCGCCGGTATGCAGTTTCATTTCGATGCGTGGGTAGTCCTGGCGAAAGCTGCTGAGGATGTCATAGAGGAAGCTGTAGCTTGCGGTAACCGAGCAATACAGCGACAGCTCGCCGTGCAGATTCAACTGGTCCTGCATGAAGGTCTGGCGAATGGCCTGCCAGCCATTGATGACCTCGCTCGCGTACTCGCGAAACTGTTGGCCCTCGCGAGTCAGGCGCACCGAGCGGTTGTCGCGCACGAACAGCGCGGCGCCGAGTTCGTCCTCGAGCTGCTTGATGCTGCGGCTGAGCGCGGACGGGCTGACGTGCTGCTCGCGGCTGGTGCGACCGAAGTGCAGGTTGTCTGCCAGGGAGAGAAAAAGCCTGAGGGAATGGCTGTCCATTTGTGTTTCATATATCGGCATGTCGTGTTGCAAATATATCATTTTACGCAATGGTGCGGATCACATAAGGTGTCCTCGTCGCGGTGCCTCGCACCCCATTCCTTTCGACTCAAAAGAGCCAAGAACATGAAAGTTTATTACGACAAAGATTGCGACCTCTCCATCATCCAGGGCAAGAAAGTCGCCATCATCGGTTACGGCTCCCAGGGCCACGCCCAGGCCTGCAACCTGAAAGACTCCGGCGTCGATGTCACCGTTGGCCTGCGTAAAGGCTCCGCTACCGTTGCCAAGGCTGAAGCTCACGGCCTGAAAGTTGCCGACGTGGCTTCTGCCGTCGCTGCCGCTGACCTGGTCATGATCCTGACCCCGGACGAATTCCAGGGCCAGCTGTACAAGAACGAGATCGAGCCGAACATCAAGAAGGGCGCGACCCTGGCCTTCTCCCACGGCTTCGCCATTCACTACAACCAGGTTGTGCCGCGTGCCGACCTCGACGTGATCATGATCGCGCCGAAGGCTCCGGGCCACACCGTACGTACCGAGTTCGTCAAAGGCGGCGGCATTCCTGACCTGATCGCGGTTTACCAGGACGCTTCCGGCAATGCCAAGAACGTCGCGCTGTCCTACGCTTCGGGCGTTGGCGGTGGCCGTACCGGCATCATCGAAACCACCTTCAAGGACGAGACCGAAACCGACCTGTTCGGCGAGCAGGCTGTTCTCTGCGGCGGTACCGTCGAGCTGGTCAAGGCCGGTTTCGAAACCCTGGTCGAAGCTGGCTACGCGCCGGAAATGGCCTACTTCGAGTGCCTGCACGAACTGAAACTGATCGTTGACCTCATGTACGAAGGCGGCATCGCCAACATGAACTACTCGATCTCCAACAACGCCGAGTACGGCGAGTACGTGACTGGTCCGGAAGTGATCAACGCCGAATCCCGTCAGGCCATGCGCAACGCCCTCAAGCGTATCCAGGATGGCGAGTACGCCAAGATGTTCATCAGCGAAGGCGCCACTGGCTACCCGTCGATGACTGCCAAGCGTCGTAACAACGCCGCTCATGGTATCGAAGTCATCGGTGAGCAGCTGCGCTCGATGATGCCGTGGATTGCTGCCAACAAGATCGTCGACAAGGCCAAGAACTAAGGTCTGCGATGTGCGAAAGAACGCGGCTTTATGCCGCGTTTTTTCATTCTGCGGCGAGGCTTCTGGTATAAAGCCAGCTCGCTGAGTGGCGAACTGAGTTCAGTCGTCCCGGTCGAAATTCGTCAAACCCGTTGCAAGGTGCTGTTCATGAGTGAAGGTCCCGAGGATCAAAAGCCGGCTGGCGACAACCTGGAAAGCCTGCTGCCGATCGACGAGCACATAGAGGAAGGGCAGGACGCGGAAGGGCGCAAGGTGCGTCACCGTGGTATCTACCTGCTGCCCAATCTGTTCACCACGGCCAACCTGTTCGCCGGTTTCTATTCCATCATCAATGCGATGAACGGCAACTTCTACGTGGCCGCCGCCGCGGTATTTGTCGCCATGGTGCTCGACGGTCTGGACGGTCGCGTAGCGCGCCTGACCAATACGCAAAGTGCATTCGGTGCCGAGTACGACTCGCTTTCCGATATGGTCGCTTTCGGTGTGGCGCCGGCTCTGCTCGCATTCGAATGGGCGCTGGGCAGCATGGGCAAGGTGGGCTGGATGGTCGCCTTCATCTATGTCGCTGGCGCTGCATTGCGTCTGGCGCGCTTCAATACGCAGATCGGTAGCGTCGACAAGCGCTACTTCATCGGCCTGGCCAGTCCGGCTGCCGCAGGCGTGGTTGCCGGTACGGTGTGGGCATTCAGTGATTTCGGCATCAAGGGCTCCAACATGTCCTTCGCCGTGGCGCTGCTCGTTGCCGCCGCCGGCTGCCTGATGGTCAGCAACATCAAGTACTACAGCTTCAAGGACCTGGACTTGAAGGGGCGCGTACCCTTCGTAGCCATTCTGGCCGTGGTGCTGGTATTCGCGGTGGTGTTCAGCGACCCACCCCGTATCCTGCTGCTGATCTTCCTCGCTTATGCGGCTTCCGGTCCGATCCAGTACCTGCTGCAATTGCGTCGTCGTAAATCTGCCTGACGCTGTAATTTCTTCTCCGCTCCGTGGTCTACAGTTCGTTTCTCGAACTGTAGTCGCGGAGTCGCCATGCTCATCCGAGTTCCTCCTTCCTCTCGGGCTCTTGAGTCCGAAGTCACTCCTGAATCGGTTTATCTCTCTCGTCGCAAGCTGATGCAGGGCTCGCTGGCGCTGGCGGCCATGGCTGCCATGCCGGGGCTGGCCAGTGCTGACGCTTCAGGTGTCTACGCCGATGTCGAGCCGTCGAATGCTCCGGGCTGGTTTCAAGAGAAGCTGGCGGCGGCGCGTTGGCAGGCGATAACCGCTGAAGGTGAAAGCATCACGCCCTTCAAGGACGCCACGCACTACAACAACTTCTATGAGTTCGGTACGGGCAAGGGCGACCCGGCAGCCAATGCCGGCAAGTTGCAGGTCGAGCCCTGGACGGTGATGGTCGATGGCGAAGTGAGCAAGCCAGGGCGCTACTCCATCGAGGATCTGGTCAAACCGCATGCATTCGAAGAGCGCATCTACAGGCTGCGCTGTGTCGAGGCCTGGTCCATGGTCATACCCTGGCTGGGTTTTCCGTTGGCTGATCTGCTCAAGCAGGTCGAGCCCACCTCGGCGGCTCGCTATGTGCGCTTCGAGACGCTGGTTGATCGTGAGCGCATGCCGGGACAGCGCTCGGGGTTCTCGCTGATCGATTGGCCTTATGTCGAGGGTCTGCGTCTGGACGAGGCCATGCATCCGTTGGCCTTCATGGCTGTCGGTATGTACGGCCGAGTGCTGCCGAACCAGAACGGCGCTCCCTTGCGTCTGGTGGTGCCTTGGAAATATGGCTTCAAAAGCATCAAGTCCATCGTACGTATAAGCCTGGTGAGCGAGGCGCCTAAAACTACCTGGGAGCGCATTGCGCCGAACGAGTACGGCTTCTATGCCAACGTCAATCCGCAGGTCGACCATCCGCGCTGGTCGCAGGCGACCGAGCGGCGTTTGCCCAGCGGGTTGTTCAGCCCCAATGTGATCGATACGCGGATGTTCAATGGCTACGAGGAGGTCGCTGACCTCTACGCGGGCATGGATCTGTCGAGGTACTACTGATGCGCTACAGGCTCTGGCGCATCGGCGTATTCCTGGCTGCATCGGTACCGCCGCTGTATTGGCTGTACTGCGCCGTCTTCAATTTGCTGGGGCCTGACCCCGGCAAGGTGCTGGTGGATAACCTGGGGCTCGGTGCTCTGATCCTTTTGTTGATCACCTTGGCCATGACGCCGCTGCAGCAGTTGACGCGCTGGGGTGGGTGGATTGCCGTGCGACGACAGCTGGGACTGTGGTGCTTTGCCTACGTGACGCTGCACCTGTCCGGCTATGTGCTGTTTATCGCTGGGGTGCGGCTGGATCTGGTGCTGCGCGATCTTTCCGAGCGTCCCTACATAATCGTGGGGGCATTGGCCTATATAGGTTTACTTGCCCTGGCCGTTACTTCCAATCGCTTCAGCATCAGAAAGCTGGGCCGTAAGTGGAAGACGCTGCATCGCCTGGTTTACGCCATCCTGCTGCTGGCCTTGCTGCATATGCTCTGGGTGGTGCGGGCTGATCTGGGGGAGTGGCTCGCTTACGCGTTGATCGGTGGTGCGCTGCTGCTGATGCGTCTCTCCGCTGTCGCGGGCGCATTGCAGAGAGCGGGCGTCCTTTTTCGAGAGAATCCAAAGAAAATTGAAATATAAGCTTGACGCGCATTCTGCTGGCGGTAGAATGCGCGCCACTTCAGCGATGAAGCGCTTCAAAAACTGCTTGTTAATCAATAAGTTAAGTTGAATGAAGGGTTTGCAAAGCTGGATCTGGTGTGTAGAATGCGCGCCGGTCGACAGGGCGGTGGTTTAGTCCTGTTGATGCTTCGGTCGAATGGATCGAAAGCGGTTTGAAAGAGGTGGTTGACAGCGGTTTTGAACGCTGTAGAATGCGCCTCCCGCTGGAGAGAAGAAGTTCTGATCGAAGGCGCAAGTGGTTGAGTAGAAAGAAGTTTCTCCGGAAGCAAAATCGAAAAACAGCTTGACAGATAGAGAGGCTGCTGTAGAATGCGCGCCTCGGTTGAGACGAAAGGCTTAACCAACTGTTCTTTAACAACTGAATCAAGCAATTCGTGTGGGTGCTTGTGAGGTAAGACTGATAGTCAACTGATTATCAGCATCACAAAGCAACACTCGTTAATTCGAGAGTTACCTTTCATTAATTTGAAAGTTTTGCGATTGCTGAGCCAAGTTTAGGGTTTTCTCAAAACCCAAGCAGTATTGAACTGAAGAGTTTGATCATGGCTCAGATTGAACGCTGGCGGCAGGCCTAACACATGCAAGTCGAGCGGATGATGGGAGCTTGCTCCCTGATTTAGCGGCGGACGGGTGAGTAATGCCTAGGAATCTGCCTGGTAGTGGGGGATAACGTCCGGAAACGGGCGCTAATACCGCATACGTCCTACGGGAGAAAGCAGGGGACCTTCGGGCCTTGCGCTATCAGATGAGCCTAGGTCGGATTAGCTAGTTGGTGAGGTAATGGCTCACCAAGGCGACGATCCGTAACTGGTCTGAGAGGATGATCAGTCACACTGGAACTGAGACACGGTCCAGACTCCTACGGGAGGCAGCAGTGGGGAATATTGGACAATGGGCGAAAGCCTGATCCAGCCATGCCGCGTGTGTGAAGAAGGTCTTCGGATTGTAAAGCACTTTAAGTTGGGAGGAAGGGCATTAACCTAATACGTTAGTGTTTTGACGTTACCGACAGAATAAGCACCGGCTAACTTCGTGCCAGCAGCCGCGGTAATACGAAGGGTGCAAGCGTTAATCGGAATTACTGGGCGTAAAGCGCGCGTAGGTGGTTCGTTAAGTTGGATGTGAAAGCCCCGGGCTCAACCTGGGAACTGCATCCAAAACTGGCGAGCTAGAGTACGGTAGAGGGTGGTGGAATTTCCTGTGTAGCGGTGAAATGCGTAGATATAGGAAGGAACACCAGTGGCGAAGGCGACCACCTGGACTGATACTGACACTGAGGTGCGAAAGCGTGGGGAGCAAACAGGATTAGATACCCTGGTAGTCCACGCCGTAAACGATGTCAACTAGCCGTTGGGTTCCTTGAGAACTTAGTGGCGCAGCTAACGCATTAAGTTGACCGCCTGGGGAGTACGGCCGCAAGGTTAAAACTCAAATGAATTGACGGGGGCCCGCACAAGCGGTGGAGCATGTGGTTTAATTCGAAGCAACGCGAAGAACCTTACCTGGCCTTGACATGCTGAGAACTTTCCAGAGATGGATTGGTGCCTTCGGGAACTCAGACACAGGTGCTGCATGGCTGTCGTCAGCTCGTGTCGTGAGATGTTGGGTTAAGTCCCGTAACGAGCGCAACCCTTGTCCTTAGTTACCAGCACGTAATGGTGGGCACTCTAAGGAGACTGCCGGTGACAAACCGGAGGAAGGTGGGGATGACGTCAAGTCATCATGGCCCTTACGGCCAGGGCTACACACGTGCTACAATGGTCGGTACAAAGGGTTGCCAAGCCGCGAGGTGGAGCTAATCCCATAAAACCGATCGTAGTCCGGATCGCAGTCTGCAACTCGACTGCGTGAAGTCGGAATCGCTAGTAATCGTGAATCAGAATGTCACGGTGAATACGTTCCCGGGCCTTGTACACACCGCCCGTCACACCATGGGAGTGGGTTGCTCCAGAAGTAGCTAGTCTAACCTTCGGGGGGACGGTTACCACGGAGTGATTCATGACTGGGGTGAAGTCGTAACAAGGTAGCCGTAGGGGAACCTGCGGCTGGATCACCTCCTTAATCGAAGACATCAGCTTCTTCATAAGTATCCACACGAATTGCTTGATTCATAGTCGAAGACGATGCTGTAACGCGACCCTGTTATAGGTCTGTAGCTCAGTTGGTTAGAGCGCACCCCTGATAAGGGTGAGGTCGGCAGTTCAAATCTGCCCAGACCTACCAATTGCTTGGTGCAGAAGAATACGGGGCCATAGCTCAGCTGGGAGAGCGCCTGCCTTGCACGCAGGAGGTCAGCGGTTCGATCCCGCTTGGCTCCACCACTCTCTCGTGTTGCGGTGAGTGTTAAAGAGTTCAGAAATGAGCGCTTCAGGGAAAGCCTGTTGAGTGCTGATTTCTGGTCTTTTGACCGGTACGAATATCGTTCTTTAAAAATTTGGATATGTGATAGAAGTGACTGATTAATTGCTTTCACTGGCAATTGATCTGGTCAAGGTAAAATTTGTAGTTCTCAAGACGCAAATTTTCGGCGAATGTCGTCTTCACGATTGAGACAGTAACCAGATTGCTTGGGGTTATATGGTCAAGTGAAGAAGCGCATACGGTGGATGCCTTGGCAGTCAGAGGCGATGAAAGACGTGGTAGCCTGCGAAAAGCTTTGGGGAGTCGGCAAACAGACTGTGATCCAGAGATCTCTGAATGGGGGAACCCACCCGGCATAAGCCGGGTATCTTGTACTGAATCCATAGGTGCAAGAGGCGAACCAGGGGAACTGAAACATCTAAGTACCCTGAGGAAAAGAAATCAACCGAGATTCCCTAAGTAGTGGCGAGCGAACGGGGACTAGCCCTTAAGTTGATTTGAGTGTAGTGGAAGGCTCTGGAAAGTGCCGCCGTAGTGGGTGATAGCCCCGTACACGAAACGCTCTTATCAATGAAATCGAGTAGGACGGGGCACGAGAAACCTTGTCTGAACATGGGGGGACCATCCTCCAAGGCTAAATACTACTGACTGACCGATAGTGAACTAGTACCGTGAGGGAAAGGCGAAAAGAACCCCGGAGAGGGGAGTGAAATAGATCCTGAAACCGTATGCGTACAAGCAGTGGGAGCCTACTTTGTTGGGTGACTGCGTACCTTTTGTATAATGGGTCAGCGACTTATATTCAGTGGCGAGCTTAACCGAATAGGGGAGGCGTAGCGAAAGCGAGTCTTAATAGGGCGCTTTAGTCGCTGGGTATAGACCCGAAACCGGGCGATCTATCCATGGGCAGGTTGAAGGTTAGGTAACACTGACTGGAGGACCGAACCGACTACCGTTGAAAAGTTAGCGGATGACCTGTGGATCGGAGTGAAAGGCTAATCAAGCTCGGAGATAGCTGGTTCTCCTCGAAAGCTATTTAGGTAGCGCCTCGTGTATCACTGCTGGGGGTAGAGCACTGTTTCGGCTAGGGGGTCATCCCGACTTACCAAACCGATGCAAACTCCGAATACCAGCAAGTGTCAGCACGGGAGACACACGGCGGGTGCTAACGTCCGTCGTGAAAAGGGAAACAACCCAGACCGTCAGCTAAGGTCCCAAAGTTATGGTTAAGTGGGAAACGATGTGGGAAGGCTTAGACAGCTAGGAGGTTGGCTTAGAAGCAGCCATCCTTTAAAGAAAGCGTAATAGCTCACTAGTCGAGTCGGCCTGCGCGGAAGATGTAACGGGGCTCAAACCATACACCGAAGCTACGGGTTCATCCTTTGGATGAGCGGTAGAGGAGCGTTCTGTAAGCCTGTGAAGGTGAGTTGAGAAGCTTGCTGGAGGTATCAGAAGTGCGAATGCTGACATGAGTAACGACAATGCGAGTGAAAAACTTGCACGCCGAAAGACCAAGGTTTCCTGCGCAACGTTAATCGACGCAGGGTTAGTCGGCCCCTAAGGCGAGGCAGAAATGCGTAGTCGATGGGAAACGGGTTAATATTCCCGTACTTCTAGTTACTGCGATGGAGGGACGGAGAAGGCTAGGCCAGCACGGCGTTGGTTGTCCGTGTTTAAGGTGGTAGGCTGAGATCTTAGGTAAATCCGGGATCTTAAGGCCGAGAGCTGATGACGAGCGTTCTTTTAGAATGCGAAGTGGTTGATGCCATGCTTCCAGGAAAAGCTTCTAAGCTTCAGGTAACTAGGAACCGTACCCCAAACCGACACAGGTGGTTAGGTAGAGAATACCAAGGCGCTTGAGAGAACTCGGGTGAAGGAACTAGGCAAAATGGCACCGTAACTTCGGGAGAAGGTGCGCCGGTGAGGGTGAAGTATTTACTACGTAAGCCCATGCCGGTCGAAGATACCAGGCCGCTGCGACTGTTTATTAAAAACACAGCACTCTGCAAACACGAAAGTGGACGTATAGGGTGTGACGCCTGCCCGGTGCCGGAAGGTTAATTGATGGGGTTAGCGCAAGCGAAGCTCTTGATCGAAGCCCCGGTAAACGGCGGCCGTAACTATAACGGTCCTAAGGTAGCGAAATTCCTTGTCGGGTAAGTTCCGACCTGCACGAATGGCGTAACGATGGCGGCGCTGTCTCCACCCGAGACTCAGTGAAATTGAAATCGCTGTGAAGATGCAGTGTATCCGCGGCTAGACGGAAAGACCCCGTGAACCTTTACTATAGCTTTGCACTGGACTTTGAGCTTGCTTGTGTAGGATAGGTGGGAGGCTTTGAAGTGGGGACGCCAGTTCTCATGGAGCCAACCTTGAAATACCACCCTGGCAACCTTGAGGTTCTAACTCTGGTCCGTTATCCGGATCGAGGACAGTGTATGGTGGGTAGTTTGACTGGGGCGGTCTCCTCCCAAAGAGTAACGGAGGAGTACGAAGGTGCGCTCAGACCGGTCGGAAATCGGTCGTAGAGTATAAAGGCAAAAGCGCGCTTGACTGCGAGACAGACACGTCGAGCAGGTACGAAAGTAGGTCTTAGTGATCCGGTGGTTCTGTATGGAAGGGCCATCGCTCAACGGATAAAAGGTACTCCGGGGATAACAGGCTGATACCGCCCAAGAGTTCATATCGACGGCGGTGTTTGGCACCTCGATGTCGGCTCATCACATCCTGGGGCTGAAGCCGGTCCCAAGGGTATGGCTGTTCGCCATTTAAAGTGGTACGCGAGCTGGGTTTAGAACGTCGTGAGACAGTTCGGTCCCTATCTGCCGTGGACGTTTGAGATTTGAGAGGGGCTGACCTTAGTACGAGAGGACCGGGTTGGACGAACCTCTGGTGTTCCGGTTGTCACGCCAGTGGCATTGCCGGGTAGCTATGTTCGGAAAAGATAACCGCTGAAAGCATCTAAGCGGGAAACTTGCCTCAAGATGAGATCTCACTGGAGCCTTGAGCTCCCTGAAGGGCCGTCGAAGACTACGACGTTGATAGGTGGGGTGTGTAAGCGCTGTGAGGCGTTGAGCTAACCCATACTAATTGCCCGTGAGGCTTGACCATATAACACCCAAACAATCTGCGAAGGCATAAGCCGGAGACAGAGGGTGTCGATGGTGAAGTCGACAGAAAGCCGAAAATTTGCAAGAACTACAAATCATCTATCACGTATCCAAGGGATAGCGCCTAACCGCGAGATCCCAACCGAATTGCTTGACGACCATAGAGCGTTGGAACCACCTGATCCCATCCCGAACTCAGTAGTGAAACGACGCATCGCCGATGGTAGTGTGGTGCTTCACCATGTGAGAGTAGGTCATCGTCAAGCTCCTATACGAAACCCCAGATCGCGCAAGCGGTCTGGGGTTTCTTCTATGTGCGCAGAAAATGGCGCGTGGCGGTGAGAGTCCCGGAGCGCCGGCCGGATCCTCGTCAAGCTTCTATACGAAACCCCAGATCGCCTAGCGGTCTGGGGGTTCTTCTTTGCGGCGTGGAAAATAAAGCTTCGCGAGCAGAGCTCGCTCCTACAGGCTTGGGGCACGCACCAATAAAAGCGCCGCTCGGGTAGAATGCGCGAATTCTGCTGGGGACTTTCATGTCTGACTCGCCGCCCGAATCTTCCTTGTCATCCCTGCCGATTGAGCAACTGGTCGCCTGTCATGAGTGCGATCTGTTGATGCGCAAGCCGGTGTTGCAGGATGGCGAGAGCGCCGAGTGCCCGCGTTGTGGTTATGAGTTGTTCAGCCACCGTCATCGCGTGGTAAGGCGTAGCCTGGCGTTGGTGCTGACGGCTCTGCTGCTCTATGTCCCAGCCAACTTCCTGCCGATCATGCAACTCAACCTGTTGGGGCAGACCTCGCAGGACACCGTCTGGAGCGGTGTGATCGGGTTGTATGAAAGCGGTATGCAGGGTATCGCTGTTGTGGTGTTTCTGTGCAGCATGGCGGTGCCGTTGCTCAAGTTGCTTTGCCAGCTGCTGGTGCTGCTGAGTATTCGTATGGATTTCGGTCGTAGCTACGGTCTATTGCTCTACCGGATCTACCACCACATGCGTGAGTGGGGAATGCTCGAGGTCTACCTGATGGGCATCCTGGTGGCGATGGTCAAGTTGATGGATCTGGCTGACCTGAGCCTCGGCCTGGGCCTGTTCTGTTTCATCGCGCTGTTGCTGGTGCAAGTCTGGCTGGAGGTGACCATGTCGCCGCATCAGATCTGGGAAGCCTTGTCTGGGGAGGATATCCATGCGGGCGATTGAGGCAGGATTGCTGGTCTGTCATGAGTGTCATCAACTCAATCCAGTCGACGTTGATGCCAAGCAACAGTACTGCAGCCGCTGTGGCGGTCAGATTCATGCCCGGCGGCCCAATAGCCTGATCAGAACCTGGGCATTGCTGCTGACGTCGGCGATTCTCTACATCCCGGCTAACCTGCTGCCTATCATGACGGTCAACAGTCTCGGCAAAGGTTCGCCAGCGACCATCATGGGCGGCGTGCTGGAGCTTATTAACTTTGGCATGCTGCCCATTGCGGCGGTGGTATTTATCGCCAGCATTCTGGTGCCAACCTTCAAGTTGGTGGGGATTGCTCTGCTGTTGTATTCCGTGCAGCGCCATCAACCGATGTCAGCGCGCCAGCGGATCCTCATGTACCGCTTCATCGAGTGGATTGGCCGCTGGTCGATGCTCGATATTTTCGTCATCGCCATTCTGGTGGCAGTGGTGAATTTTGGCAGCCTGGCCAGCATCGAAGCTGGAGCCGGTTCCGCTGCCTTTGCCAGTGTGGTGATACTGACCATGCTCGCCGCATTGACTTTCGACCCTCGCCTTATCTGGGATAACACGGAAACCGATCATGACTGACCTTCCTCTGGCCAAGACGCGTCCTGCCTCGAACTGGTCAGCCATCTGGGTTCTGCCCCTTATTGCGCTGCTTATTGGCGGCTGGTTGGCGTGGCGTGCTTACAGCGAAGCTGGCATTCAGGTGGAGCTGATATTCGCCAGCGGCGAGGGTATTCAGGCTGGCAAGACCGAACTGATGTACAAGGGGATGGCGGTGGGGAAGGTAACGGCCATCAGTCTTGATCAAAGTGGAAAGAATCGCGGTGTTGTCGCTCAGTTGGAGGTCAATAAGGAACTCGAGCAGTATCTGCGTGAGGGCACTCGCTTTTGGCTGGTCAAACCGAATGTCAGTCTGGCGGGTATCAGCGGTCTGGAGACGCTGGTTTCAGGTAACTACATTACTTTCAGCCCCGGTGAGGGCGAATCTACCCGCAGCTTCACCGCCTTGGCTCAAGAGCCGCCGATGGGTGACGATGTACCGGGGCTGCACATCACGCTGAAGGCTGAGCGACTCGGCTCGCTCAACCGCGACAGCCCGGTTTTCTATCGGCAGATCCAGGTTGGCCGAGTGAAGAGTTACACCCTGGGTGATGACCAGAGCACCGTAGAGGTGAAGGTGTTCATCGAGCCCGCCTATGCGCATCTGGTGCGCAAACATACGCGGTTCTGGAATGCCAGCGGGATCAGCGTCGATGCCGACCTGTCCGGCTTCAAACTGCGCAGCGAGTCGCTAGCCAGTATCGTCGCCGGCGGTATCGCCTTCGCCACACCCGAACATCGCAAGGACAGCCCGCCCACTGATCCAGCGCTGCCGTTCCGTCTCTATGAGGACTACGACGAGGCTCAGGCGGGTATCAAGATCGTCGTGAAGCTCAGTGATTTCGATGGGCTGCAGGAAGGCCGAACGCCGGTCATGTACAAGGGCATTCAGGTCGGTTCGTTGAAAGCCATGAAGGTCGATCGCGACCTCAATAGCGCCACGGCCGAGCTGACCATCAATCCGCTGGCCGAAGAGTATCTGGTGGAGGGCTCGGACTTCTGGGTGGTCAAACCCTCCATTTCGCTGGCCGGTATCACTGGCCTAGAGGCGTTGGTCAAAGGTAACTACATTGCCGTACGGCCGGGAGAGAAGGGCAATCCGCCGGCGCGCAACTTCGTCGCGCGGAGCAAGGCGCCGCCACTGGATCTCGGTGCGCCAGGCCTGCATCTGGTGCTGTTCACCGATCAGCTCGGCTCGATCGAAGTCGGCAGTCCGGTGCTCTACAAGCAGATCAAGGTGGGCTCGGTACAGAGTTACCAGCTTGGCCGCGACAATAGCCAGGTCGTGCTCGGGGTGCATATCGAGCCTGACTACGTACACCTGATCAATACGTCCACACGCTTCTGGAATGCCAGTGGCATCACCCTAAGGGGTGGATTGTCCGGTGTCGAGGTGAAGAGCGAGTCGTTGCAGACCCTGCTGGCGGGTGGCATCGCTTTCGAGACGCTTGATCTGCAAGCCGCCAGGTCGGATCGCCAGGTGCAGCGCTTCGCTTTGCATGCTGACCGCGACAGTGCCTTGCAGCTGGGGCAGCAGATCACCATTCGGCTGGCTGATGGTGACGGTCTGCAACCAGGCACTCTGGTGCGCTACAAGGGGCTGGAGGTTGGCAAGGTCGAGAGCCTCAGCCTGACCGATGACCTGCAAGCGGTGATCCTCAACGTGCGTATCAGTCAGGCAGCCGAGCAGATCGCCCGTGAGGGGACGCGCTTCTGGGTGGTGAAGCCGGAACTTAGCCTGATCCGTGCCGCGAATCTCGGCACACTGGTCAGCGGCCAGTATCTGGAGGTACAACCGGCTGCGCAGAAAGGAGCGCGACGTACCGAGTTCGTCGCCCTGGCCGCTGCGCCGAATCAGGCCGTGCGTGAGGAAGGCTTGCGCCTGGTGCTGAGCGCGCCGCGGCGAGGCTCGATCAAGCCGGGTGTGATCGTCAGCTATCGCGAGGTGCCGGTGGGCAAGGTGGTGGATTTCGAGCTGGGGCCGACCTCGGATCGCGTATTGATCCATGTGCTGATCGAACCGCGTTATGCGCCGCTGGTACGTTCGGGCAGCCGCTTCTGGAATGCCAGTGGCATCGGTGTGGATGCCGGGCTGTTCAAGGGCGTGAAAGTGCGGACCGAGTCGCTGGAGGCGTTGCTCGAAGGCGGCATCGCCTTCGCCACGCCGAACAATCCTGAGATGGGTGGGCCGGCGCAGCCGGGGCAGACCTTTGCACTGTTCGACGAGCCGCAGGATGTGTGGATGCAGTGGGCGCCGAAGATCGTGCTGGAGCAGTGAGCAAACCGTAGAAATGAAAGGGCCGCATTGAGCGGCCCTTTCATTTTGGGTTGATAAAAGCTCGCGGCTGAAGCGGAATGCCGCCCAGCCGCTCCTACACAAGATTGACCGTAGGAGCGGCTTCAGCCGCGATGGTGTCAGGCCGGTTCAGCGGTCTCCTGCTGCCTCGGCACCTCGACCTTGGCACTCTCGCGCGGCTTGATGAACTTCCAGTCCGCCTCGTCGATATAGATGCCGTTGGGGCCGCTGCCGCCTTCCAGGTCGATGGCCACATGGGCCGAGACCTGCGGCTTGACCGAAGCCAGGATCGGCACGAAGCCGAGCTGCAGGCTGGTTTCAATCAGTGCCTGCTGGTTACGTTCGTCGATGTCCGCCGCCTCGTCGAGGTAGTAAGGCAGGCGCACGCGCCCGGCCTGCTCGCGATCCATCAGGTGCAGCAACAGGTACATGTTGGTCAGCGCCTTGATGGTCATGGTGGTGCCGTTGCTTGCTGCGCCATCGATGTCGGTGTGGATGATCGGCTGGCCATGCACCTTGGTGATCTCGAAAGCCAGTTCGAACAGATCCTTCAGACCCAGCTGGTTGCCGTTGGCGGCTACCAGGCGCGACAGGTAGTCCTTGGCTTCCTCGTTCTTCGCGTCCTGGTCGGCCGACTGCGACAGGTCGAACACCGACAGGGTTTCGCCTTCTTCGTACTGACCGGCGCTGTGGATGATCTGGTCGATATGGCGCAGGGCTTCCTTGTTCGGCGCCAGGACGATGCGGAAGCTCTGCAGGTTGGAGACCTGGCGCTTGTTGATCTCGCGGTTGAACAGCGCCAGCTGGTGCTCGAGGTTGTCGTAGTCGCTGCGGATATTGCGCAGGGTACGGGCGATGTCCGTCACTGCCGCGCGGCGTGCCTTGGCCAGGGTGAGGGCTTCGTCCTGACGGTGGGCGTAGGCGTTGACCAGCAGTTGCAGGCGGCGCTCGACATCGTCCTCGCTGTCGAACTTGGCCACGCCTTTCAGGCGCACCTGGGCGTAGAGCGCTTCGATCTGGCCGTCGATACGCTGCAGCGCCTGCCAGGTGTCCTGGTAGTCGTTGAGCAGCGGCAGCAGGTTGTCCAGCGAGTCGTCCACTGGCTCCATGAACGGCGTGCCGAAGGGCAGGTCGGCCGGCAGCAACTGGCGACGGCGCAGGGCGTCTTCCAGGGTACGCTCCTTGGCTTCCAGATCGGCCAGTTGACGGCCGACCAGTTGCAGCTTGGCGGACAGCTGCTGCACGCGCTCGGCGAAGGCATCGCTGGCACGCTTGAGCTCGTCCTGAGCGCCTTCCAGCTCGGCCAGGCGCTCCAGCTTCTGCGACTCTTCGGCAGTCAGGGTCTGGCTCTTGCGGAAGTCTTCCAGGGCCTTCTGCGCATCCAGTACGGCTTGGTACAGCGTCTCGGCCTGGGCCTTGCTGGCGGCGCGGTCGGCGGCGACCGACTGCTGGGTCTTGAGCTGCTTGAGCTCGCGTTCCAGACGATCCTTCTGGTCGCGCAGGGCGGCGCGGTCGGCCAGGGCCTGCAGGGCTGGGGGCTCGATATGGCTGAGGTCGATGGACAGGCCGGGCACGGCGAAGGTGTCGCCCTTGAAGCGATCCAGCACCGCTTCGACCGCCTTGACCCAATCGTCACCGTCGGCCTGGATGCCTTTTTCGCCCAGCGGCAGACTGAACAGTTGGCCGTTGAACAGGCGCATCAGGCGGTCGACGTCCTGCTGGCTGAATTCCTCGCGCAGGCGTGAGTAGCTGTTGTTGTCGGCATGGTCGAGCTGCTGCTTGACCGACTTGAGGCGTTTTTCCAGGTCACGCAGGCGCTCGTCCAGGTCTTCGCTGGAGAACTGCCGTGACTGCGCCAGGGCACCGGCCAGTTCATCGTGGGCGTCCTTGGCGGCGAGTAGTTGCTCTTCCAGCACCTTGGCGTTTTCCACCAGGGCGAAGCGGTTCTTCAGCACCGACAGTTCGCCCAGCCAGCGCTGGATCTCGCTGATCTCGCGCTCCAGGCGCATCAGCTCGCTGGTACCACCACGCTGTTCGTTCTGTAGGCCGTCCTGCTCGTTGCGATAGTGCTCGGCCTGGATCACCAGCTCTTCCTTGCGCGCATCGGCGTAGTCGTGCCAGGTGCCCAGCAGGTTGTCGAGCAGCGGCGAGAGGCGATGCAGCTTGCCGCGCAGAGTCTCGCGCTGAGTGACGCCCGAGGCCAGTGCCTCGATCAGCGGGCCGGCAGTCACCAGCGCCTGGTAGTCCTGCTCCATGCGGCGCACATCGCGAAACGCCTCTTCCGTCGCGGCGATATAGTCGACGCTGCCCGAGCGCAGGCTGTGCTCGAAGGCGTCGAGGAACAGCTGCTTGAGTTTCGCCGCGGTGATCTCCCTCATATGGAGGAGGTTGATAAACAGGGCGCGGAAGGTTTTCAGACTCTGCTCGCTGGTCGAGCGCAGCGGGATCAGGGTCAAATCCAGAGGGATGCTAGTGTGACCACCGACCAGCAGGCGACGCAGTTCGTCGGGCTTCAGTTCGTAGGCGGTGATGCCGGCCTGACCGAGGTTCTTGAACAGCTCGCGCTGACGCAGGCAGGTGCCGTTCTGCTGATAGTGCTCCAGATCCAGCTCACCGGCGTAGGCGAAGAACTGGTGGCCGAAGCCGCCGCCCGGGCCACGACCGGCCACGCCGATCACGTGCGGGCCATGGGGCAGGGCGACTTCGACGAGGATGTAGCTGGTGTCCGAGGCAAAGTAGAACTTGCGCGAGGCTTCCAGGCTGTACTTGCCGAAGCTCATGTCCGACATGCGCGCCAGGATCGGGAACTGCAGGGCGTTGATCGAGGCGGATTTGCCCAGGTTGTTGGCGCCGTAGACCGACAGCGGGTTTTCCAGCGGGAACAGGCCGAGGCTGTAGCCGGCGGTGTTCAGCAGGGCGAAGCGGCGGATGCCGTAGCGTTCCTGGCTCATGCGTCCATCTCCTGTGCGGCGCGTTCGTCGGCCATGGCACGGGCCAGGGCGTCTTCCTCGGATTCTTCGATATCGATGACAGAGGTCGCGTCGGCGTCGCCGTCATCGTCCAGCAGCACCGGCGCCGGCAGCGGCAGGTCGCTGCTGTGCAGGCTGGCGGCCAGGTCGCGATCGTGCTGCACCGACAGGCAGACGTCGAGGAAACGGTGCATCGGCGGCAGGAAGCGATACACGCCGTTGCTGTCCTCGGCGAAACCGAGCTGGGTGAGGCGGCGGATGATCTTGTCTTCCAGCTCTTCGAAGGTGGTGACTTCGGCCTGCAGGAACAGGTCGCGGTACTTCTCCAGCAGCGCTGGCAGCTCGTCACGACCGATGCTGCCGCCGTCGAGCACGGAAAGCGGGTCGCGGCCCTGGTCGGCGAGGTGCTCGACCAGGATAAAGGTGAACAGCGCCAGGCGTTGGGCGGTCTTGTTCACCTGCGGGGCGACCTGCTCGGGGACGAAGTAGTAGAAACCGCGCGGATCGCACACCAGCTCGAAACCGAGGGCGCGGAACAGCGCGCGATACTGGTCCTGCAGGCTGGACAGCTGGGCGTAGCACTCCGGCTCGCTGCGCGAGATGTGGTAGCCCTTGAACAGGTCGCGGAAGGCGGCCGCGAGCTGGGTCATTTCTTTCAGATCGATGTTCATACGCAATGCTCACGGGCAGTCGTAGGGTGCGCTGTGCGCACCATGTCGTCGGTTGCGGTGCGCACAGCGCACCCTACGGGTAGCTCAGCCATTGGGCTGGCCTACCAGGGCGAAGGAGGCGAGGCTGACCTCGTGCTCGCGGGTCAGGTACTGGCGGCGCTCCAGGCGTTCACGCTGGAAACGCGACTCGCGCGACAGGCGCGAGAACCAGTAGAGCAACTCGTCGGTGGCACCTTCCGGCTCCTGCTCCAGCAGCCAGGCCATCAGATCCGGCAGTGGCAGGGCCTGTTCGCAGCGTTCGATCATTTCCCGCGCGGTCTTCGGCGCCTTGGGCGCGCCGCCCTTGCGGCTGCCGCTGGCCTTGGGGAAGTGCGCCGGCTTGGCCTCGAAGCGTGCCAGGGCGTAAACGTAGGCCTCGACCTGGCTGGCCGAACCGAGGAAGTTGCTCTGCGGCCGGGTGAACAGCGGCATGGCCGCTTGCGGCACGGCGTCGATGCCCTTCTTACGGATCACCGACAGCGCCAGTGCGGCGCCGCGGGTCACTGCGTTGTGCCGACGCGCTTCTTCGCGCAGCGGCAGCAGCAGTTCGCGGGCCTTGCGCAGCGTCAGTTGGGCGGTGGTCTGCATCTCCAGGATGCGCGCGTGGGTGCGCAGCAGCAGGTCATCGTCGACCAGTTGGCCGAGGCGCTGCTGATCGCCGAGCAGGCGCAGCAGCACCTGTTCGACGCGGCGTACGCCCTGCTCGAAGGCGCCGTCGGCGGCGACCAGCTGGATCATCGGTTCGACGTATTCGTCCCAGGTGGCCAGCACCTCGGCGTAGCGCTGGCGCAGGGGAATCTGCCGGTCGCTGGTTTTGGCGCGGTCGGCCACGCTGACCAGCGCCTGTTCGTCGTTGGCCAGCTTCTTCAGTACGTCGCGCACGCGCATGTCGAGCAGACGCAGCTGGCGCGCCAGGTCGTTGGCATCGCGCACTTCGAAGGCGTCCTGGATATAGCCGGCCAGGCGCTCCAGGTGGCGCAGGTAGGCTTCGATCTCCAGGCACAGGCCGAGGCGGTGCTCGCGGCGCAGGTAGGCGAGAAAATCGTGGATCTGCGCGTTGAGCTCGAAACGGTTGGGGCTCTTGGCCACTGGCACCAGGATGTCCAGGCGAATCCAAGTGTCGAGCAGGGCAGTGGTGTCGCTGGGCGTGGCGTCGGGCAATTGCACGGCGAGCTGGCCGCGTAGCTCTACCAGGCTCAGGGTGCCGGCGTCGAAGCGCTCGCAGAGCGGTTCGAGCAACGTCCAGTGTTCGGCGAGGGCGCGCAATACGCGCTTGGGATCGATCATCGAGGCGCCGGTTCCAGGCAGGTTAAAAGCGACGATTGTACTGCAAGGTGGATGCCGGGTTTGAGTCCGAATCGATCAGAGGCAGGTGACGCGATTCGGCACATTGGGACGGGCTGTGCGCAGGAAACCCTGGCAAGTGCTTGAAAAGCCGGGAAAACCTGGGTTGGAGAGGTGGCACACTTTCTGCCGTGGCAACAGCGAACCGGTTTTTGGAGTCCCTGATGTCTGCCCTTGCCCTGAATGTCGATGCCCGTTGGCATGAGCTGCAGCACCAGCGCGATCTGAACTGGGAGCTGCACGCGATTACCGATCGTGCTCAGGCCATCGCGTTTCTACGGCGGTTCGAAAACCGCCTGTGCATCTACTCCAGCTATGTCGAGAAGCTCTACAGCAACTACAGCTTCGTGGTGCCGCAGGACGAGCAGGGCGGTATCACCATCCTGCCGGACGAGATGGCCTGGCACGACACCTTTCACGATATTCCCGCCGATGCGGTGGAGCCCACCGGTGTGCACATCCTGCCCGGTGAAACGGTGGGGTTCGACGGCCTATATATGAAGGTACCGGGTGAGTCGCGTCTGATTGCCTCGCGTGAATTACCATTCCAGGCCGGCTTGCGTTTGCTGATCGAGCGCTATCGGGCGCGCGGCGAACATTTTCTGCCCGTGCTGGTGAAAGGCGATCTGCGTGAGTACGAGGCGCGGATGCCATCGCTGCACCTGCACCGTATCAACCCCGTCAAGCTCGCTCACTGCTCGCGCTTGAGCATCGACACCATCCGCGGCGCCATCGCCGAGCACCTGCTGAGCCTGTTCCGCCAGCATTGAGCGCGTCGAATATCGCGGCAATGCAGCCTCGTGCGCCCCGGAGCGCAGGTGATGGATAAGCCTTGCCCGGTCATATCACTGTAACCGCTCGGCCGTAGGGTCTCCGCTCAGTCAAGGCAGACTTCGGTCATCACCGGTTGTACAAAAAATCCCCAATGCCCTTTCGGTATTCGCCGGTTATCGGCACAATTCGCGTCCACTTTTTCCCGGGGGCTGAAAGGGCACCTCTAAAAACGTAGGCGAGGCCTTCAGCGCAAGGCAAAAACAGGCGAAAAACGGTCGGAGTCGCGTTCGACTTTACGAGTAGTAAATGAGCATTTTGAGCCTGTTTTTAACGCAGCGATGGCAACGCAGGTAGTTTTTAGAGGTGCCCGAAAGACCTCCATTGATTGACCTTGCTGGGGCGACGAGATGATCCAGACGCCGTACTACCTCATCGACAAACAGAAGCTTCTGGTCAACCTGGAGAAGATCGCCTACGTGCGCGAGAACTCCGGTGCCAAGGCGCTGCTGGCGCTGAAATGCTTCGCCACCTGGTCGGTGTTCGACCTGATGCAGCAATATATGGACGGCACCACGTCGTCTTCGCTGTATGAGCTGAAACTGGGCCGGCAGAAGTTCGCTGGCGAAACCCACGCCTACAGCGTGGCCTGGGCCGACGACGAGATCGAAGAGATGGTCGCCAACTGCGACAAGATCATCTTCAACTCCATCGGCCAGCTCGAGCGCTTCGCCGAGGTGACCTCCGGCACCATCCGCGGGCTGCGCGTCAACCCGCAGGTGAGCAGCTCCGACTACCTGCTGGCCGACCCGGCGCGTCCGTTCAGCCGCCTGGGCGAGTGGGACCCTGCGAAGATCGAGCAGGTCATGGGGCAGATTTCCGGCTTCATGTTCCACAACAACTGCGAGAACGGCAGCTTCGAGCTGTTCGACAAGATGCTGACCACCATCGAGGAGCGTTTCGGCCACCTGATCGCCCAGGTCGAGTGGGTCAGTCTCGGCGGCGGCATCCACTTCACTGGCGAGGGCTATCCGATCGATGCCTTCTGTGCGCGCCTGAAAGCTTTCTCCGAAAAATACGGCGTGCAGGTGTATCTGGAGCCGGGCGAAGCCGCAATCACCCTCAGCGCCTCGCTGGAAGTCACCGTGCTCGACACCCTGTTCAACGGCAAGCACTTGGCGGTGGTCGACAGCTCCATCGAAGCGCACATGCTCGACCTGCTGATCTACCGCCTCAACGCCAAGATGGCGCCGAACGACGGCGAACACACCTACATGGTGTGCGGCAAGAGCTGCCTGGCCGGCGACATCTTCGGCGAGTACCAGTTCGACAAACCGCTGCAGATCGGTGATCGCCTGTCGTTCATCGACGCGGCCGGTTACACCATGGTCAAGAAGAACTGGTTCAACGGCCTGAAAATGCCGTCCATCGTGGTGAAACAACTCGACGGTAGCGTCGAGGTGGCGCGCCAGTTTGGCTTCGACGACTACCTGTCCAGTCTGTCGTGACACCGTTGATGGTGGGCTGAAGCCCACCCTACACCGAGCCTTGAGCCGTAGGGTGGGCCGGGCGGCGATCCGCTTCAGCCCACCTCATCAAACGTTTTAAACAACGCAGTTCCCTGGAGGTGAAACAATTGAAGAAGAATGTTCTGATCATTGGTGCAGGAGGTGTTGCCAAGGTGGTGGCCCATAAGTGCGCGCAACACAATGACGAGTTAGGTCGCATTGCAATTGCGTCGCGCAACATCTCCAAATGCCAGGCCATCATCGACAGCGTGCAGGCAAAGGGCGGTCTCAAGCAGCCCGGCGAGATCAAGGCCTATGCGCTGAACGCCCTGGACGTGGAAGCGACCAAGGCACTGATCCGCGAAACCGAATCGCAGATCGTCATCAACGTCGGTTCGGCGTTTCTCAACATGTCCGTGCTGCGCGCCTGTATCGACACCGGCGTCGCCTATCTGGACACCGCCATCCATGAAGATCCGAGCAAGATCTGCGAAACCCCGCCATGGTACGGCAACTACGAGTGGAAGCACCTGGCCGAATGCCAGGAAAAAGGCGTGACCGCCATCCTCGGCGTCGGCTTCGACCCGGGTGTGGTCAACTCCTATGCCGCTCTGGCGCAACAACAGTACTTCGACAAGATCGAGTCGATCGACATCCTCGACGTCAACGCCGGTTCGCACGGCAAGTACTTCGCCACCAATTTCGACCCGGAAATCAATTTCCGCGAATTCACCGGCACGGTCTACAGCTGGCAGAACAGTCAGTGGACCAGCAACAGCATGTTCGAAGTCAAACGCACCGACGATCTGCCGGTGGTGGGCGAACAGAACCTGTACCTGACCGGCCATGACGAGGTGCACTCGCTGTCCAAGCACCTCAACGTGCCGAACGTGCGCTTCTGGATGAGCTTCGGCGACCACTACATCAACGTGTTCACCGTGCTGAAGAACCTTGGCCTGCTCTCCGAGCAGCCGGTCAAGACCGCTGAAGGTCTCGAAGTGGTACCGCTGAAAGTGGTCAAGGCCGTGCTGCCCGATCCCGCCTCGTTGGCGCCGGGCTATACCGGCAAGACCTGCATCGGCGACCTGGTCAAGGGCACCAAGGACGGCCAGCCGCGTGAACTGTTCATCTACAACGTGGCCGACCACGAAGAAGCCTTCGCCGAGACCGACAGTCAGGGTATTTCCTACACCGCCGGCGTGCCGCCAGTCGCCGCCGCGCTGCTGGTCGCGCGTGGCGAGTGGGATGCGCAGCGCATGGTCAACGTCGAAGAGCTGCCGGCCGAGCCGTTCCTCAAGCTGCTGGACGTGATGGGCCTGCCGACGCGTATCAAGGATGAGCATGGCGATCGTCCCTGGGATCAGTAAGCCCAGGTGAACCCCGAAAGCCCCGCTGCGCAAGCTGCGGGGTTTTTGTTTTTTGGACGCTTTGTTTGCCCGCAATCTCGTTGCGACGCTTCCCGCTCCGGCCATTTCACGCGACAATCCGCCCCTGTTGAAAATCCTCTCTCTGGAGCGCCTGTGATTCCCGAACAGCGCCGTCGCGCCTACCTCGACGCCATGCAGGTGGCCACTTGGCTGCCGCGTACCGAACTGCCCTTCGCGGCAGCGTCGCGTCTGGAGCTGCTTGAGCCGCAGCAGGAGGAAGCGTTCGAGCCTGTGCCAGAGCCTGTTGCCGTCACTCCGGCTGCCGTGCGTGAAGCGCCGGTCGAGCGGCCGAAGATCGAGATTCCGCGCCCGGGCGCCCAGCCGCGCCAGGCGGCTGTCGAACCGGTGGCGGAGCCGGAACCTGTCGAGGAAAAGCCGGCTCGGGTCAGTGCTCCGCCGCCGCGTTTTTCCCTGCAGTTGCTGCGAGCCGGCGATTGCGCCCTGTTGGTGGAGCTGCCCACCGGCCAGCCATTCCAGAGCCGCGATCCAGCCTACATCCTGCTCAAGGATCTGCTGCGCGCCGCCGGTCTACCGGACAGCCCGCAACTGCTCGGCGAGCCGGTGCGCTGGCCGCTGCTGGTGCGCGGCAATATGGATCAGGGCCCGCAAGAGGCGCTGGAGTTCGTGCAGAGCTTCGTCGCTGCGCGCCTCGAAGAACAGTCGAGCACCTGTCTATGGCTGGTTGGTCTGCCGGCCATTCGCTTTGCCGGCGAAGGCGACGAACACAGCTACAACCGCGAACTGCAGGTCGAAGGTCTTGGCGCTTGCTGGGCGCTGCCGGGACTGGAGCTGCTGATGGAAGAGCCGGCGCGCAAGCGCGAACTCTGGCAGGCCATGCGGCGCGTTCGCCAGCGCTGGCTGACGCCTGCACATTCCTGAGAATCCCCGTCTTTGCGCCCGAGTCTCCCTTAATGAGCGATGCGATTTCCTTCCGCCCGATGACCGAGGCGGATCTCGATGCCGTGCTGAAAATCGAATACGCCGCCTTCAGTCATCCCTGGACGCGCGGCATCTTCACCGACAGCCTCAAGTCCTATAACTGCTGGCTGATGTTCGAGGGCAATCAGCAGGTCGGTCACGGTGTGATCAACCTGATCCTCGACGAAGCGCATCTGCTCAATATCACCGTCAAGCCGGAAAGCCAGGGTCGCGGCCTCGGTTTGCGTCTGCTCGAGCACCTGATGAAAGAGGCCTACGAGCTGGGCGGGCGCGAGTGTTTCCTCGAAGTGCGCGCCAGCAACCAGAGCGCCTACCGCCTGTACGAGCGCTTCGGCTTCAACGAAGTGGGCCGCCGCCGCGATTACTACCCGGCAGTCGGCGGGCGTGAAGACGCGTTGGTGATGGCCTGCACGCTGGTCGATTGATGTCATTACTTTAAAAACGTAGCCCGGATGCAATCGGGGAAATCGTTGCCCCGGATTGCATCCGGGCTACGGTCTGGTCGTTTGATCGCACCAGGCGTTTCACCCCGGATGCCCATCCACCCGCGCCCGACACAGCATCGGCGCGTAATGCCAGGCGAACAGGGCGAAGGCCACGCCCCAGCAAAGCGCTGCCAACCATAGCCACCCGCCACCGCATGTGACCCGAATCAGCGCGCCCAGATTGAGCAGGCCGAAGGCCCAGGGCATTGCTTTTGGCGGTTGCAGCACGCGGCCGGTATGACCGAGGCTGACCCGCGCCATCATCGCCAGGATCAGCCCGCCCATCGCACCCACCGCCAGCGCGTGGCTGGCCTGGCTGGGTTGCGCCAGCCAGCCCAGGTGCCAGGCGGCCATGCCGAGTGTGGCCAGCAAAAGCCAGGCGTAGGCCAGGTGCAGCGACCACAGCAGCGGCACGTGCCAGATGCCGCGCAGGTACCAGCGCCACAGACGCAGACCGTGCAGCGCGCTCAGCAGGATGAACGGTGCGGCCAGCCATGGGCGGGCCTGCAGGTTGTGCCCGCTGGCGAACAGCGCCGCGACCAGCACGCCGCAGGCCAGCAGCAGACGGTCCTGCCAGGGATGGGCGGCGAAGGCCTCGGCCCGCCTCAGGCCGCGCTGGGTGAAGAAGGGGATCACGCGGCCACCGATCAGGCTCAGCATGACGGCAATCAGCCACAGGGCTGCCAGCGCCCCCCGGCGTTGCAGGTCGTCGTCACCCATTGCCAGGCCGGCGAGAGTGAGTGACTGGCATAGTGCGAGCAGGCTCAGGACCAGCAGGATCGGGTAGTTGTTACGCTGCCTCGCTGCGATCAGCTGGCGCGCCATCTGCGTGATGAGCAGACCGATAAAGGCCAGTTGCACGGCGATCAGCAGGTGCAGCGGTACGGGTGCGAACCAGGCCAGACGCGCCGTCAGCCACAAGCCGAACAGCGCGATCAACGGCCGCCCGCTGAGGCCGGGGCGGCCCGTCCAGTTCTGTACAGCCGTGAGCAGGAAGCCGGCGATGATCGCCAGGCCGAAGCCGAAGGGCATTTCATGGCGATGCCAGGCCAGCATGCCGCCGGGCACCGCAGGGCTTGTCAGGCCGTGCAGCGCCGCCGCCCAGAGGGCGACGGCGAGCAGGGCGAACAGGGCGCCAGCGAGGAAGAACGGCCGAAAGCCAAGGCGCCAGAGCGGCGCAATGGCCAGGGCCTGCTGGCGATCAAGCAACTGCATGAGCACATGCCCTGTCGTTCAGGCGCTCCTGAGCGATCAGACGCAGCACGTAGCCGATCTTCAGTACGCTCGGACCGATCAGTGTCAGGCTGTGGGCCAATACCAGTGTTGGCACATTCAGGTGCTTCTCCAGGCCGTAGGCCGCGACCAGCCCGACGAGCAGCAGAATCAGGCCGCTCCAGAGCAGTTGGCTGGACAGATGAAGAATCTGCGCAGGTGGAAGATTGAGCGGATACATGGTTTACCTCCTGATTGATCAGCTATCCAGTGCCGAAGCCGGGCCGAAGAACTCGTAACGGCTTTGCTCGGCGGGAACGCCCAGCGCCTGCAGATGACGCTTGACCTGCGCCATGAAGGGTTTCGGGCCGAGGAAGTAGGCGTCCAGATCGCGCTCGGCCGGCAGCCATTGCTCCAGCAGATCGCGGCTCAGAAAACCGGTGGCGTCGGCCCTATCACCCTCGCGCGGTTCGCTGTAGCAGACGTAGTGGCGAATCTGCGGATGCTCGGCGGCATGGCCATCGACCCAGTCGCGGAAAGCATGCACCTCGGCATTGCGCGCGCAGTGGATGAAGTGGATGGGACGGCCGCTGTGCCGCGCCGCGTCGAGCATGGCCAGCGCCGGGGTGATGCCGACGCCGGCACTGATCAGGGCCAGCGGTTTGTCCGAGGCGCTCAGGGTGAACTCGCCAGACGGTGGGAACAGTTCGAGTTCATCGCCGACCTGAACCTTATCGTGCAGATGATTGGAGACACGGCCGCCAACCTCGCGCTTGACGCTGATGCGGTATTCGCGACCGTTGGCCAGAGCCGACAGCGAGTAGTTACGGCGCACTTCTTCGCCATCCAGCAGCAGGCGCATGCCGATGTACTGGCCTGGTTGATGGTCGAGCAGGGCGCCGCCGTCGACCGGCACCAGGTGGAAGGAGGTGATCTCGGCGCTCTCTACCACCTTGCGTGCCACGCGGAAGCTGCGTGCGCCGCGCCAGCCACCCGGCGCCGCTGCATTCTCGGTATAGAGCTGCTCTTCGGCACCGATGAAAATATCGGCCAGTTGCTGGTAAGCCACGGCCCAGGCTTCGATCACCGCGTCGGTAGCGATCTCGGCGCCCAGCACCTCGCGGATCGCGCGCAGCAGGCAGCCGCCAACGATGGGGTAGTGCTCGGGGAGAATCTGCAGGGCCACGTGTTTGTTCACCACCTGACGCACCAGCGGGCCGAGGGCTTCGAGGCGGTCGATATGGCGGGCGTACATCAGCACGCCATTGGCCAGGGCGCGCGGCTGGTCGCCGCTGGCCTGGTGGGCCTGGTTGAACAGCGGGCGTACTTCTGGGTGTTCGCTGAGCATCATCCGATAGAAGTGCGTGGTCAGCGCCTCGCCGCCGCTTTCCAGCAGGGGCACGGTGGCTTTGATCAGGTCGCGTTGAGCATTGGTCAGCATGGGGGTATCTCCGCAAGGCAAATAAAGGCGCCGGTGTGGCTCGTCTGGCCAGTTGTGGCGTGCTAGCGTTAGCGATAGATACCTATCAGCAAGCGTGCCAATTAAATAATCCTTAAATATCAGTGGCTTACTTTCTTTGTTGTGTTAATGACTCGCTTCGCGTGTGAGTCATAAAGACTTTGAGTAGTCGAAATGACCGCTAATCCTCTGCTGGAAACTCTTATTCCTCTGGTCGCCGATCTGTCTCGCGAGCTGGATGACGGCGAGCGTTATCGCCGCCTGCTCGCGGCCTTGCGCCAGTTGTTCCCTTGCGATGCCGTGGCGCTGCTGCGACTCGACGGCGAAATTCTGGTCCCCCTGGCGGTCGAGGGGCTGAGCCCCGATACCCTGGGACGGCGCTTCAGAGTCAGCGAGCATCCGCGTCTGGCTGCGTTGCTGGAACACGCCGGGCCGACGCGTTTCGCTGCCGACTGCGGCCTGCCTGACCCCTACGACGGTCTGGTAGAGGGGTTGCATGGTCACCTGGAAGTGCACGACTGCCTCGGTTGCCCGCTGTACTTGGACGAGCAGCTCTGGGGCCTGCTGACCCTGGATTCGCTCGACCCGGCCAGTTTCGGTCGGCTCGATCTGGACAGCCTCGAGGCCTTTGCCAGCCTGGCCGCGGCCACGGTCAAGGTCAGCCAGCGCATCAGCGGCCTGGCGCAGCGGGTCGAGGCCGAGCGCCAGCTCACCGAGCTGTACAAACAGGCGCGGCAGCAACTGCGCGAGCTGGTGGGGCAGAGCGCGGCGCTGCGCAAGCTGCAGGACGAGATTCGCCTGGTCGGTGACAGCCCGCTGACGGTGCTGATCACCGGCGAGACCGGGGTCGGCAAGGAGTTGGTGGCCGAGGCGATCCACGCCGCTTCGCCACGTGCGCAGCGGCCGCTGGTCAGCATCAACTGTGCGGCGTTGCCCGATGCGCTGGTGGAGAGTGAGCTGTTCGGTCATGTGCGTGGCGCCTTTTCCGGGGCCATGAGCGAGCGTAGCGGCAAGTTCGAGTTGGCCGATGGCGGCAGCCTGTTTCTCGACGAAGTGGGCGAGCTGCCGCTGGCGATCCAGGCCAAGCTGCTGCGCGTGCTGCAGAGTGGGCAGTTGCAGCGGGTCGGTTCGGATCGCGAACACCGCGTCGACGTGCGGGTGATCGCCGCCACCAACCGCGACCTGGCGGCTGAGGTGCGCGCCGGACGGTTTCGTGCCGACCTGTATCACCGCCTGAGCGTTTACCCGTTGCCGGTGCCGCCGCTGCGCGAGCGTGGTCGCGATGTACTGTTGCTGGCCGGCTACTTCCTCGAAGAGAACCGCGCCCGTCTCGGGCTGCGCAGCCTGCGCCTGAGTCCTGAGGCGCAGAAGGCGCTGCTCGGTCATGATTGGCCGGGCAACGTGCGTGAACTGGAACACCTGATTGGCCGGGCGGCGATCAAGGCACTGGCGCGTCACGGCGAGCGCCCGCGCATTCTCAGTCTGGATGTGCAGGACCTGGATTTGCCGACGGCCCAGGCGCTGGCTGCCTCAGACGACGTGCTGGCGCCCATTGATCTACCTCCGGCGGGCCTGGAGCTGCGTGCGGCGGTGGATGTTTTTCAGCGCCAACTGATCGAGCAGTGTCTGGCGCGCCATCAGGGCAAATGGGCCGATGCGGCGCGGGAGCTGGGGGTGGATCGTGCCAACCTCAGCCGTTTGGCCAAACGGCTGGGTATTCGGTAGCCGGATTGTAGGAGGGGCTTTAGCCGCGATCTGTTCACGTCGCGGCTAAAGCCCCTCCCACATTATCGGCATCTGCCCGTAGCCCGGATGCAGTCCGGGGCCAGCAATTCCCGGATTTCATCCGGGCTACAGTCGGAACACCAACGCTTTCAGGCCGCTCTCGGGCGAGATGTCGGGAAACTCCGGCGGGTTGTCAAGGCGCTCGACGAAGCGCAGTTGTGGCGCCTCTGTTGCCATGCCCTCGATGAGGAAGTCTGGGCCGATATCCGGGTCATTGACGCAGGCGAGCACCGTACCGTGCTCGGTCAGCAGTTCAGGCAGGCGCCGGAGAATCTTGGCGTAGTCCTGGGTGAGGGCGAAGCTGCCTTTCTGAAAGCTTGGCGGGTCGATGATCACCAGGTCATAAGGCCCGCTCTTGCGCACTTTGCCCCAGGATTTGAACAGCTCGTGGCCGAGGAACTCCACCCGGCTCAGGTCGTGCTCGTTCAGGCGATGGTTGTCGCGCCCGCGGGACAGCGCTGCGCGCGCCATGTCCAGGTTGACCACGTACGCGGCGCTTCCTGCAATCGCCGCCACGGAGAAGCCGCAGGTGTAAGCGAAGAGGTTGAGCACGCGCTTGCCGGCGGCCTGTTCGCGCACCCACTGGCGGCCTAGGCGCATATCGAGGAACAGTCCGCTGTTCTGCTTGCTGCCCAGGTCGAGCAGGTAGTGCAGGCCGTCCTCGATGATTGACCATTGCGCCTGTGGCTCGCCGGCCAGCCATTCGCTCTCGCTGCCCTGCACATAGCGGTGCTGCAGCAGCAGGCCGCGCGCACCGCTGGCCTGCCATTGCGGCGTTTCCAGCAGTTCCATCAGTAGCGGCCGTAGTGCTGGCGACGGTTCGCGGAACAGCATCACCAGCACCACGCCGGAGAGCCAGTCGACGGTGATCTGCTCCAGCCCCGGCCAGCAGCGGCCGCGGCCATGGAACAGGCGGCGGGTCTCGTGGCCGGGGTGGTTTTCCAGTGCCTGCAGCAGGTGCTCGCGCAGAGTGGCGAGGGCGGTATCAGTCATCGCGGGTCAGCACTTCCAGCAGCTCGATTTCGAAGGTCAGGTTGGAGTTGGGTGGAATCGAGCCGACGCTGCGCTCGCCATAACCCAGGTGCGCGGGCACCTGCAGCTTGCGTTTGCCGCCGACCTGCATGCCCATCAGGCCCTGGTCCCAGCCCTTGATGACTCGGCCAGTACCGATCACGCACTGGAACGGTTTGCCGCGCGAGAAGGACGAGTCGAACTCGCTGCCGTCGGCCAGCCAGCCGCGGTACTGGGTGGTGATCAGGGCGCCCTTGACCACGGACTTGCCGTCGCCGGGTTGCAGGTCTTCGATGATCAGATCGTCAGTCATATCAGGTTTCCTTGCGATGACGGTTTTGGCTGGCCTGTACCGAGCGCTCGGCGGGTACGCGCAGCTGGGTCAGCAGGTAGTTGGCGAAGGCGGGTGCATAGCCTTGCAGGGCGATGGCGCCGGCCATGCAGCTCAGCCAGCTTTCCGCCAGCGCCTGGTCAATTGGCCACTGCGCATGGAAGGCCGGAATGCTGATGCTGCCGTATTTCTCGGCGAACAGACGCGGCCCGCCCAGCCAGCCGCTCAAGAAGCACGCCAGCTTGTCGCGCGAGGCGCTCAGATCAGCCGGGTGCAGTGCGCGCAGGGCAGCAGCCTCAGGGTGTTCGTCCATCAGTCGGTAGAAGTCGTCGACCAGACGGCGCAGGCCGTCGATGCCACCGGCAGCCTGGTAGGAGGCATCGCCGGTGCCGTAGGGAGGGGTGTGGCTCATCGCGTTATTCCGCGGAAAAGGCGCCATTGTAACCGCTGGCGTAGAATGGCCGGCCAGTTTGAAGTACATGCTCCTGTGGGAGGCGCTTTAGCGGCGACTATCGCGGCTGAAGCCGCTCCTACAGGTGCCCCTGACCTGCCGTGTAACCCGTGACCCAATCCCGATGACGCAACCCCAGCAAGGCTTCGTGCTCAGCCGCCATTGGCGCGACACGCCGGAGGGCACAGAAGTGGCCTTCTGGCTGGCGACCGATGCCGGCCCGCGCCAGGTACGCCTGCCGTGCCAGGAGACGGTGGCTTTCATCCCCGCCGAGCAGCGTGCCTGGGCCGAGCCGCTATTGCGTAATGAAAAAGGCGTCGAGCTACGCGAGCTGACCTTGCGCGACTTCAAGCGCCGCCCGGTGCTGGGTTTGTATTGCCGCCAATACCGCCAGTTGCTGCAGCTGGAGAAGAAGCTGCGTCAGGTCGGCGTGGACGTCTACGAGGCCGATATCCGTCCGCCGGATCGCTACCTGATGGAGCGCTTTATCACCGCCAGCGTGCTGTTCGACGGTATCGAGCAGGAAGACGGCAGCCTGCTGTGCAAGTCGCTCAAACCCGCGCCTGATTACCGTCCGGCGCTGCGCCTGGTGTCGCTGGATATCGAGACCAGCGCCCGTGGTGAGCTGTATTCCATCGCCCTGGAAGGTTGTGGTCAGCGCCAGGTGTATATGCTCGGCCCGGCCAATGGCGATGCCAGCATCGTCGACTTCGAGCTGGAGTACTGCGACAGCCGCAAGGCGCTGCTCGAACGCCTGAATGACTGGCTGCAGCGGCATGATCCGGACGCCATCATCGGCTGGAACCTGGTGCAGTTCGACCTGCGCGTGCTGCGCGATCACGCCGAGCAACTCAAGGTGCCGCTGCTTCTGGGGCGTGGCGGCGACGTGATGGGCTGGCGCCAGCACAACAGCAGCCAGCACTACTTTGCCGAGGCGGCGGGGCGCTTGATCATCGATGGCATCGAGGCGTTGCGTTCGGCGACCTGGAGCCTCCCCTCGTTCAGCCTGGAGTCGGTAGCGCAGACGTTGCTCGGCGAGGGCAAGGCGATCGACACGCCCTATGCGCGGATGGACGAGATCCAGCGCATGTTCGACGAGGACAAGCCGGCGCTGGCCCGGTACAACCTCAAGGACTGCGAGCTGGTTACGCGCATCTTCGCCCACACCGATCTGCTCGCCTTCCTGCTGGAGCGCTCCAGCGTCACCGGCCTGGCCGCCGACCGCAGTGGTGGCTCGGTGGCAGCCTTCACCCACCTGTACCTGCCGCCCATGCACCGCCTGGGTTTCGTCGCGCCGAACCTCGGCGATATCCGTGGCGAGAACAGCCCCGGCGGCTTCGTCATGGATTCGCGCCCCGGGCTGTACGACTCGGTGCTGGTGCTGGACTACAAGAGTCTGTATCCGTCGATCATCCGCAGCTTTCTGATCGACCCGCTGGGCTTGGTCGAAGGCCTGCACCAGCCGGATGACGAACACTCGGTGGAAGGCTTTCGCGGCGCGCGCTTCTCGCGTACCCGGCATTGTCTGCCGGCCATCGTCGAGCGTGTCTGGCAGGGCCGTGAGGTGGCCAAGCGTGACGGCAACGCGGCCTTGTCGCAGGCTCTTAAGATCATCATGAACGCTTTCTACGGCGTGCTCGGCTCCAGCGGCTGCCGCTTCTTCGATCCGCGCCTGGCTTCGTCGATCACCCTGCGTGGACATCAGATCATGAAGCGTACCCGTGAGCTGATCGAAGCCGAGGGGCATGCGGTGATCTACGGCGATACCGACTCCACCTTCGTCTGGCTCGGTGGTGAGCATGGCGAGGAAGACGCCGCGCGGATCGGTCGTGGGCTGGTGAGCAAGGTCAACGCCTGGTGGCGTGAACATCTGCAGCAGGAGTATGGCCTGAGCAGCGCGCTGGAGTTGCAGTACGAAACCCACTACCGACGCTTTCTCATGCCCACCATCCGTGGCACCGAGGAGGGCAGCAAGAAGCGTTATGCCGGCCTGGTTCACGACGTGGACGGCAGTGAGCGCATGGTGTTCAAGGGTCTGGAGACGGTGCGCACCGACTGGTCGCCGCTGGCCCAGCGCTTTCAGCAGGAGCTGTATCGCCTGGTGTTCGCTGGCCAGCCCTATGAGCACTACGTGCGCGATTACGTGAAGCGCACCCTGGCCGGCGAACTGGACGAGCTGCTGGTCTATCGCAAGCGTTTGCGTCGGCGCCTCGACGACTACCAGCGCAACGTGCCGCCGCACGTGCGCGCCGCACGCCTGGCCGACGAGCACAACCAGCGTCTTGGCCGGCCGCTGCAATATCAGCGTGGCGGCTGGATCAGCTACCTGATCACCACCGGCGGGCCGCAACCGCTGGAGCGCCTGCTGTCGCCGGTGGACTACGAGCATTACATCAGCCGCCAGCTGAAGCCGGTGGCCGATGCCATCCTGCCGTTCGTCGGCGGCGACTTCGAGCGGTTGGTGGACGGGCAGCTCGGACTGTTCTGAAACCTTCGGATAAACAGCGAACCCCGTAGGAGCCCGCTTGCGGGCGATTAGCCGACGGCGCCAGGATCGCCCGCAAGCGGGCTCCTACAAGACGGCAGCAGGCTCTGTAGCGGCGTAGAATTGGAAATATTTTGTAACATTCGCCCCGTTGAGTGGCGTTCGCGGCCTGAGTATTGTGGCGCCCGTGATGCCGGGCCCCTCTGGCGGTTAATACCGCGATGTCGGAATCACAGTCTGTTCAATCTGACTGTAGGAGGGGCTCCATGACTGCCCTAGAACCGTTCCTCTTCGCCGACTTCCTCGGCACGGCCACCTGGTTGTGGCTGGTCTTCATCGCTGTCGTTATCTCCCTGCTGGCCTTCGATCTTGGCGTGCTGCACCGCGATAATCGCGAAATCGGCGTGCGTGAAAGCTTGATGTTGTCAGCTGGCTACATCACTGCAGGCCTGCTGTTCGGCGTCTGGGTGTTCTTCCAGAAAGGCGGCGACGCCAGCATGGATTACCTCACCGGTTTTCTGATCGAGAAATCGTTGTCGATGGATAACGTGTTTCTCATGGCCATGATCTTCAGCTTCCTGGGTATTCCAAGGCAGTACCAACACAAGGTGCTGTTCTGGGGAATCATGGGCGTGCTGGTGCTGCGCGCCATCATGATCGGCCTGGGCGCTGCGCTGATTCACGAGTTCGCCTGGATTCTCTATGTATTCGGCGCCTTCCTGTTCTTTACCGGCATCAAGATGCTGTTCGCCAAGCTCGACGATGCGCCGGACCTGGAGAACAACGTGCTGGTGAAGTTCCTGCGCAAGCATCTGCGCGTGACCGATGAGCTGCACGGCCAACGCTTCTTCGTGCGTCAGGACGATGGCCAGGGCCGCAGCGTGCTGTGGGTGACGCCGCTGTTCCTGGCGCTGATCCTGATCGAGTGCGCCGATCTGGTGTTCGCCATCGACAGCGTGCCGGCGATCTTCGCCATCACTCAGGACCCGTTCATCGTCTACACCTCGAACATTTTCGCCATCCTCGGCCTGCGCGCCCTGTACTTCGCCTTGGCTGCGCTGATCCACCGCTTCGCCTACCTCAAGTACGCGCTGGCGCTGGTGCTGGTATTCATTGGCGCGAAGATCTTCCTGGTCGGCATCATCGGCAAGATCCCGGCTGTTGTGTCCCTGAGCGTAACCCTGGTCCTGCTGGTCGGCGGAGTGTTGCTGTCGCTGTACAAGACCCGCGGCCAGCCGCCCGCCAAGATCTGACGGATAAGCTTTTGCCCGGCTACGCCCCGTGTGTATCCGGGCCTTCGACACTGGAGAAACCTGATGAAAAACCCTTGGAAACACCGCTTGGCGCCTGCCGCACTTGGTCTGGCACTGATCGCCCTGGCGGGCTGCGACGCCGCCGAGCAGTCCGCACAGAAGCTCGCCGAAGAGGCGAAGAAGGAAGTGCAGGCGCTGATCAGTGACTCGGTCGGCGAGGTGGTCGATGAGGTCAACCGCCAGGTGGACTCCCTGCAGGAGTCCACCAACCGAGCACTTGGCAAGGACGACAAGGAGGAAGAGCAGGGCACCGAGACGCCGCAGGTGGAGCCCGAGAAACCGCTCGAGCAGGGCGTCGAAACCTGATGCCTGCTCGGTGGCGCAGGCTACCGCTGAGCTGTTGCTGAGCGCCGCCACTTCCGCCCCGGCATGCTTGGGTTTATCCTGCTCGCCTCTTTGGGGGAGTAACCTGCCGTCGCGCTAGCGTCGGCGCGTTGGTCAACATTCTCGGCAACCTGCCGTGGCCAACGCATCCGCAGGGATTGGTGAGACCAACGACAGTCCTGTGCCAGGTCGGGCGCGCAGTGGCTTGTCGTTGACTCAGGCCCGGCTGGAGTTTCCCTTGAATCCTCTCTCGCTGCTTCTTCTGTCTTTCGCCATGTCGACGGATGCCTTCGCGGCTGCCATCGGCAAGGGCTCGGGCCTGCACAAGCCACGCTTTGCCGAAGCCCTTCGCGCTGGGTTGATCTTTGGCACCATCGAGGCCATCACGCCGATCATCGGCTGGCTGATCGGCCAGGCAGCCAGTCGTTTCGTCCTCGAGTGGGATCACTGGATCGCCTTCGTGTTGCTGGTCGGACTTGGGGGGCACATGATCCATGCCGGGCTCAGCGCCGATGACGATGCGCCTGAAGACAAGCCCTCGCGCCATTCCTTCTGGGTGCTGGCCGTCACTGCCGTGGCCACCAGCATCGACGCGCTGGCCGTTGGCGTGAGCCTGGCTTTCGTCGAGGTGAACATCCTGGTCGCTGCACTGTGTATCGGTCTGGCCACCACCCTGATGGTGACATTGGGCATGTTGCTTGGTCGTATGCTGGGCCAACTGGTCGGCAAGCGTGCCGAGATCGTCGGCGGTGTGGTGCTGATGCTAGTTGGCGCGACGATTCTCTACGAACACTTTGCGAGTCTGTGAAACATGAACATGTCCCTGCGTTTGCTGAAAAGCGCATTTCTGGCGGCTGCCGCGCTGGTCGCCGCCGCCCTGATGTTTTTCGCCTGGCAGTACTTCTTTCCGGTGCAGGCCGCCAGCGGCTGGTCGTACCGCGTTGCCTACGATGACGTGCAGAAGGCGGCCGGGCTGGCGCGAGCAGCGGATGGCGGGATTCTGGTCAGCCAGGAACTGCAGGATGGCCGCGGCAGCATCCTGTTGATGCAGCCCGACGGTGACCGCGAAGTGGTGGTCGAAGGCCTGTCCAAACCCGATGGCCTGCTCAGCGCCCGTGGTGGCCTGGTGTTCAGTCAGGAGTCGGGCGGAAAGCCGGTCAGCTTCCTGCAAGGCAAGCGTGTTTCCGAACTGTTCGCGGGCGATCAGGTGCGGGGGCTGTGGGATGACGGTCACTACCTCTATGCCATCGAGGACCGCAAGGGTAACGGTCGGCTATGGCGCTACCGCTGGGATGACCGGCAACTGAGCGTGGTGCGTGACAACCTCTCGGAAACCGAGTCGATCACCCGCTGCACCGACGGCCGTATGCTCTACAGCGAAAAGGAAACCGGTGTGATTCGCGAGCTGCGCGAGGACGGCCGCGACCCGGTGGTGATCGACGGGCTGCGTAACCCGACGTTCATGCTCTGCGACGAGCAGGGCCTGTGGATCAGCGAGGACTCGACCCATCGCGCCCGTCTGCTGCTGGTCGATGCCCAAGGCGCGCAGACCACTGTGTTGTCATTTCTCAAGGCGCCGCAGGCGATCTTGCCGCTGGACGATGGCCGTTACCTGGTCGCAGAGGGAGGGCGTGATCGGGTGTTGGAGTTGAGCCTGAACAAGGCTGACGGTTTTCGCCGCGAGCTAGAGCGCTCGGCCAAGCATGAAGAAGCGGCCGAGCAGGAGCAAAACGTACTCAAGGGCGTGGGTGGTTGAGCCGCTCCAGCAGCGCTGTCAACGCCAGACATGGCCCGGACGCCAGGCCCAGCTGCGGCAATTGTGCGAGAAACAGCCCACGAAGGATCTCGCCGGCCGTCCAGGTATTGCCATAGGCACTGGCGAGCAGATTGACCGCGCTGTAAGCGGCGATGGCGGCGCACAAGCCGAACACTGCGAGGACGGCGAGGCGCCGCTTCAGCATGCCGCTGGCAGCGGCCAGCAGAAACAGCGCGAATGCCGGCAGACAGGCCAGCGCCAACTCGATGGCGATCTGACCGTCAGGCTCCGCCAGCAGCGGCCAGGCCAGACCAAGCCCTCCGTGCTGCAGGTGACAGGCAGCAGGCCGATGAACAGGGCAGTGCTGGGCAGCAGCAGTGAGCCCTGCAACAGCCTGATCAGCGCGCCTGGCATGACGACAGCCGTGCCGGGCTGAGCATCGCTTCACTCAGGCCCGCCTCGAGCAAAGGTTGCGGCAAGGGTTGCCTGCGAATCAGCGCCGCGCAGGCCTGGCCCATGGCGGCGCTGGTCTGGATGCCGTAGCCGCCTTGCGCTGCCACCCAGAAGAAGTTTTCGGCCTGGGTATCGAAACCTCCAACCAGATCGCCATCGGCGACGAAGCTGCGCAGGCCGGCCCAGGTATGCGCCGGACGACGAATCTGCAGCGTGGTGTGGGTTTCGATCTGGTGGATGCCCAGGGCGATGTCCAGCTCTTCCGGCTGCACGTCATGCGGCGCCACCGGGTCGGCATTGGCTGGCGAACCGAGTAAAAGACCGGCATCGGGCTTGATGTAGAACGATTCGTCCAGGCTCACCAGTGCCGGCCAGTGCTGGCAGTCGATGCCCTCCAGGCCGTTGAAGGTGAAGGCGGCGCGCCGCTTGGGCTGTAACCCGATGCCGGATAGGCCGGCCAAGCCAGCGATCTCGTCGCACCAGGCACCGGCGGCATTGATCAATACGCTCGCGCGATAGCTCTGTCCGGCGCAATCCACCTGCCAGCCGTCGGCGAGGCGGCTGATGCTGATGACCTCGCGCTGGCAATGAATCTCCCCGCCCTGTTGGCGGATGCCGCGCAGGTAGCCCTGGTGCAGCGCTGCGGTGTCGATATCAGCGGCGCTAGGGTCAAACAGTGCGCCATGCACCAGCTCACGGCGCAGCACCGGAACCAGCGCGCAGGCCTCGTCAGCACTGAGCAGGCGAGCCTCTGCAACATGCTCACGGGCCTGCTCGTACTGGCGCTGCAGCTCGGCTGCGTCACCGCTGAAATCCACCACCAGCTCGCCACGTGGCGTGAGCAAGGGATGCTCGGCGAAGCCGGTTGGCGGGGCATCGTAGAAAACGCGGCTGGCGGCCGTCAGCGCGCGGACCTGGGGCGTGCCGTAGGCGACGGTATACAGCGCCGCCGAGCGGCCGGTGGAGTGATAGCCGGGCTGCGCCTCGCGCTCGAGCAGCTGCGTCTTGCCATGGCTGGCGAGAAAGTAGCCGGTTGAAGCGCCGGCAATGATGAGGTAGTCGCAGTGTTGCATGGCGTGTCGATCAACGGGGTCAAATGAAAAAGGCGAAGCTGGAGGGCTTCGCCTTGGTTCGACCTGCGCTGGCTCAGTGCTTGCGCGGCACCGGCTTGAGCAGTTCGTCCGGCGGCATTTCGCACTGGATCTTGCGGCCGATCAGCGCTTCGATCGGCGGCAGGGCGAAGGCGTCGTCCTCGCCGGCGAAGCTGATCGAGGTGCCGCTGGTGCCGGCGCGGCCGGTACGACCGATGCGGTGCACATAGTCGTCCGGGTCTTCCGGCAGGGTGAAGTTGATCACATGGCTGATGGCATCGACGTGGATGCCGCGACCGGCGACGTCAGTGGCGACCATGACGCGGATCTTGCCCTCGCGGAAGCCTTCCAGGGCGCGGATACGCTTGTGCTGCGGGATATCACCGGACATCTGCACGGCGCTGATACCGTCGCGGGTCAGGCGCTCTTCGATGCGCCGTACTTCGTCCTTGCGGTTGGCGAAGACCATGACCCGCGTCCAGTCGTTCTGGCTGATCAGGTTGTAGAGCAGTTTGTACTTGTCAGCCGAGGCTACGGCGTACACGTGCTGCTCGACGGTATCGCTGGCGACGTTCTCCGGCTCGATCTCGACGATGGCGGGGTTGACCGTCCATTGCTTGGCCAGGTTCATCACGTCTTCGGTGAAGGTGGCGGAGAACAGCAGGGTCTGGCGGTCACCTTTCATCGGCGTCTGGCGGATGATCTGGCGCACCTGCGGGATGAAGCCCATGTCGAGCATGCGGTCGGCTTCGTCCAGCACCATCACCTCGACCATGTCCAGGTGCACTTCGCCGCGCTGGTTGAAGTCCAGCAGGCGGCCCGGGGTGGCCACGAGGATGTCGCAGAAACGCGACTCCAGTTGCTTGAGCTGCTTGTCGAAGTCCATGCCGCCGACGAACTGCATGACATTCAGGCCGGTGTATTTGGTCAGCTCGGCAGCGTCCTTGGCGATCTGCACCACCAGTTCGCGGGTTGGCGCGATGATCAGCGCGCGTGGCTCGCCCATGTAGCGCTCTTTCGGCGGCGGGGTCTGCAGCAGCTGGGTGATGATCGAGATAAGGAACGCGGCGGTCTTGCCGGTACCGGTCTGGGCGCGGCCAATGGCATCCTGGCCCTTGAGGGTGTAGCCCAGTACCTCAGCCTGGATCGGCGTGCAGTAGGGGAAACCCAGATCATGAATGGCATGCATCAGCTCGGGGGCAAGCTTGAAGTCATGGAAACGGGTCTTGCCTTCGGCCGGCTCGACCACGAAATCTTCCAGTTTCCAGGTGCTTACTGGCTTGGCTGGGTGCTCGCGGCGTGGCTTGTCGGCCTTGGGCGGGCGGGGCTGTTGCTGCGCCGGGCTGTCGCCTGCGCTCTCGCTGGCAGTGCGGGCGGGCTTGTTCTGGCGGGGACGCTTGTGCTCTGCGTCACTGCTCTGGGCGGGCGCTGTTACGGGTGACGGCGCTGGTTGTGGCTGCTCGTCTTCGGCTTTGCCGAACATTTTCTTGAGTGCTTTGAGCACGGGCTTCTCATCGACTGGTTAAGGAGTGAACGCCCGCCAGTGTAATGCAAGACGCGGGCGTGGCGAAGTGCTTCGCTCGCGTCTGTCAAGAGGAGCGTGTGCCCAGCGCCTCATTTCTCCGGCAGGCTGGCCAGCAGCAGGCGCTGTACATTGCCGCCCATGATCGCGGCAATGGCGTCATTGTCGAAGCCGGCGGTTTGCAGCCCCTCGGTAATTTGCGCCAGGCCGGTGACGTCGAATGGTGTATGCACGGTGCCATTGAAGTCCGAGCCCAGGGCGACGTGCTCGACGCCGACCTTGTCCGCCGTATAACGAATGGCTTTGACGATGGCGGCGACCGAGGTGTCGCACACGGCGGTGCTCCAGTAGCCGATACCGATCACCCCGCCCGTGGCGGCGATGGCCTGCAGGTGCTTGTCGCTGAGATTGCGCGTGCCGGGGCAGGTGCCTTCGACACCGGTATGTGAGACCAGTACCGGGCGCGTGGCCATGGCCAGCACATCGTCGATCAGCGGGCGCGAGGCGTGGGCCAGGTCCACCAGCATGGCTTTTTCTTCCAGACGCGCGATCACCTGGCGTCCCAGCGGCGTCAGCCCGCCTTTTGCCAGGCCGTGGGCCGAGCCGCCCACTTCGTTATCGAAGAAATGGGTCAGACCGGCGATACGAAAGCCCGCATCAAACAGCGTATCGACGTTCTCCAGCTGGTTCTCGATGGGCTGCAGGCCCTCGGTGGCGAGCAGGCCTGCCACACGCTGCGGGTCTTTGTCCCAGGCCGCGATGAAGCGGGCCAGGTCCGCGCGGCTGCGAATCAGCACCAGGCGACCTTCGCTGGCGTGCGCCGCATCCTGCAGCTTCTGCGCCTGGTACAGGGCGCGCTGCAGCAGGCTGTTCCAGGTTTCCCGCGGCCAGCGCTGGGCCATGGCCAGCAGGGTGATGTTGTCACTGTCGGCGGCGTTGCTCTCCATGTTCAGCCCGCGTGGCGTCTTGGTCACGGTGGAGAACACCTGCAGGCCGAGGCGCCCTTCGAGCATGCGTGGCAGGTCGGAGTGACCGTAGTCGTAGCGCTTGAGCAGGTCGCGCTCCCAGAGCAGGGCGTCGTCGTGCAGGTCGGCGACGAACAGCCCCTGGTGCAGCTTCTGCGCGCTGGCGCTGGCCGGATAGGGTGGCGGGCTGGCGACGCTGTTCATCTGCGCGTCGATGACTCGGGGCAGGCCCAGTACGGCGAGGGCAGAGAGGGAAACCAGCAGAAGCAGGGCGATCAGCAGTTTGCGCATAAAGGGTGGCCATCCAGGCTTGTCGTTATGCTCGGCACTGTAGCAAGGGAAGGGGCGGCGGTGCGCGGCAGCTCTGTGGGAGGCGCTTCAGCGGCGATTCGGTCGCGGCTAAAGCCCCTCCCACAATGCCTAGCGCACCAATGTCGCAAATTATCAGCCGCAGAGGCAGTTACGCCCCTGTTGCTTGGCCTGGTATAGCGCCGCGTCAGCACGCGCGATAAGGCTTTGCAGGCTGTCCTTGTGCTGCATCTGCGCCAGGCCGATGGAGATGGTGACGCCGGGCAGCACGCCAACCGGCGAATAGAAGGACGCGATCTGCTCCAGGCCGATACGCAGGCGCTCACCGATACCGCGTGCAGCCTCATCGGCGATCTCCGGCAGGAGAATGACGAACTCCTCGCCACCGAAACGTATCAGGCTGTCCTTCGGCCTTAGCTGGCTGCTCAGGGTATGCGCCACCAGGCATAAGGCGTAATCGCCGGCCAGGTGGCCGTGCTGGTCGTTGTAGGCCTTGAAGTGGTCGACATCGAGCATCAGCAATGACATGGGTTCGTCGTTGAAGGCACAGCGGGTGCTCTCACGCTCGAACACGTGTTCCAGCCAGCGCCGGTTGAAGCAGCCGGTGAGGGTGTCGACGTTGGCGTTCTGCTCACTGTCGAGAATCTGCCGGTTGCCTTGGCGCACGCGATCGCAGAGCAGCTCCAGCAGGTTCTGCATCATCTGTGGGGATTGCTGGAACAACGCCACCAGTGACTCTCGGTGCAGGCGCAGGACGATGGAGGGGCGCTCGGCCACGACGTAGGCGGAGGGATGTTCGTTGTCGATGAAGCTGATTTCACCGGCGCAGTCACCGACTTCGAGGGTGCTGACGGCCTGGTTGTCCAGTGACCCGAGGTAGACGCGCAGTTGGCCCTCGATCAGCAGATAGAGGTGCTGGTTGCGATTGAAGGGGGAGAGCAGCACTTCGCCGGCTTCCAGCTCGCAGGCGCGAAATTCTCGCAGCAACTGGTCCAGGCTGCTGGTGGCGACATTATGAAATAGTCGCAACTGTTGAACTTGCTGCAGGTCTGCCTGCCAGTGCGCCGGTTTCATCGTGATCTCGTCGGGCCTGGCCGGGCGAATAGGCCTGAGGGCACCACCAACGCTCCCTGTCGTGTCTACGAATAGCGTTCGACAGTATTCCTAGGCATCAGGCGTGGCAATGCTTGCCTGAAGCTCTGCCGACCAGTGGTTGCACGAAAGTGCGAAGCTGTTAACTGGCGCGCGTCCTGGCGCGCTCCGGATCACGCTGAGAAGTGGATGCGATGGCCCACCGCGTAGCCGGACAGACGCTCGGCAATGCTGGCAGCCAATGCCTGATCCTGGTTCGGCAGGTGGATATGGGCCAGTTGACCGGCCTTGTCATCGCTCAGCACTTCGACCCGAACAGCCGGATGCAGCTCATCGACAGCCGCCTGGTAAACGCGGGCGATGGCATCGAAACGCAGCGCTGGTTTGAAGGTCTTGCCCACCGCGGTGAGCGGGATTGCATCGATGATCCAGGCGTCCTTGGGCACCGCGGCGCGCTCGGGAATATGTGCGGCGGCATGTTCCAGCAGCTCGGCTTCGCTGGTCTGCGCGCCTGGCTTGAGCTGCACGTAGACCACCGGCAATTCGCCGGCCTTCTCGTCTGGCTTGCCCACTGCAGCGGCCATGGCCACGGCGGGGTGTTTGTGCAGGGCTTCCTCGATCATCTGCGGGTCGATGTTGTGACCGCCGCGGATGATCAGGTCCTTGCTGCGCCCGGTCAGCCAGATGTAGCCGTCAGCATCGACGCGACCGAGGTCGCCGGTATTGAACCAGTCGCCATCGACCCAGATGCCGGCGTTCTTGCTCGCCTGCAGATAGCCCTTGAATACCGTGGCACCGCGGATGCACAGGTTGCCGATCTCATCCTGCTCGGCATCCCGGAGATAGCGTCCCTGCTCGTCGAGTACCTTGATGCGCACTTCGCAGTACGGCATGGGCAGGCCGATGGAGCCGGGGCGGCGTTCACCCGCTGGCGGGTTGGCGCAGCTGCCGCAGGTGCCTTCGGTCAGGCCATAGCCTTCGAGCAGGGTCAGGCCGGTCTTGGCCTCGAACTGGCGTATCAGTTCCACCGGCATGGGCGCGGCGCCGCACAGGGCGTATTTCAGCGAGGACAGGTCATGACCCTCGCTGGGAATCTGCAGCAGGCCGGCATAGATGGTCGGAACACCGCTGAAGAAGCTGACCTTGTGGCGCGCGATCACCTTCCAGAAATTGCTGATCAGTGTGGTGTTGCGGTAGCCCTGCGGCGTTGCCAGCAGCACTTCTGCGCCGCCGATGAAAGCCGTCATCCCGGTGACGATCACGCCGTTGACGTGGAACAGCGGCAGGCCGCAGAGCGTCACGTCGCCCGGGCCGAAGCGGGTGACCAGGTTCATGCTGTAGGCCATCGCCACTTCGTTGCCGTGGCTGTGCGGCGCCAGCTTGGGCGTACCGGTGGTGCCGCCGGTGTGGAAGTAGCTGGCGATGTCGTCGGCGGCGATCACGCGACCGCTTTCCAGGTGATCGGCGGGGCAGGCGGCGATGGTTTCATCGAAATCCAGCACGCCCTCCGGCAGCGGGCCGCGCTGGGCCCTGAGCGCGCTGCGTTGCGGTTCGGGCAGCAGGTTGGCCATGTCCACGCAGAGAATCGCTTTCAGCTCCGGCAACTGTTCGCGCAGGGCATCGATCTTGTCCCACAGCTCGGCGCCGGGGAAGGGCGCCAGGGTCACCAGCAGCTCGGAGTTGGATGCGTGGATCAGCTCGGCGATGTGCTCGGGATCGAGCAGCGGGTTGATCGCATTGACGATGCCGGCGGCCTCGCCACCCCAGATGGTGTAGTGGGTCTGCGGCAGGTTGGGCAGCAGGAAGGACACCGCCTTGCCCGGGCGCAGGCCCAGGCGGTGGAAGGCGTTGGCGGTCTGGGTGATCTTGCCGAGCAGCTCGGTATAGTTCAGGCGCAGCGGGGTTTCCTCTCCCGTGCCCTGGAGAATGAACGACAGCGCCGCTGCCTCGGGGCTGGCCTGCGCCGTGCGGCGAATCAGCTCGAAGGTGCTGCTGGGCAGGTCGCGATCACTCAGCGGGGTGCTCTCGATCTGTTCGATATCCTGCAGGGTGCGAATGAGGGGCGCTGTGCTCATTTATTGTGCATCTCTCGGTTCGGTCAGTCGGCCAGCAGCTGGCTCAACCATTCGGCGATATCGCGAATCTCTTCCGGCAGCACCTCGTGCGCCATCGGATATTCGCGCCATTGCACCGGCACCCCACAGGCGTGCAGGCGGTCGTACGCGGCACGCCCCATGTCGGGTGTCACCACGTCGTCGAATCTGCCATGCAAACAAAGCACCGGCAGTTGTCTTTTTGTATCCGCCAGCGGCATGTCATCGCTGAAAGTCGGTGCGTAGGTCGAGAGTGCCAGCACCCCGCCGAGGGGCTGTGGATAGCGCATAAAGGCAGTGTGCAGCACCACCGCGCCACCTTGGGAAAAGCCTGCCAGGACGATGCGTTCAGGGGCGATGGCGCTTTCGCGCTCGGCTTCGATCAGGGCGATCACCTGGTCGGCGGACTCTTCCAGTTGCGCCTGATCGATGGCGCGGGCCGGGCTCATGGCGAGGATGTCGTACCAGCTCGGCATGCTCCAGCCGCCGTTGATGGTTACCGGGCGGGTTGGCGCCTGCGGCAGGATGAAGCGTGTGCTGGGCAGGCGTTCCTGCAACATCTCGGCGACCGGCAGGAAATCGTAGCGGTCAGCCCCCAGCCCATGCAGCCAGATCACGCTGGCATCGGCGGATTGTGGGGGCTGCAAAATCATGGGTGCGGTCATTGGTAGCTCCAGTGTGGTGCGGGCGCCTTAATTTGGGGCGGCGCCCTGTTCAAGGCTTGGCTAATCTGTGAATAAGTTGTCGCACGGGTGAAAGTTTTGCCCTTGACCCCCGTATATCCGGCAACTTGCCATGTGCTGGTACGGGGCTTGCTATGGCTCATTTGAACTGACGACGCGGTGCGGTAACGGTAACACTGTGCCACTGCGCACCGCTCAACAGGCAGGAATCTGCTGTGTGGGGTTCCTAATATACCGTCGGGGCGATCGATCGCTCAGACGGATGACGATCCGTCTCTGGCCCGTTCAACCAATGGGCAGGGTGGGAGCAGTTGGCCAGCAGAGGGTAAAGCCGACTAGACTCCCGCCTGACGTTCGAACTTCTCGTCGATACCGTTGCTGCCAGCGGATCGCGTGCCTCAAAAGGGTGGGGAAGGCGGACGGAGACTCCAACACAACAAGAGCAACTGGAGGTTTTTGATGAAGATGGTGAAATCCACCCTGGCTGTGCTGACCACCGCAGCTGTGCTCGGTGTCAGTGGCTTTGCTCAGGCAGGCGCCACCCTGGATGCAGTGCAGAAGAAAGGCTTCGTGCAGTGCGGTATCAGCGACGGTCTGCCTGGCTTCTCCTACGCCGATGAAAAAGGCAACTACCTGGGTCTCGACGTTGACGTCTGCCGCGCTGTTGCAGCCGCGGTTTTCGGCGACGCGACCAAGGTCAAGTACAGCCCGCTGACCGCCAAGGAGCGCTTCACCGCGCTGCAATCCGGCGAAGTCGACATCCTGTCGCGTAACACCACCTGGACCAGCTCGCGCGACGCCGCACTGGGTCTGAACTTCACTGGCACCAACTACTACGACGGCCAGGGCTTTTTGGTGAACAAGAAGCTGGGCGTTTCCAGCGCCAAGGAACTAGACGGGGCTACCGTCTGCATCCAGGCCGGTACCACCACCGAGCTGAACCTCTCCGACTACTTCCGTGCCAACGGCATGAAGTACACCCCCATCACCTACGACACCTCTGACGAGAGCGCCAAGTCGGTCGAAGCCGGCCGTTGCGACGTGCTGACCTCCGACCAGTCGCAGCTGTACGCACAGCGCATCAAGCTGGCCAACCCGGACGATTATGTCGTGCTGCCGGAAGTCATCTCCAAGGAGCCTCTGGGCCCGGTCGTGCGCCAGGGTGACGAAGAGTGGTTCGACATCGTGCGCTGGACCCTGTTCGCCATGGTCAACGCCGAAGAGCTGGGTGTGACCTCGGCCAACGTCGAAGCCACTGCCAAAGACACCAAGAACCCGGACGTAGCACGTCTGCTGGGTACTGAAGGTGAGTTCGGCAAAGACCTCAAGCTGCCGAAAGACTGGGCAGTACAGATCGTCAAGCAAGTCGGTAACTACGGTGAGTCCTTCGACCGTAACGTCGGTGCCGGCAGCGAGCTGAAGATCGAGCGTGGTCTCAACGCCCTGTGGAACAAGGGTGGTCTGCAGTACGCACCGCCGGTGCGTTGACCGTCCACAGCGGCAGGCCTATGGCCTGCCGCTGTCGTTTCCGATTAAGTGAACTCCGGCCGGCTTGCGTGCGGCCGGGGCTTCCGTGAGGGTTGTCATGCACACGACTGCTAATGCCCCGCGCCCGCGAGGATCGTTTCTGAACGATCCGCAGGTGCGTGCTTGGGCTTTCCAGATCATTGCCGTTATCGCCGTTGTGGCGCTCGGCTGGTTTCTCTTCCAGAACACCCAGGCTAACCTGGAGAAGCGCGGGATCATTTCCGGCTTCGCTTTTCTCAATAACAGCGCCGGTTTCGGTATTGCCCAGCACCTGATCAACTACACGGAAAGCGACAGCTACGCCCGTGTGTTTCTGGTCGGCTTGCTCAATACCCTGCTGGTGTCTTTTATCGGTATCGTGCTGGCCTCCATCCTTGGCTTTCTGCTGGGTGTGGCGCGGCTATCGCCCAACTGGCTGATCAGCAAGCTGGCCACCGTTTACATCGAGATTTTCCGCAACATTCCGCCGTTGCTGCAGATCCTCTTCTGGTATTTCGCGGTATTTCTTGCCCTGCCTGGTCCTCGGCAGAGCCTGGATATGGGTGAAATCTTCTTCCTCAACAGTCGCGGTCTGTACATGCCGGCGCCTGGCCCTTCGGAGAGTTTCGGCCTGTTCGCGGTGGTAGTGTTGGCGACCATCGTCGGCATCATCGCCTTGGGACGCTGGGCCAAGAAGCGCCGCGAGGCCACTGGCCAGATCTTCCCGCTGTTGTGGACCTCGCTGGCGCTGATCGTAGTCATCCCTGGCCTCACCGTGCTGATCGGCGGTAACCCGCTGGTGTGGAGCGTGCCGGAGTTGACCGGTTTCAACTTCCGTGGCGGCTGGGTGATGATCCCCGAGCTGATGGCGTTGACTCTGGCGCTGACCATCTACACCGCGGCTTTCATCGCCGAGAACGTTCGCTCCGGGATCATGGCCGTCAGCCATGGTCAGACCGAGGCGGCGCGCTCGCTTGGGTTGCGTCCGGGCGTCACCCTGCGTCTGGTGATCATCCCGCAGGCACTGCGCGTGATCATTCCGCCACTGACCAGTCAGTACCTCAACCTGGCGAAGAACTCGTCCCTGGCCGCCGGTATCGGTTACCCGGACATGGTTTCGCTGTTCGCCGGCACCGTGCTCAACCAGACCGGCCAGGCCATCGAGGTGATCGCCATCACCATGAGCGTGTATCTGGCCATCAGTATCAGCATTTCCCTGCTGATGAACTGGTACAACAAGCGCATCGCGCTGACTGAGCGGTAAGGAGCAGCCATGCAGACTCATACATTCAAACCGGACCTGCCGCCGCCACGCCTGAGCGTCGGTGCAGTGGGCTGGCTCAAGGCCAACCTGTTTTCCAACTGGTTCAACAGCCTGTTGACCCTCTTCGCGCTTTATCTGATCTGGCTGGTGGTACCTCCGCTGCTGCAGTGGGCGATCATCGATGCCAACTGGGTGGGCAGCACCCGCGCCGACTGCACCAAGGAAGGCGCGTGCTGGGTGTTCATCCAACAGCGTTTCGGTCAGTTCATGTATGGCTTCTACCCCAGCGAACTGCGCTGGCGCGTGGACGCCACGCTGTGGCTGGCAATCGTCGGCGCGGCGCCGCTGTTCGTGCCGCAGATGCCGCGCAAGGCGTTCTACGGCCTGGGCTTCCTGGTGATCTATCCGGTGATCGCCTGGTGCCTGCTGCACGGCGGCGTATTTGGTCTGAGCGTGGTATCCACCAGCCAGTGGGGCGGCCTGATGCTGACCCTGGTGATCGCCTCCGTCGGCATCACTGGTGCCTTGCCGCTGGGTATCCTGCTGGCACTGGGGCGACGTTCCAACCTGCCGGCGATCAAGGTCATCTGCGTCACCTTCATCGAGTTCTGGCGCGGTGTGCCGCTGATCACCGTGCTGTTCATGTCCTCGGTGATGCTGCCCTTGTTCCTGCCCGAAGGCATGCATTTCGACAAGCTGATGCGTGCGCTGATCGGAGTGATCCTGTTCCAGTCCGCCTACATCGCTGAAGTGGTGCGCGGTGGTCTGCAGGCCATTCCCAAAGGGCAGTACGAGGCCGCCGCGGCCATGGGCCTGGGCTACTGGCGGATGATGGGCCTGGTGATCCTGCCGCAGGCGCTGAAGCTGGTGATTCCGGGCATCGTCAACGTCTTCATCGCCCTGTTCAAGGACACCAGTCTGGTGATCATCATCGGCCTGTTCGATCTGCTCAACAGCATCAAGCAGGCGACCACCGACCCGGCATGGCTGGGTATGGCTACCGAAGGTTATGTGTTCGCCGCGTTGGTCTTCTGGATTTTCTGTTTCGGCATGTCCCGCTATTCGCTGCATCTCGAGCGGAAGCTGGATACCGGCCACAAGCGTTAGGAGCTGATCAGTATTTGCTGCGCGTCGGCCTGGCGGCGTTGAAAACACTCTCGGGATGCTCATGTACAACCGTACATTGCGCTCCCTCGAATGTTTTCGCCTTGCCTGGCTCTAGCTCGCTAAATCCTGAATCGAGCCCCTCAAGAGGAGTGAGTCATGAGTGAAGCAATCAAACAACCCAGCGCCGAGCCGATGATCCTGCTGCAGGGTGTGAACAAGTGGTACGGCCAGTTCCATGTGCTCAAGGACATCAACCTGAGCGTGCAGCAGGGTGAGCGTATCGTCCTGTGCGGGCCGTCAGGTTCGGGCAAGTCCACCACCATTCGTTGTATCAATCGCCTGGAAGAACACCAGCAGGGGCGCATCGTGGTCGATGGCACCGAATTGACCAGCGACCTCAAGCACATCGAAGCGATTCGCCGTGAAGTGGGTATGGTGTTCCAGCACTTCAACCTGTTCCCGCACCTGACCGTGCTGCAGAACTGCACGCTGGCGCCGATGTGGGTACGCAAGATGCCCAAGCGTCAGGCCGAGGAAATTGCCATGCACTTTCTCGAGCGCGTGCGTATCCCCGAGCAGGCCAACAAGTTTCCGGGCCAGCTCTCCGGCGGTCAGCAGCAGCGTGTGGCGATTGCCCGCGCGCTGTGCATGAAGCCGAAGATCATGCTGTTCGACGAGCCGACCTCGGCCCTCGACCCGGAGATGGTGAAAGAGGTGCTCGACACCATGATCGGTCTGGCCGAAGACGGCATGACCATGCTCTGCGTGACCCACGAGATGGGTTTTGCCCGTACCGTGGCCAACCGCGTGATCTTCATGGACAAGGGCGAGATCGTCGAGGAGGCCGAGCCGAACGCCTTCTTCACCAACCCGCAGAACGAGCGCACCAAGCTGTTCCTCAGTCAGATCCTGCACTGAGCCGGCATTGCGCCATGGATCAGGGAGCCTTCGGGCTCCCTTTTTCGTTGTGCGCCCAGCATGGGCGCACTCCTGCGGGTGCAAGTCCCGCCGTAAGTTGATCACAGCGAACGAAGTGAAGCGCAACTGCGTGAGGGTGACCGAGCGTGGGGAGGAAGCGTGGAGCGTAATCTGCGAGCCGATGAACAAGAACCGGATAGAAGGCGCTATGGAGCAGGGCGAGCGGGCAATGAACCGCAAAGCTCTGGTGATCAAGGCGAAGTGGCGTAGATCCGGCGGTTGTGCAGAGAAGGAGTGCGTTCTTACCTGGGGAGATCTCGCCTCGATCCTGAAAGGGTAACGGCGTCGAGCCGGAGCGAGAAGTCAGCAGAGGCCGTAGTAGTTTTTTTTTTGACGAAGGGCCGAACGAGAGAGAGTGCGATAGGCCATCCTGATGCGACATGACCTGAAGTCAGATGCTCACCAGAAGGTGGGGCGGGCGCAGGCGATGAGCGGTGAAGCCGTGATTCGCTCCGTCAGCGACGAGGCACTGCGCCCGCGGGGTGAAACCGACAGCACAGGGCAAGGGCTGCTGTATTGGGCCCTTGCGAGAGGAAACCTGCAACGAGCGTGGAAGCGGGTCAAAGCCAACAAGGGAGCAGCGGGTGTCGACGGACTGAGCATAGAGCAGACGGCCGAACGGCTGCTGACGGAGTGGGCGGGGATTCGAGCGCAGCTCTTGTCAGGGTTGTACCGGCCCAGTCCGGTACGGCGGGTGATGATTGCCAAGCCGGACGGAAGCCAGCGCGAGCTGGGTATACCAACGGTGACCGACCGTCTGATCCAGCAGGCCTTGCTGCAGGTGCTGCAACCGTTGCTCGATCCTGGTTTCAGCGAGCATAGCTACGGTTTTCGGCCTGGACGCCGTGCGCATGATGCGGTGCTTGCCGCTCAGGCGTATGTGCAATCTGGGCGCCGGATTGTGGTGGACGTGGATCTGGAGAAGTTCTTCGACCGTGTCAACCACGACATCCTGATTGAACGCTTGCGCAAGCGCGTCCCGGATCAAGGCGTTCTTCGTCTGATACGAGCGTACCTGAACAGCGGCATCCTTGATGGCGGTCTGGTCATGCAGCGGCATGAAGGCACACCGCAAGGTGGCCCGTTGTCGCCGCTGCTGGCCAACGTGCTGCTCGATGAAGTGGACAAGGAGCTGGAGCGCCGCGGTCACTGTTTCGTTCGCTACGCCGACGACTGCAACGTGTACGTGCACAGCCGCCGAGCGGGGGAAAGGGTGATGGCGCTGCTACGCCGTTTGTACGCCAGGCTTCGCTTGAGGATCAACGAGGCCAAGAGCCGCGTGAGCAGTGTCTTTGCGGGGCGCAAGTTCCTGGGGTACAGCTTCTGGGTAGCCCCGAAAGGGGTGATCAAGCGCACGGTGGCGAAGAAGGCGCTGGAAGCGTTCAAGCAACGAGTTCGGCAACTGAGCCGCCGCTCGTGCGGTCGCAGTCTGCAGCAGGTCGTTGAACGCCTGAGTTCCTACCTGGAGGGCTGGAAGGGCTACTACCGGTTGGCGCAAACGTCGCGAGTCTGGCAGATGCTGGACGAGTGGCTGCGTCATCGGTTGCGCGCGATCCAGCTCAAGCAGTGGAAGCAAGGCAAGACCATGTTCCGGGAGCTACGCGCACTGGGGGCAAGTCGTACAGTGGCACAACGGGTGGCGGCCAACAGCCGGCGCTGGTGGTGCAACAGCGGCAAGCTACTCAATAGGGTGTTGAACCTGGCCTGGTTCGACCGCCTGGGATTAGCCCGACTCTCATAACCTCAATCCCTCGAACCGCCCGGTGCGGACCCGCATGCCGGGTGGTGTGGCAGGGGCGCAGTTCATCAGAACTGCCCCCTATGCCGATGCTGGTGCCGCTCCATCTGGCTATGCCACCAATCTGTAGGAGCGGCGCCCCGCCGCGAACCGGGGCGGCGCATTCGAAAGCTTCGCCCCGAGGCGGGGCTCCTACGAAAAGCCGTTTTGATTGGCATCAGCCATCGGGCTTCCTTGGTTTGTTGCTGAGGCCGCTCGATCAGGCGGCCATGCCAACAATTTGTAGGAGCGGCGCCCCGCCGCGAATCTGGGTGACGTGGATTCGAAAGCTTCGCCCCGGGGCGGGGCTCCTACGAAAAGCCGCTTTGATTGGCATCAGCCTTCGGGCTTCCTTGGTTTGTTGCTGAGGCCACTCGATCAGGCGGCCATGCCAACAATTTGTAGGAGCGGCGCCCCGCCGCGAACCGGGGCGGCGCTGATAGGAAAAGCTTCGCCCCGGGGCGGGGCTCCTACGAAAAGCCGTTTTTGATTGGCATCAGCCTTCGGACACCTTGGGTGCCTAGTGGCGCCGCATGCGCTTGCGGAAGGCGCCCGGCGTTTCCCCGCATAACTGCTTGAAGCGCTTGGCGAAGGTGGCGCGGTCGGCGAACCCGACCTGGCTGGCGACCTGCTCCAGCGACTGCGCCGAATCGGCCAGTGCCTGCTGTGCCAGACTGATACGCAGGCGCTGCAGGTAATCGCCCGGGGTCAGCCCGGTGGCCTGTTTGAAACGGCGTAGCAGGGTGCGCGCCGAGCAATGGGCTTGTTGTGCCAAACGGTTGAGATCAATTGTCTCGGCGTGATGCTCGCGTAGCCAGGCCAGCAGCGGGGCAAGGGACTTGTCCTCGCTGCTGGGCAACAGCGGCGCGAAACGCGTCTGCGTACCGCGCTGACGCTCGATCACCATGGCGCTGGCCACCTGTTGCGCCAGCCATTCACCGGCATGCAGGGCAATCAGGTGCAGGCACAGGTCGAGCCCGGCCTGAGCACCACCGGAGCAGAACAGCGGGCCGTCCTCGGTCAGCAGCAGGTCACTGCGCAGGTTCACTCGGGGGAATAGGCGGGAAAACGAATCGGCCAATGCCCAGTGGGTGGTCGCCTGGCGCCCATCGAGCAGGCCGGCAGCGGCCAGCAGGAAGGCGCTGCTGCACAGGCTAGCCACCTGTTGCTGATCACGTTGGGCCAGCCAGGGCAGCAGCTTGGCGTTGCTCTCCAGCGTACGGGTGACGGCGCTGCCGGTGGCGGGAACGATCAGCAGGTCGGCCTGCTCGGCCAGCTCAAGGCCGCCATCGACCTGAACCTGCGCGAACTCCAACTGCACGGGCTGGCCATCGAGGCTGAAACGTTGCAACTGAAAAGTGGGCGCGCCGGCCAGGCGATTGGCCAGGCTGAAGGCATCCTGCGCCATGCTCAGGCTGGAGCAGATGGTTTGCGGGCAGACGTACAAGGCGATGCGCAGCATGACAGTGACCTGAATTGGATTGGCGATTATTGACACAAAGTTGTCTTTATAGCCAATCGCCACATCATCCGCCTGCGCCCAGACTAGGCTGCATTCAACATCGAGCCGTAGGGCGCGCCAAGCGCACCGCCGTCATTACCAACAAATACGCAGGAGCGAACCATGAGCCATGCCAACGCCGAGTTGATCCAGCGTTTCTACAGCGCCTTCCAGAAGCTCGATGCCGAGACCATGGCTGGCTGTTACGCCGAGGACGTGCGTTTCTCCGATCCGGTCTTCGTCGACCTGCACGGCGCGGAGGCGGGCGATATGTGGCGCATGCTGTGCAGCCGCGCCGAAGACTTCTCGCTGACCTTCGACTCGGTGCACGCTGACGATCATGTCGGCAGCGCGCGCTGGGTCGCCAGCTACCGTTTCAGCGCCACCGGTCGTCAGGTGGTCAACCATATTCAGGCGCGTTTCGTGTTTCGCGACGGGCTGATCGTCGAGCATCGCGATCACTTCGATCTCTGGCGCTGGGCACGTCAGGCGCTAGGTGGCAAAGGGCTTCTGCTGGGGTGGGCGCCACCGGTTCAGGCTGCCATTCGTCGACAGGCGGCACGCGGGCTGGCCCAGTTTCGTGGCACGCGCTGAGGCGAGCGAAGGAACGCAGTGGTAGGCTAGCCGGTCTTAGCCTTCAATAAAGAGTGCGCACACCGGGTGCCGCACCTCCACTGCCAATCGAGACCTGCCGTGACCGAATTGATCGTTGCCGTAAAACAGGCCAAAGCCTGGGGGGTCCATGCTGTTACCGCCAGTGGCGTGATCCTCGCCCTGCTGGCATTGCTGGCCGTACTCGACGGCCAACCCACGCAATGCCTGTTGTGGCTCGGCCTGGCGCTGCTGGTCGACGGTCTGGACGGCTCGCTGGCGCGCCGCTATGACGTCAAGGGTGTACTGCCGCATTTCGACGGCTCGACCCTCGACCTGGTGATCGATTACCTGACCTACGTATTCATCCCCGCCATCTTTCTTTACCGCTTCATCCCCCTGCCGGATTACACGCCGCTGTTCGCCGTGGGCCTGATTCTGCTGTCTTCGCTGTTCTGCTTCTGCAACCTGAACATGAAGAGCAAGGACAACTACTTCGTCGGCTTCCCGGCGGCGTGGAACGTGGTCGTGTTGTATTTCTACATCCTCGACGTGCACCCCTGGATCACCCTGGCCATTATCGTCCTGCTGGCCGGCCTGACCCTGACCAAGATGAAGTTCCTGCACCCGTTCCGCGTGCGTCAGTTCATGCCGCTGAACATCCTGGTGACCTTCGTCTGGATGCTCTCCAGCGCGCTGCTGATCCTGCAGTACCCGGTCAATCAGTTCTGGTTGCTGGCGCTCTGGTGGTTGGCTTCGGCCTACTTCGTCGGCATGTGTCTGTGGCGCTCGGCACGTGAGTGGTTTCCCGCGCGCGGATGAATGCAGCAGTCGAAAAGGCCTGGTTCGTCTATCTGGTGCGCGCCGCCAATGGCGCGCTGTATTGCGGCATCAGCGATGACCCGCAGCGGCGTTTCGCCCAGCACCAGAGCGGCAAGGGTGCCCGGTTCTTCCATACCAGCCCGGCGCTGGCGCTGGCCTACGTCGAAGCCTGTGCCGGCAAGGGTGATGCGTTGCGCCGTGAACGGGCGATCAAGCGCCTGAGCAAAAGCGCCAAAGAAGCGCTCATTCTGGCCGTTGATGGCGGTTCATCAGCCTCAGGCGGTTGCGTGCAGGTGTCGCGCGGGTAAGCTGAGGACTTTTGAGCCGACGCGGAGCGCGCCATGCATGAGTTGATCCTTCATCACTACCCGACCTCGCCGTTCGCCGAGAAGGCCCGCCTGATGCTGGGCTTCAAGCAGCTGTCCTGGCGTTCGGTGATGATCCCGCCACTGATGCCCAAGCCCGATCTCACCGCGCTGACCGGCGGCTACCGCAAGACGCCGGTGCTGCAGGTTGGCGCCGACATCTACTGCGATACCGCGCTGATCGCTCGCCGCCTGGAAGCCGAGAAGGCAACCCCGGCACTGCTGCCCGAAGGTCAGGAGTTCAATGTCAGCCTGCTGGCGCAGTGGGCCGACTCGGTGTTGTTCCAGCATGCCGTGGCGCTGGTGTTCCAACCCGAGTCGATGGCGCTGCGCTTCGCCAAGGTGCCGCCGGAGTTCGCCAAAGCCTTCGCCGCCGACCGTGGTGCGCTGTTTTCTGGTGGTACGGCGACTCGTCTGCCACTGGAGCAGGCCAAGCACAATTGGCCGGCACTGATGGGCACATTGCAGCGCCAGTTGCAGCGCGAGCAGGGCGATTTCCTCTTCGGTGAACCATCGCTCGCCGATTTTTCCGTGGCCCATTGCCTGTGGTTCCTGCGCGGCACGCCGGTCACCTCGCCGCTGGTCGACGATTACCCGGAAGTTGCTGCCTGGCTTGGCCGTGTGCTCGGCTTCGGCCATGGGTCGTTGAGCGAGATGAGCAGCGAACAGGCGATCGCGGTGGCGCGTGAAGCGACTCCGGCAGCGCTGCCGAACGAGGATTTCTTCGACCCCAATGGTTTCAAAGCTGGCCAGGCGGTGAGCATTGCTGCGGTGGACTATGGTGTCGACCCGGTGCAGGGCGAGTTGCTGCATGCCGGGCGCGACGAGCTGATTCTGCGTCGTGAGGATGAGCGTGCCGGCGTCGTGCATGTGCACTTCCCGCGCCTGGGGTTCCGTATCGAGGCGCGTTGAGGCCTCTCGCGCCGTCTGTCAGTAGGCGGCGCGGATGGCGCGCACGTCGTAACCGTGAATGACCTGCCCGCGCAGGTCGATCACCGGCACGCCGCGGCCGCCAAGCGCCTGGTACTGGGCACGGCCGGCGGCATCGGTCTCGATATTCACTTCGCGATAGGCGATGCCGTCTTCGGCGAACAGCTCGCGCGTCTTGGCACAGTAGCCACACCATTGCGTGGCGTAGAGCACGATCTCGCCGCTGGCGTTACCGGCCTGCGGTGGGTTGAGCCAGCGCTCGATCTTGTCCCAGTTCTGCCACAGAGCCAGGGCGGCGAGCAGCAGCACAATCGTCTTCATGATTTCGCATCCTTGTGTGATAGCGCGGTCATCTCAGGGTAAACCGCACCGGGTCGTACCGCCATATCAGCCCGTGGCTCGTAGGGTGGGCGGGGCGGCGATCCGTTTTAGTTTTCGTAGGGTGGGCTTTAGCCCACCGAAATAGAACAGATGGGCCAGGATCGTTTTGGTGGGCTAAAGCGGATCGCCGCCCGGTCCACCCTACAAATGCATCAATCCTGACGACGCTTGAGCTGGTCCTTCAACTGGGTCGGCAACTGGCGAATGATCAGCATGTCGCGGCCCTCGTCGTACTCGATCTTCGAACCCAGCAGGTGCGCCTCGAAGCTGATCGACAGGCCTTCGGCGCGGCCGGTAAAACGCTGGAATTGGCTGAGGGTGCGTTTGTCCGCCGGAAATTCCGGGGCCATGCCGTAGTCCTTGTTGCGGATGTGCTCATAGAAGGCCTTGGGGCGCTCTTCATCGATCAGACCTGAGAGTTCTTCCAGGGTGATCGGCTCGCCCATCTTGGCCTGGCCGGTGGCGTAGCCTACCAGGGTCTTGGTCTTCTCGCGGGCCTGCTCTTCGGGCAGATCCTCGCTTTCCACGTAATCGCTGAAGGCTTTGAGCAGGGTGCGGGTCTCGCCCGGGCCGTCGACGCCTTCCTGGCAGCCGATGAAATCGCGGAAGTAGTCCGAGACCTTCTTGCCGTTCTTGCCCTTGATGAAGGAGATGTACTGCTTGGACTGCTTGTTGTTCTGCCACTCGCTGATGTTGATGCGCGCGGCCAGGTGCAGCTGGCCCAGATCCAGGTGCTTGGCCGGGGTCACGTCCAGCGCGTCGGTCACCGCCACGCCTTCACTGTGGTGCAGCAGGGCGATGGCCAGGTAGTCGGTCATGCCCTGCTGGTAATGGGCCAAGAGCACGTGGCCGCCGGTGGAGAGGTTGGATTCTTCCATCAGCTTCTGCAGGTGTTCGACGGCCTGACGGCTGAAGGCGGTGAAATCCTGCTCGCCGTCGAGATAGGCCTTGAGCCAGCCGCTGAACGGGTAGGCGCCGGATTCTTCGTGGAACAGACCCCAGGCCTTGCCCTGCTTGGCGTTGTAGCTCTCGTTGAGGTCGGCCAGCAGGTTCTCCATGGCTTGCGACGTGGCCAGCTCGCTGTCGCGAGCGTGCAGCACGGCGGGGCTGCCGTCGGGCTTCTTGTCGATCAGGTGGACGATGCAGTGGCGGATCGGCATGGCGGTCTCGTGGGCAAATTCAAACAGGGGCGCAGTTTACCCGAAGCGGGTGATGGATTCTGGTGCGGATACATCGGTGAATGGTGTGGACGTCATGTGGCAAGTCGCGGCTAAAGCCCCTCCCACAGTGCTTGCGCAAGCTATAGGAGGGTAAATCCACTGCCGTGGTGGATCGATGAAGCGTGATCCACCCCTATGCCTGCCGGCGTCGCTGCAGCACGCGCAGTCGTTCGATCACGTAGCGCACATGCATGTGCAACTCGTACAACTCGTTGGAGTACGACAGCGGCACTTCCACCGCGGCGAGTTCGTCTTCCAGTTTCTCCAGGCGCTCGATTTCGCTGCCGAGCGCATCCGGCAGGGAACCTGCGTGCAGCTTGCGGTCGATCTCGCGCAGGTACTTGTACCAGCGGTAGATGCGCGCGCGGATGCGCCACTGGTAAATCGGTCCCACCGCCTTGAACAGCGGAATCATCACCACGATCAGGGGGATCAGCAGGATGATGTAGCGATCGGCCAGCGAGGCGATGCGAAACGGCAGGTAGCGCTGCAGGATCGGCAGGCCCTTGTCGTAGTAATGCCCGGCATCCTTGTGCAGTTCGAAGGTGCGCGGCTCGGCGCTGGGAAAGGTGCCTGCGGTATCGAGCAGGGTACCGCCCCGCATCACTTCACGGCTGGCCTCGAGAAACAGCGGCACCAGGCCTGGGTTGAAGTCGTCGTTGACTACCAGGGTGGCGACCGGAGACAGGGTGACGATGTCGCGGTCTGGTGCGTTGCTGGCCAGATCGAGCAGGCCTTCGCCGACCTTCACCTGATTGAAGAACGGCAGGCGCGCCTCGTAGGCGGCTGCGCGACGAAAGTGTGCCAGGGCGATGTCCGGGTTGGCCGCCAGGTGCTGCACCAGTGGGTTTTCTGCCGGGCCGACGAAGAAGCCGGCGTCCAGCTCGCCAGCCATCAGGGCACGTGCGGCTTTGCTGCCGCCGATGCTTTGCCAGGTCTCGGGATACTGTTCGGGGGTGATGCCATTGGCACCGAGTACGGCATCGCTGGCAGCACGAGTACCGCTGCCTTCGCCGCCCAGGGCTACGCGCAGTGGTTGGAGATCAGCGATGCGGTCGAGGCTGACATCACGCCGGTAGAACAGCCAAAGAGGCTCCTGATAGATGGCGCCGAGGCTGTGCAGACGGTCGCGTTCGGCCTCGCTCAGCTGGCGTTCGAGGCCGCTCTGCACCAGGGCGATCTGCACGTCGGGATCATCGGCCAGCAGTTGCTGCAAGTTGTCACGCGAGCCGGAGGTGGGCACCAGCTTCAGGTTGAAACCTTCCTTGGCCAGCTCTTCCTTGAGCTGCTCGGCGAACTGCTGGTAAGCGCCGCCCTGGCTGCCGGTGGCCATGCTGGCACTCATCGTCGGAGGTGGTGGGACGAACTGGAACAAGGCCCAGACCAATCCAGCCACCACGGGGACGATCCACAGGTTGGCCAGGATCATGATTTTCAGGTCGTTCAGTACGCGGCGCATTGGGCATCCTTTCTGCGGTGTCGATTCAAGGATAGAACCCCTGAGCGACGATGGTCACGCCTTGGCTGCGATGCCGCTCGGGTTACGCCGTTTTCGACTTCCCGCTGGCGAGAAGGTGCAGGTTGCGTCATTCCGGTGATTGCTGGCTGCACCAGTGGGGCGACCGCCTACGTAGGGCGTACTCGGCTTGGGCATCCTGCGTCGTTCTACCTCCTGTATCCATACAGTCATCGCGAAGCAGTACGCCGGCACTATCTTGTAGCCGGCATCAATGGCGGGCTGTTCGCTGCGCTCCTGAGCCCGCCCTACGGACTCGTTAGTGGATCACCCACGTAGGGCGTACTCGCGAAGCAGTACGCCGCCGCCATCCTGTAGCCGGCATCAATTACGGGCTGTTCGCTAGGTCAGTGCCTTGTGCATCACGCGCAGGCGGTCGAGCAGCAACAACACGCCGAGCAGTGCCACGGCATACAGCGCGTCACTGCCGAGCATCACCAGTACCAGTGTGCAGAGCACCGCGCTGAGCCCGGCGAGCAGGCGCCAGATGCCGCGCAGCAGCACCCAGCCGGCGGCCATGCTCAGCAGGTAGATCAACACGAAGTTGCCGTTGGCGTAGCGGATCAAATCGTCCACCGACAGGTTCAAGGTAGCCGAGAGCATGGCGCATAGCGCGCAGCTGATCACCACCAGCAGCAAGGCTCTGCCGGGTACGCCCTGGCGGTTGCGCACGGCCAGCCTGGCCGGCAGACGGCCCTCATCGGCCAGGCTCCAGATCAGCCGGGCGAAGCCCTGGATGTACACGTTCATCGAGGCGAAGCAGGCCAGGTAACCGAGCACCGCTACCAGGACACGGGCGCGCTCACCCAGCAGTTGTTCGAACAGACGGGGCAGGGCGGTGGTGTCGCTGTGCACGTCGCCGTAAGTGGCAAAGCTCAGCACCGCCACCGAGCAGGCCCAGTACATCAGGCCGGCCAGCAGCACGCCGAGCAGCAGCGCCAATGGGAAGTCGCGCTCGGGGTGTTTGAACTCCTCGCCCAGGTGGGTGAAGGCCTCGATGCCGACGAAGCACCAGAACATCACCCCCAGCGCTGTTGGCAGCAAGTGCCACTGGCCGTCCATTGCCGGCAGCAACGGCTGGCTGGCGCGCGGCAGATCACCGACCCACCAGATCAGCGCCACGCTGGCGACGATGGCCAAGGCGATCAGCCCCTGCAGCATGCCCGAGGCTTTCGGCGGACGCTGGCCGAGCAGGAGGATGGCGCCCAGCGTGGCCAGTTCGATGAGCAGCAGGCCGGAACGATCGAGATCGAACAGCGCCAGCCAGAAGCCGCTGGCGATATGCAGAGCTGCGGGCAGACCGACCGGCAACACGGCGAGAAACAGCAGAGCGCTGACCCCCTCCATGCGCAGGCCGAAGGCGCGGCCGATCAGGTGCGGCGCGCCGCCAGCGTGAGGGAAGCGCTTGCCCAGCTGGGCGAAGGTGAACGCCACCGGCAGCACCAGGGCAATCAGGATCATCCATGCCCACAACGACGCCTCGCCGGCCGCGGTGGCTGCCAGCGCCGGCACCACGAAGATGCCGGTGCCGAGCAGCGAGGTGCTGAGCAGGGCGATGCCCTGCAGCAGGCCCAATTCCTTGTTCAATCGACTCATGGGGTATGCTCATCATTTTCCAGATACCGCCATGGTAGGGCGCCGGCCAGTTGCAGACTGTCGCCATTTGCCGATGAAATGGCGGTTTTCACCGTCAATCCGATTGCCGCCCGAGAAGCCCCGTGGACAAGTTCGATCGCCAGATCCTCACTCTGCTGCGCAGCGATGCGCGCACCTCCGTCAGCCAGATCGCCCGTGAGGTCAACCTGTCACGTTCGGCGGTCAGCGAGCGGATTCGCTATCTGGAGGAGAGCGGGGTGATTCGCGGTTATCACGCCCAGGTGGCCGAGCCTGGCGAGGCGGGGGTGAAGGCCTTTTTCGAACTCTTCTATCAGGGTCGCCGCTGCGAGGAGTATGTGGAACGCATGCGCGCCCTGCCCGAGGTGCGTCACTGCAGCGGCATCAGTGGGGAAACCGACATGCTGGTGTTCATAGAAGCGCCGAGCATGATGCGTCTGAGCGAGGTGCGCGCTGCCATCGAAGCGTTCCCCGGCATGCAGAAGGTCAAGACCCATGTAGTGGTCACGGACTGGGCGATGTAACGCTGCTCACTCGGCGTGTTCGCCCTGCTCGGCGGCTTGCGGGCGCTGCAGGGCCAGCAACGGCAGGCCGGCGGCCAGTACCAGCAGCCCCAGTAACGCGCCGCTGCCAGCATACAGCGTGCTGGAATACAACAGGCCCAGGCAGGTTGCGGCGAACAGAATCGGCGTCAGCGGATACAGCGGCACGCTGAATGGCCGCCGTACCCAGGGCTGCCGCTGGCGCAGGCGAATCAGCGCCAGCGCGACGAGGAACATGAACAGCCAGAACACCGGCGCGGTGTAGGCCACCATGGTTTGTACGCCATTCGCACTCAGGGCGCCGAACAGGATCAGCGGCAGGGTAAGTGCGCACTGCAGCAGCAAGGCGCGTACTGGGGTGGCGCCGCGTTCGTTCCAGCGACCGATGAATGCCAGTTGCGGCACGTCGCGGCCCAGCGCGTAGTAGACCCGCGCACCGGTGAACAGCGTGGCGTTCAGGGTGCTCAATGCGGTCAGGCAGACGAACACTGCCAGCATGGCCTCGGCCCGTGGCCCGGCGACGATATTCATCAGGTCCGCCGCCACGGCATCGCTCTGACGCAGGCCGTCGAGGCCAAAGATATTAAGAAATACCAGGTTCGCCAGCAGGTAGATGGCGGTCACCAGCGCAGTGCCGATCAGCAGCACGCGACTCATGTTGCGCGCCGGGTTGCGCAACTCACCGGACAGGTAGGCCGCCTCGTTCCAGCCGCCATAGGTGAGCAACACGAACACCATACCCATGCCCAGCATCGCCGCCAGGTTGCCGCTGGCAGGTGCGGCGCTGGCGGTATGCGGCTGCGGTTCGGCCAGCACCAGGCCGGCCAGTACCACCAGCAGCAGGGCCAGTACCGTCACGCTGGTGAAGAACAGCTGGGCGCGTCGCGATTCGCGCGTGCCCAGCACATTGAGCAGGGTCAGCGCCACCACCACCAGAGCGGCGTGCCAGGCGCCGCCATAGTCTCCGAGCGGCAGCAGGCGCTGGGCGTAGTCGCCATAGATGAACGCGACCACCGCAATGGCGCCGGTCTGGATCACCATACCGCGCGCCCAGGCGAACAGCAGGCCGACCTGCGGACCCCAGGCCAGGCTCAGATAATGGTATTCGCCGCCCTGGTCCGGATGTGCCGCACCCAGCTCGCCGTAACACAGCGCGCCGATCAGCATCACCAGACCGCCGACCAGCCACAGGGCCAGATACAGCTCGGCGCTGCTGGCATGCTGCGCCACCAGCGGCGGCAGGCCGAAAATTCCGACACCGATCACCACGCCGACCAGCATGGCAACGGCATCGATCACCGACAGCCCGGCGCGCTGCGAGGACCCTAGCGATGTCATGGCTTAGCTCCTGCGCGCGATCCAACCCTGCTGAGCACCATCGGCCGGCACCGCCTCGATACGGTCACCGTTGAGCTGGCCGACATACAGCCTGTCGTCGAAGGTGAAGCGCAGCTCGTTGCCTTTCAACTGGCCGCTGAGCACGTCGGGCTGGCCGTCGACCTTGCCAACCACCTTCTGGAAGCGCTGATCGAGTTCGACCTGATGATTCCGGCCATCGAGCTCGAGAGTCCACTGACCCGCGACCTTGGCTGGCACGACCCACAGAAACACCGAGCTGCCATTGATCACGTCGCTCTGATCAGGCTCCCAGTCGCCGAGGTTGAAGGCGTGCGACACCACCCGAGTACCGGGCTTGAGGGTGTCGAGAATCACCGGACGCAGGCGCATGTTGACCGTGGAGAGCAGGTACATGGTCAGCACGTCGGCCTCGGAAATATCCTTCTGGAACAGGTCACCCTGCTCGAACGTGACCTTGTCCGCTACGCCCTCGCGTTCGGCGTTCTCCTGCGCCTCTCTGATGCGTTCAGGGTCCAGGTCGATGCCATAGGCCGCTCTGGCGCCGTGGTCCTGCACGGCGGAGATGGCGATGCGGCCATCGCCCGAGCCCAGGTCGATGACATAGTCGTCCGGGCCGATTTCGGCCAGCTCGAGCATATGCGCCACCACAGGCTCCGGCGTGGGCACATAAGGGACGTCGAGTCTGGGCGGTTGTGCCTGCGCGGGGCCAACCACCAGGCTGGCCAACAAGCTGACGGGGAGGGTGAAGGAGGCGAAGCTACGAACGGATAGAGCGCTCATCGGGAAAATCTCCTCACGGGTGGCGATTTTTTTCCGACTGGTGAGCGGGGCCTAGGTTCGTACCTATGTGCAGCAGGATCGGGCAAGAACGCCCTTCAGGCCACTAACCGCAGCGCCTGCGGCTGTGTAACCGGATGTGATCGACCGATCCGTTACGGCGGCATTGCCAGCCTGCGGGTGCGCAGGCACTGTAGGCGGGTTTTTCGCTTTGGTCGTTTTCGCATGCGCATTCTGCACACCTCCGACTGGCACCTGGGCCAGCATTTCATGGGCAAGACCCGTCAGGCCGAGCACCAGGCTTTTTGCGCCTGGCTGCTGGAGCAGGTGCGTGTGCACGATGTGGACGTGCTGCTGATCGCCGGTGATGTGTTCGACACCGGCGCACCGCCCAGTTACGCCCGCGAGCAGTACTACCGGCTGGTGGTGGAGCTACGCGACGCCGGCTGCGCCCTGGTCGTACTGGGCGGCAACCATGACTCGCCTGCCATGCTCGGTGAAAGCCGCAGCCTGCTGGCGCAACTGGGTACCCAGGTGGTGCCGAGCGTGGGCGTCGATCTGGCCGAACAGGTACTGGTGCTCAATGATCGTACTGGCCAGCCGGGCGTCGTTCTCTGTGCCATTCCCTTCATTCGCCCGCGCGACGTACTCGCCAGCCAGGCGGGGCAGAGCGCGCAGGACAAACAGCAGTCGTTGCAGCAAGCCATCGCCGAGCATTACCGGGCACTGTACGAGCTGGCGGCGAGCAAGCGTGACGAGCTGGGCCTGACGCTACCGATCATCGCCACCGGTCACCTCACCACGGTTGGCGCCAGCGCCAGTGAGTCGGTGCGCGAGATCTACGTCGGCAGCCTGGAAGCCTTCCCCACCAGCGCCTTCCCGCCGGCGGACTACATCGCCCTTGGCCATATCCACCGCCCGCAGAAGGTCGGCGGCCTGGAGCATATCCGCTACAGCGGCTCGCCGATTGCGTTGTCCTTCGACGAGGCACGTCAGCAGAAGGAAGTCCTGCTGCTGACGTTCGAGGGCGCCACCTTGCAGTCCATCACGTCACTGCCCGTGCCGGTCTTCCAACCCATGGCCAGCCTGCGCGGCTCGCTCAAGGAACTGGCAGGCTCCATCACCGAGGTAGCGGCACAGGGCACACCCGAGCGGCCCGTGTGGCTGGAAGTGCAAGTGAGCACTGACGACTACCTGAGCGACCTGCAAAGCCGCATCAACGCCCTGTGCGAAGGGCATCCCGTGGAGGTGCTGCGCATCCGCCGTGAGCGCGGCAACGCCATGGCCAGTCTGGCCAGCGAAGCGCGGGAAACGCTGGACGAGCTGAGCGTGGAAGACGTCTTCGCGCGCCGCCTGCTGCAAGAGACATTGGAAGAAGAGGATGCCCTGCGTTTGCAGGGGTTGTATCGGCAGGTGCTGGAGGCGCTGCCCAAGGCTTAGTTGCAAGCCTCCGTAGCCCGGATGCAATCCGGGAATGCCCTCACGATAACCTCGGTCAGCCTGGCAGGCTGACTATATTGGCCAGCCCCTGGCCTTGCAGCCCCTGAACTGCGCAGATATCACTACCTGGCGCCCAACTGCCAACCACCAAAGAAAGGCGTTGACCTCGACAGCATCAAGCTCCAATGGATGGCGCAGTTGATGGAAACGGATGAAATAGCGAATCCAGTACCAGTAGGATTTTTCTGTGCGGATGCTCTAATGATGCAAGCACATCACCGCCCTGAACTGCTCTTGCAGGCGAGGTTTGCTGGAGGTTTCCATGGCCGACTCCCTGGCTGTGTTTTTGTACAGTAGTAATGGTAGGGCAAAAAGAGGAAGTCAAGCGAATACGTCCGGATATCAGGGGCTGGCCGGTAATGCCATGATTTGAAAAGAATTTTCTCAGAGCGATGATGAGTGTGATGCGGAGTTAGATGGAAGGCACTACTATCGGGTTAGTACCGCCCTCCATCTAATCACTGTTATGCAATCATCGGGAGGGCGCGTGGAAAAAGACAAATCTCTAGAGATTAAAGATAGAGTTAGGTTGGAAATACAAGCAGCCTTGCGAGAAAAGGACCAATGGTTGCTTGTGCATCTTTCTCGAAAGCCTGACGGCACCGTTTCAATAGGCTCCGATACAGTTTTTGGCGGATTCGAAAATTCTCGGGAGCTACGAGGTCCTCGCTGGCAATCACTTAGGTCCGCGAGAGAGTTCAAAGATCAAGGCTTTAAGTGGATAGTCGCCGGCGAATTAAGCGCGGCTGTACTTTTTCAGCAACTTTTAAATGGTGTTACTCTACCCGGAGTTATAATGCACATCGGATCTGTAAAACGGTGGGCATCCAAGATGCGCAGAGTTTCACCCCACGTTGAACAGCGTCCAGGGGTTCGTTAACCCATCACTGCCTGAAAATAAATTTTTGGCTGCCCGTCGTCCTGGGAAAAAGAAGCGTGATGAGCTAAAGGCCAATGGGTGTAGCTGTTGTGGTAGTAAAACGGATATTACACTACACCATCTAATTCCAAGGGAAATGGGGGGCGCCACAGAAGAGGACAACCTTCTGGCTGTGTGCAGGCCATGTCATGACGCAATCCATAGTGGCGACTTGGATGTCACTGATTTGGTTCTTCAGATAAATCTTAAAAGGGCGAAGAACTTGGTATCATCAATATCAAATGTCGAAACAAAAAGCGGGGCATAACAATGCCAATCACAGCGACGGCTTTTTCGTTGCGGCTTCGCCTTCACTACAAAGCCGCGCGTGTTGGCGGCGTTAACTGTTTCAGGAAAGATTATGCACAAAGGTAGCTGTTTATGTGGATTAGTGGTTTTTGAGCTTTTATCGGAGCCAAAAGCTACAACTCACTGTCATTGCAAAATGTGCCAGAAGCAGCATAGTGCTGCTTTTGCAACTTATGCAAGTCTACCGAAAGCAGATTTAAGATATGTTTCGGGTGAAGAGAACCTTTCCTCATACAGCTCATCCGGAAACATTGTCCGCAAGTTTTGTAGAGTATGTGGTTCCAGCATAGAGTGGAGCGGTAGTGAAAAATTTCCAGACTGGGTATCTATTGCAGTCGCAACACTTGATACCTCGTTTTTTCCTAAGAGTATTAAGCAAGCTCACCAAGAGTCCAGAGCCTGCTGGTTAGAAATCAGTTAACAAACCAAGGCAGCGGACAAATTTTGCTTCGCTGCGCTCAAAACGCAAAATTTGCCCCTGCTTGGAGTGTTAGACCACACAGGAGCTGATCAGTTGTTATCCGTAACCGTATGGCTGGTATCACTATTGGGCTGTATTTTCTATGGCGCACAAAGAATTCATAAGACATACAAATCCGACAAAATAGATAGGCATGAGAATTATAAAAATGGATTCGCTCTTATAATGTGCTCAGTCTTAATAGTTGGCGTCTCAGGATTCCTCAGCGTCTCTATAGCGGAGTATCAGCTAACACTCCCAGAAAATTCATATTTCTGGGTTGGGATTGGCGGAATTGCTGACCTAACAAAATACTTAGCACCTTTCGTATTTGCAGCTATCGGGGTAAATTTAGTTCCACATGCAATAACCAGCTAGCTACTCAGTCTAACAATTAGTATTCAAATCGCTCGCTTCGCTTACTGGTGCGGGCTAAAGCCCGTCCCTTAACCAAGCACTATATATATTTGGTGTTTTTACTCAGCTACAAGTGGGTCTTGAAATGAAAAAGAAAGTAAAGCGATCGATAGTGCGGAGGGCCTTTAATTCGCTTTGCGCGGCCCTGCTTATAGGTTCTGCAATTTACATCATGGTTATGGGCTTCAGCTCCGTTGCCATAGCAGCCATGGCTATTTCCGTTGCTGGAGCAGCTGTACTTCCTATTCAGAGCAGCGAGGGAATTCTGGAGATAATAGTCGGTACCTTTGAAGCCATGATCGACGGACTTCTAACAATTATCGAAGGCATAACAAGTGCAATCGCTGGCTTATTCAGTTAGAAGTGGATAGCAACAGGTTAAAACCGCTCGCTGGTACCGGTTAAAACCCGCCCCTTAACCAAAACGCTATCGATCCTCCAAATGACTCTTCTCCCATCATCCTGGGCTCGCGCCTGGTCAGACCTTGGCCTACAGCCTCCGCCAGGTCTGTTCGAGCAGCTCGTGCGTGCCTACGAGGAACCGCAACGGCACTACCACTCGCTGCAGCATCTGCGCGAATGCCTTATGCATTTCGATCAGGCACGGCACCTGGCGCAGCAGCCGGGAGAGGTGGCCATCGCGCTCTGGTTCCATGACGCCATCTACGACGTGCGCGGCAAGAACAACGAGCGGCAGAGTGCGGACTGGGCCATCCGGGTGCTCGCGAGCTGTCAGGCCAGCCAGGCGACCTTGGCGCGGGTCGAACGACTGATCATGGTCACCCGGCATGATGCGACGCCGAGCGAGCCGGATGAGCAGTTGCTGGTGGATATCGACCTGGCCATTCTCGGCGCCACGCCAGAGCGGTTCGCCGAGTACGACGCTCAGGTGCGCGCCGAGTACGCCTGGGTACCGGGTTTCGTCTATCGCATGAAGCGCCGTAGCGTGCTCAAGGCATTTCTGGGACGCCCCTGCATTTACAGCACCGAGCATTTCAACGTGCGCTATGAAGCGCAGGCGCGTAGCAATCTTGCTGCCGTGCTTTGAAAGGCCGTTGGTGCGCCGGCCGTTCTATGCTGTGGATGCCGACCCTTTGCTAAGCGTGCCTGGATCGAATGTCACTGAGCTGCCAGATGAACCCAGTAACATCGAAACGAGTCGAACCGCCTAACCCGCATCCGTGAACGAGGACATCTCCATGGCAATCATCCGATCAACCCTGGGGCTCGGTGCCCTGCTGCTGGCCGGTTGCAGTGGAACTGCCGGCGTAAGCGGTGGTGTATCTACCACCCAGCAATGGCTGGGGCGTTGGAACGGGCCAGAGGGCACTTACCTGGATATCAGTGGCACGCCGGTCGACTACCGCCTGACCATCGCCAACCTCGACGGCCCGCGCCGCTTCGTCGGGCGTGCGCAGGGGGCGAAGATCGTCTTCGTGCGCGATGGCGTGGTGGAGAGCATCAGCGCCACCGACGGCGAAGCTACCGGCATGAAATGGCTGCTGGATAAACAGAACTGCCTGACCGTGCGCAGCGGCGAGGGCTATTGCCGCGATTGAGTGCAAAGACTCTTTGTCGCCTGCGGGTTCCCTGTAACGGTCAGTGCCGTAGGCGAAACTAATGCATGTGAGCGAGTGGGCGCCGAACGAGGTGCAAAGTCAGTATGCGTTCTCTACAGACTGCACGACTGGTCAAGGGCAAGCATCCAGATTCTTTCCACTTGCGGGCTGGATGCCTCTGCTTTCCGGTAAAGGGTGATGCCGAGCGAGACGGTATGCTGCTCATCACCTGCTAGAACCAGTTTTCCGGAGGCGAGCTCGTCTCGAACTACGCGCTCGGGAATCCATGCAACACCGACTCCTGCGATTGCCCCACGTTTGAGTACATCTGCCATTGAGCATTCGAATCGATATTCCAGTTTGTCGGACAAGCGTTCTCGCTCCACTACAGAGCGCGTCATGCGCCCAAGGAAGCTGTTACCCGGATAGCACAGATAGGGAAGCTTTTGCGTGCTGTTCAGCGAGTGTAGCGCTGATCCAGTTGAGTCTGGCGCTGTGACTGGAATCAGGCGATCGTTTGCCAGCAACACGGAAGGGTAGCGTTCCAATCCGGCAATATTGGCAATGCCCGAGTCGCTGTATGCCAGCATCAGTTCACAAGTCCCCGAGATCAGGGCTTCAGCGCAAGCGGCTATGTTGTCAGCAAGAACCCGGGCGTTGAGACGGCCTGCGCTATGTTGCAGCTCCGCGTGCCAGTCCGCGAAAAAGCTCACTGCCAAGGTGTGCGAAGCAGAAATGGTAACTACCTCGCCGCCCGCTGGTACTAATCCCTGCACCTCCTCACGACCGTAGCGTAACGTCTCCAGAACCTCTTGGGCCGTTCGCCGGAAGGCCTCCCCAGCCGCCGTCAGGGTTATCGGGAATATGCTGCGATCAATGAGTGACGCTCCTACCCAGGCCTCCAGAATTTGTATCCGCCGGCTAAATGCTGGTTGCGTGACATTGCGCATCTCTGCGGCGCGCGAAAAATTCCGGGTTACGGAAAGCGTCAAGAAATCCTCTAGCCAGTTAACCTCCATTCGTTCTCCTCGCCTGGACGGCAATCTTGTTGTCTGCGTCATGTTGTCTTTCTGAGCATAACTCTACTGAATGTAGAGGCCCCTGCGGGGGTCATGCGTAAAAAGCATTAGTCATCGAAAAGAAGAATTGGGCGAGCCGGACTGGGGAGGTATAACGTTCCCACAAAGGCGCAAAAGAGGCTGGCTTGTATAAGAAATACTAATGACCCGGATATGGGGAGATGAAAACGGCATTTGGATGTGCTCTATAAGCCAATCCGTAAATAAAAACAATACAGCACAAAGTACTGCCTAGAAAAATAATTAACGTACGTAGAGTATGGAGCATACATATCGTGAAGAAAGCAGAGATTAAAAAAACGGGGGGGATGTTTTCCTTCTGGACAAGCATGCCGCTGTGGAAGCAGATATTCATAGCGCTTACGCTGGGTGTGGTGCTTGGCGTCGCACTGAATCAGAGTGGTTATGGTGAATATGCAGCAAGTATCAAGCCTATTGGGGATCTTTTCCTCAACGGTATAAGAATGCTCATTGTGCCGCTGATATTCGTTTCGTTGGTCAGTGGCGTGACGTCTTTGCGTGATATGTCGACCATGGGCCGATTGAGCATTAAAACTCTTTCGCTTTATCTTGGCACGACAGCTATAGCCATTATTATTGGCTTGGCGCTGGCAATGATCTTCAAGCCTGGCGTGGGAATTGATTTGGGCGCAGCGCAAGCCGTGACGGTTGCCGAATCTCCGAGCTTGGTAGCAACGCTGGTGGCGTTGGTCCCGGCCAACCCGGTAGCTGCTTTTGCACAAGGTAATGTGCTGCAGATCATTGTGTTCGCCATCCTGTTCGGCTTGGCAATCACCTTGGCTGGTGAGGCGGCGAAACCAGTCAAGAAGTTCATGGATTCGTTGGCTGAAGTTTTTTACAAGTTTACCGGGATTATTATTGCCTTTGCGCCGTACGGCGTATTTGCGCTGGTTACCTGGGTGGCTGGAACATACGGATTAGAACTTTTGGCTCCTTTGGCAAAAGTAATCGGTGTGGTCTATCTGGGCTGCTTGATTCATGCGGCAGTTGTTTACGCCGGGTTGATCAAGTTTGTTGCAGGTCTCAGCCCCGTCCGTTACGTGCAGGGTGTGATCGAGCCCGCTATCGTAGCCTTTAGCAGTACATCGAGCGCCGGAACGCTCCCGGTCACGATGATGTCGACCGAGCGTAATCTTGGTGTGTCACGTGGCGTTTCAAGTTTCGTATTGCCACTTGGCACAACCATTAATATGGACGGTACCGCGCTGTACCAAGGTGTATGTGCTCTGTTCATTGCTCAAGCGTACGGTATCGATCTGAGCCTCGCTCAGTACGCCACCATCGTGCTGACAGCAACCTTGGCATCCATCGGCACTGCAGGTGTGCCGGGCGCTGGTCTCATCATGCTGTCCCTCGTACTCACATCGGTCGGCTTGCCTTTGGAAGGGGTAGCGATCATCGCCGGCATCGACCGGATACTCGATATGGCACGCACCTCGTTGAATGTTGTCGGTGATTGCGCCGTGGCGGTCGTGGTTGCCAAAAGCGAAGGGCAGCTGGATCAGACCCTCTACGATACAGCCCACGTTTTGAAATCAACGGATATACCGGAGCAGTTGCAGTCCAGCCAAGTATGACGAAACCAATGGGCTGTATATACAGCCCATTTTTCATGCACAGGTGAAATTTAATGGCTGATAAAATGATGGATATGGCGAGGCCCAGTAAATATGGCGTCGTGGGTGGGCTAGGCGCTGTTGCCGGCGTGGACACCCTGTTGAAAATGATAAAGGCAACGCCGCAACGTCAGTTTGACGTCGCATTCGAACAGCATCCCTTTGCCGATTCGGGTTTAGCCTGCTCTGAAGATTATGACCCGACACGTAGAAAGTTCTATGTCTATAACATGTTGAAAACCATGGAGCGAAGCGGTGTTGATGTTGCGTTGGTGCCCTGTTTCGTTTCCCACTGTTTCTTGGCAGAGCTTGCACCAGAACTGGAACTTTCTGTCGTTAGTTTGATTGATGCGTTGCAGGCCTGTGTGACGAAGAATTACCCGCAGGTACGCTCTATCGGTGTGCTGACGTCGACTTTCGTCAAAGATGCACAGTTATTTGACCGCGCGTTTGGTGATACCTGGAGTGTCCTTTATCCCGAGCCGGAGGTACAGGCGCAAGGCCTGATGTCTGCAGTTTATGGCCCACGCGGTATACGCAATGGTCACCATGATGGTTGGTGCCTGGATAGCCTGGTAAGCGCTTGCGATAATCTTATTGAGCAAGGGGCTGAGTTGATTCTGCCAGGGTTAACTGAAATTCCCGTGTTTATTGATGCGTTGCGGATGCGAGTTGGCGTACCCATCATTGATTCAAATCAGGCATATGCCGAATACGCTTTGTTTGTTGGCGGCGCGCGTGCTGCACATAAGTTCAAGGTGGGTGTCGTAGGGGGCGTTGGCCCAGCTGCGACAGTTGACTTTATGCGCAAGGTCGTCCAGTTGACGAGGGCAGCGTGCGATCAAGATCATATAAAAATGCTCGTGGAGCAGAACCCTCAGATACCCGACCGCACTGCTCATCTTTTGTCTGGTGGCGAGGACCCAACCATTTCGCTATTGGCAACCTGTAAAAGGCTTGAGGAGGGGGGCGCGGATATAATTGCGATTCCATGCAATACCGCACATGCTTTTGTTGAGAAAATCGACGCGCAGTTGAATGTGCCAATCTTGAATATGCTCCATGAAGTCAGAATTCATATTCAGCGATTTCTTCCTAATGTTCATCGGGTCGGTTTACTCGCCACTACGGGCACTGTTGCTACAGGGGTTTACCATGAGGCGTTCTCTGGCTCCTGTATCGAGCTTTTGGTGCCGGATGAAGCTAACCAGGCGCGTGTCATGGCTGCTATCTACGGTGACACCGGCGTGAAGTCGGGGCACACCACGGGGCGCTGCAGCGACGACCTCACTGCATCAATCAAGCATATGCAGGCGTTGGGAGCCCAGGCGGTGATCCTTGGCTGTACCGAGTTGCCACTGATCGAGCTTACGCCTGAAGCCGTATCTATTCTGCCGTTGGTGGACCCTACGAGTGTTCTGGCTTCTTCCTGTGTTGCCATCGCATTGCAAGAGCGCTAAGCATTCAAGGTCACCCCCGCGAATGCGGGAGCCCAGGAAATCCGCAGGTTCTAGATTAGTGTCCTGCGGGTCGGCGCAAGCGCTGTGCCGCGATGGAGCTGCTGTCCTGTCTGCGCGGGAACAGAGTTCCCCTGGCAGGGACGATCACTCCAGCGTCGTACGCTTGACTCAGGAGAGGCTAGGCAAGAGCCCGCCTCTCCTGAAGCCGGTGCATCATCGATCTGAGTTCCTGTCGGCACCTTCTCTTGCATCGACCGCGCTATAGGTCCTGGCCGGTTATTCATGTGCGTCTGTAGAGCCGAGCCCGCTTTCAATCGTCCGGGCGCAGATGTCTTTCCTTCACTCGAAGACTAAAGCCGGAACCCGCCCACCAACAGGTCGAGTCTCCTCGCCTGGGCACTGAGGTTTTCGCAGGCCGCGAGCGACGTACGGAGATTGATGATGCAGCTCTGGCTAAGCACATTGATCTCGTCGACGTCTTGATTGATGGACTCCACGACAGCCGTTTGCTCTTCCGTTGCCGTCGCTACCGACTGGTTCATACCGTCAATCTCACCGATGCGAGTTGCCACGAGGCCTAGGCGCTCGCCCGCATTGTCGGCAGTTCGCACGGTGCTTTCGCTCTGGCGTTGACTTTCGGTCATGATGTTCACTGCCTGGCGGGCGCCTTCCTGGAGCTCATCAATCATCTGTTGGATCTGCTGAGCGCTCGCCTGAGTGCGATGAGCCAGACTTCTTACCTCATCGGCAACTACCGCAAATCCGCGTCCAGCTTCCCCGGCTCGTGCCGCCTCGATCGCGGCATTCAATGCCAGAAGATTGGTTTGCTGGGAGATCCCGCTGATCACGTCGAGAATTTGCCCAATGTCGTCTGTTTTCGCATTGAGGCTTTCGATGGTCGTGCAGGCATTGGCGATTTTTTCTGAAAGCTCACGGGTGGTTGAAATCGATTGGCCCAGCACGTCCTGCCCTTGAGCCGCCAACTCACTGGCCAGACTGGAATGCTGTGAGGTGGCTGCTGCATTGCTGGCGATTTCATGTGCAGCTGCTCCTAGCTGGTTTATTGCCGCTGCCACGCTTTCGGTGCGATTGGCCTGTTGGTCGGAATGCTGCAGCGAGGAGTTGGAGGCCTCGATAACCTGAGTGGCCATGGCGTTGACCTGTTGAGTGACCGATGCGACTTCGTGAATTGAACCGTGGATACGGTGCACGAAACGGTTGAATGCCAGGCCAATCTGACCGAATTCGTCCTGGTGCTGGATCGTCAAGCGCTGGGTGAGATCGCCATCGCCGTCAGCGATGCCCTCCATGGTCTTACCCATCGTGAACAGTGGCTTCATCAGTATTTTGATTAGCAGGCCTAGCAAGAGAATGATGATGGCTACTGCCACAAGCGCAGCGATCGCGGCAGACGTACGAAAGGCATCGAGCATGGAAAAGGCATAGTGCTGGTTCATGACCAAGCCCAATTTCCAATCTGCTGAGGGGATGTCCTTTAGCGCTGTGAACGAGATGAATTGTGCGTTGCCATCCTGCTCGAGCTCTCCGAACGGTTGGTTCACATGCACGTTGCTGTCGGTAAAAATCTCATCAAGAGGTTTTAGAATCAGCTCCGCGCGGGGATGTATGAGCACTTTGTTGTTCGCATTGGCGATGAAGGCGTGGCCGTTACCCTCGAAGCTCAATGAGTTGATGATGTTGCTGATGGTCGTCAGATCAATATCGGCGCCGGCGACACCAATTGTTTGGCCATCACGTACCACCGGACTGGCGACCGTAATCACCAATTTGCCTGTCGATGCTGCGATATAGGGCTCCGTAACCACCGTGCCGCTCGCCTTCTGAGCAGCCTGGTACCAGCCCCGTGCGCGAGGGTCATAGTCCGATGCACGTTGCGCAGCCGGTACCGAGTACATCTCCCCACCTGAACTGCCGAAGTAGCTCATCTGGAACGTGGAGCCATAAACGGGTAGGCCCACAATTTCAGGCCGGTCGTCTGAGCGAGCCAACTGCTGAGCCATGGATTCGACCAGGCGCATGTGGCCGTGTAGCCAGGTCTGAATGTTACTGGTGGTGAGTGCTCCGAGTTCGGTGAGATTGTTTTCGACCTCGGAGCGCAGGGTGTTGCGCTGGTAATAGTCGTTGAACAAGGCGAAAGCGCCAAAGGCCAATACAACGATGAAAGCAGCTGCTGTCAGGATTTTATGGCGAAATTTCAGACGGTTCATTGGGCTGACTACCTCTACTGCGTGGTATGCAAAGTTGTTCAAGCCCAGGGCTCAGGCTCTGCGGGGCTGCGCGCAGCGACTCATTGAGCGCTTTTCAGGAACGAGGTTTGAAGGCGTTGCAAGGTGCCGTCGGCACTCATTTCGTCGAGGCTTTCTTGCAGTCGCTTGGTGACGGCTTCAGGCGTGTTGCGATTGATCGCGAGGTACTGATAGGTCTCGGCTTCAGCGACAAAGGCGACGCGTAGCCCGCTGACACCTTGCTGGGCGGCGTAATAGTGAAATACCGGGTCATTGGTTACCCAGAAATCAATGCGCCCATCCAGCAGCTTGCTGATGTTCTCTTGGTCGCGAAGAGAGGAGGAGAAGGGGATGCCGTTCTTCTCCAGAAAGGCTCCAGATGAGGCATTTCGGTAAGAGCCGATACGATACTTACGGGCTTCTTCCAGCCGAGTCAGCGTGAGAGTCGAGCCAGGCGCTGCTACAAACACTCGACGGGTTGATGACAATGGGCCAACCCATTGGAAATCGGGTTTACGGGTGTCGTTGAGGGTCACCGAGAAGAGCGCGTAGTTGTCTTTCTCAAGAACCAGGTTGTACATCCTGTCCCAAGGAAAGCGCAGGCTGAGGTGGTAGGGAATGCCCGCCCGTTTGAACATTTCTCTGATTACAGCGGTGTTCGACCCCGTGATGTTCGCGTCCCGCGAGAAATTCTTGCCATCGGCTGACATGTTGAAGGGCGGGAAATTTTCCGTCATCAACACCATGCGATAGTGGCTGGGAAACGCCTCTGCATGAGATTGGTCAATGATGAACAACAGGCTCATCGCCATTGCCCAGCGTGTAAATAAACGCATGCTCGACCCTTCAAGTTCTAATTTTGAGTGCGTACTCCATGTGCGAGGAAGGCGACGTGCCTGTGGCCCGGGTGTCAGTTCATCTCGATTCTATCGAGGCACTTTCTCTGGAGTGATGAGAATCTGCCATCAAAGTATGTGGAAAGCGCATAGTTGTTGGCGGCATACTCGGGGCACGACTGATAGCCGCATTTTTCTGGAGAGCGCCACGGGGGCATACCATGCAGATCAAATGGGTCGATGACCTGCTGGCTGTTGCACAGACCAAGAATTTCTCTCGGGCGGCTGACTTGCGATGTGTCACGCAGTCTGCGCTGTCACGCCGGATTCGTTCGCTTGAGGACTGGGCGGGTGTCGAACTGGTCGACCGCAGTACCTACCCGGTTCAATTGACGGCAGCTGGCCAAACATTCTGTGACCAGGGGCGGGAAGCGCTAGCGGCCTTGATCGAACTACGTACATCGTTACGGCAAGACGATACGATGTCTGGACGCTTCGTTCGCATCATGGCGAGTCATACCCTGTCGATCACTTTCCTGCCTGAGCTGCTCGATCATTTTCAGCAGACTCATGCTGAGCTCAATGCGCGTGTGCTGTCTGCCAACATCCACGATGCGGCAGTAGCGTTGACTGAAGGGCGATGCGATTTGATGCTCACCTACAGTCATCCCCAAGTCCCTATCCTGCTTGATCCTGATCGTTTTACTTGTCTCTCTCTGGGGGGCGATCTGCTCTTGCCTGTGTGTGCGCCTGATGCACACGGGCGGCCTCGCTTTCCTCTTCCGGGGCATCCGTCGTCTCCTTTACCCCAGCTCGGTTACTCGGCAGGAACCTTTCTCGGGCGTCTGGAAGAGGTCGCAGTCGAGAGCTTCGGGGAGCGCCTTCACCTCAAGCGCCGACATGAGGCCGACATGGCGATGCATTTGATGGAAATGGCCATTCGAGGGCTTGGGGTTGCCTGGCTGCCTCGTTCTGTCGTGGCGTCTGCCTTGACTGACGGCAAGCTGGTATGTGCTGCCTCAAGCGAACGTGGCGTAGCGTTGGATATCCATCTCTATCGATCGCATGCCAATCTCAATCCGGCGCTGCATGCTCTCTGGCGAGAACTCAAAAGCCTAGGGTCGACTGTCGGCAGCTGCTAACGATGCGACAATAGTTACCTTCAACGGCTTACGACCTGTGCATGAAAATCCTCAGCCTGCGCCTCAAGAACCTCAATTCCCTCAAGGGCGAGTGGAAGATCGACTTCGCTGCCGAGCCTTTCGCCGGTAGCGGCCTGTTCGCCATCACCGGGCCGACCGGTGCGGGCAAGACCACCTTGCTCGACGCCATTTGCCTGGCGCTGTACCACCGCACGCCGCGCATGAGCACGCTGTCGGCCAGTGGCAACGAGCTGATGACGCGGCATACCGCCGACTGCCTGGCCGAGGTCGAGTTCGAGGTCAAGGGGCAGGGCTACCGCGCCTTCTGGAGCCAGCGCCGCGCGCGCGACAAGGTCGACGGTGCGTTGCAGGCGCCCAAGGTCGAGCTGGCACGTATCGCCGATGGCGAAATACTCACCGACAAGATCCGCGAGAAGGAAAGTCTCACCGCTGAGCTGACCGGCCTCGATTTCGAGCGCTTCACCAAGTCCATGCTGCTGGCCCAGGGCGGCTTTGCGGCGTTTCTCGAAGCCAATGCCAACCAGCGCGCCGAGCTGCTGGAGGAGCTGACCGGCACCGAGATTTACGGGCAGATCTCGCAGCAGGTCTACGAGCGCACCAAGGCTGCCGAACAGGCACTCAATATGCTGAAAAGCCGCGCCCAAGGCATGGAGTTGCTCGACGAAGCGCAGCGCGCCGAGCTGCAGGCCGAGCAGCAGCGTCTGGGCTTGGAGGAGTCGCCGCTGCTGGCCCGGCAGCAGGCTCTGCAGGCCCAGCGCCGTTGGCGTGAGGCGCTGCAGCAGGCCGAGCAGCAACGGGAGCAGGCGCGACTTGGACTGGAGCAGGCCCAGCAGGCCCGTAACGAGGCAGCCGTTGAACTGCAGCGCCTGGCCGCCAGTGAGCCGGCAGCTCGCTTGCAGCCGTTGTACCTGGCCTGGCAGCAGGCGCAGCAGGACAGGCAGCAGGCACAGCAAGTGCTGGATGACCTGCATCAGCAGCAACGCCACAGCACCGAGCGCGAGCACCGGCAGCTCTGGCTGGCCAGCCGCTATGCCCAGCAAAGCCTGAGCCTGCGTCACGCGGAGCTGCAGCGTCTGGCCGGGCAGCGTGAAACGCTGCATGTACGAATGAGCGCTGCGCCGCAACGGGAACGCCTGGGCGAGCTTCTGGGTAGTTGGCGTGTGCAGTTCGATCAGCGCGGGCAACTGCTCAAGGAGCAACAGGCACTGCACGCACGCATGGCGCAGGAAGGTGAGCAGCTCGCCGCCTTGCAGCGTCAGCGTGATCAGCTCGGTGTGCAGCAGGCCGACGCGCTGAAGCGGCTGGAGGATGCGCGCGCCAGCGAGGTCAGGCAGCAGAGCGAGCTGCAGGCCTTGCTGGGCGAGGGCGACGAGGCCGGACTGCGCCAGCGTTGGCAGCAACTGCAAGTGCAAGGGCGCGTATTGGATCGTCTGGAGCAACTGGCGCAGAGCCGCGAGCAAATGGCTGCACAGATCGCCGAGTTGACCCCGCGTCTGGCTCAGTTGCAGCAACAGCACTCCCGCAAGAACGATGAAATCACCGGCCTGCGCGAGCGTTACAAGGCGCTCAAGCAACAGCAGGCCGACAAGGAAAAGCTGCTGGAGCAGGAGCAGCGCATTCAGGATCTGGAAGCCTACCGCGCCCAGCTGCAGCCGGGCGAAGCCTGCCCGTTGTGTGGTTCGCACGAGCATCCGGCGGTCAGTCAGTACCAGGCGCTCAACGTCTCCGCCACGCGCCAGGCGCTGGAGCAGTGCCGCAACGAACTGGCGCAACTGGAAAGCCAGGGCGGCACCCTGCGTGACGAGCTGACCCGGCTGGTCACGCAGATCGCTCAGGTTCAGCAGCAACTGGAGCAGGCGAGCCAGCAGGCCGCTCAGCAGGATGCGCAGTGGCAGCAGCAACTGATCGAGCAGGCCTTGCAGATATCTGACGGCGCCGCTTTGCGCGAACTGCAGCGCCAGCACGAGCAGAGCCTGACGCATCTGCAAACGCGACTCGCCTCGGTCGAGACCGGGCAGGCGCAACTGGTACAGGCGCGTGGTGCACGTGAAGTGGCCGAGCGGGCGTTGGCTGATGCGCAGCAGCGCCAGGCGCTACTGGCGCGTGATGAGGAGAACCTGCAGGCGCGACAAGCTGAGCAGGGCCAGGACCTGCAGCGTTTGCAGCAGGCGCTTCGGCATCACGAGCAAGTGCTGCTGAGCAGTCTCGAGGGTTTTGCTGTTGAGTTGCCGTCGGACGCTGGCCTTTGGCTGGACGAGCAGGAGCAGGCCTGGCGCGACTGGCAGCAGGCCCAGGCGCAGGATCAGCAACTGCAGGAGCAGCAGCGCGAGGCGCAGCGCCTGCTCGCCGACGCCGAGACACAGGCCGGGCACTGGCAACAGCGCTGGCAGGACCAAGGTGCGCTGACGCTGGCTGAACCCGAGCCATCGGCACAGCCGCAACTGGCGTTGAATGAGGCCGCCAACAGCCTGGCCAGTGCCCAGCGCGAAAGCGATGCGTTGCGCGGCCGCGTGCAGAGTCAGCAGACCTTGTTGCTGCAGCTGCAGCAACGCTCGAGCGAGGCCGAGCAGCACTGGCTGACGGCACTGACGGCCAGTCCTTTCAGCGATCTTGCGGCGTTTCTCGCCGCGCTGCTGGAAGAGGGCGAGCGAGAGCGTCTGGCGGCTTTGCAGGCACGTGTGGAGCGCGCCTTGACCGAGGCTTCGACGCTGTTGGCTGCCGCCGACGCGCAGCTGCAGCAGCTCAGCGCCACGCAGCAGACCGAGTTGGCGCTTGGTGAACTGGATGAGCAGTTGCAGGTACTGCAGAGCGAATTGCGTGCACTGAGCCAGCGCCAGGGTGAGTTGCGCGCGCAGTTGCAGGCCGACGAGACGCGGCGCAGCAGCCAGCAGGCGCTGTTCGCCGAAATCAGTGTGCAGGAGAGTGAGCAGCGCCTGTGGCAACAGCTCAACGGCCTGATCGGCTCGGCCGACGGCGCCAAGTTCCGCAAGTTCGCCCAGGGCCTGACCCTCGATCATCTGATCCATCTGGCCAATCGCCAACTGAAGCGTCTGCACGGGCGCTACCAGCTGGCGCGCAAGGGTAGCGGCGAACTCGAGCTGGAGGTGTGCGACACCTGGCAGGCCGACGTAGCGCGCGACTGCCGTACGCTGTCCGGTGGCGAGAGTTTCCTGGTCAGCCTGGCGCTGGCCTTGGCGCTGTCCGATCTGGTCAGCCACAAGACCAGTATTGATTCGCTGTTTCTCGATGAAGGCTTCGGTACGCTGGACGGCGAAACGCTGGAGGTGGCCCTGGATGCGCTGGACAACCTCAACGCCAGCGGCAAGACCATCGGTGTGATCAGCCATGTCGAGGCGATGAAGGAGCGTATTCCCGTGCAGTTGCGGGTGCACAAGGGCGTCGGCCTGGGCTATAGCCGACTCGACGCACGTTTTGCGGTGAAGGAAGGAGCGTAGTGATGCTGATGCGAGCGAAGGATTCCACCCTGCTGGTGATCGATCTGCAGGAGCGGCTGCTGCCGGCCATCGACGGCGGCGCGGCGGTGATCGAACAGGCCTCCTGGCTGGTGCGTTTGGCGCAGCGCCTGCACGTGCCGGTGATCGCTACCGAACAGTATCCCAAGGGCCTGGGCTACACGGAGGCGGGCCTGCATGAGCTGCTGCCGGGCGAGGGGCTAAGGGAGAAGATTCATTTCTCGGCGACCGCAGGAGAAGGGGTATTTGACTTACCGGGTGGTGAACGCAAGCAGTTCATAGTCTGTGGCACGGAAACTCATGTCTGCGTGCTGCAGACGGTAATGGGCCTGCTGGCGGCCGGGCGTGAAGTGTTCGTGGTTGACGAGGCAGTGGGATCGCGTCGGCCGCGTGACAAGGCACTGGGCCTGGCGCGCATGGAAGGTGCCGGGGCGGTAATCGTCTCGCGTGAGATGGTCGCTTTCGAGTGGCTGGAGCGCGCCGGTACCGAGCTGTTTCGCGAGATCAGCCGCGGTTTTATTCGCTGATTCGTAGCCCGGATGCAATCCGGGAATCTCTGCTAGCGCTGCCCCGGATTGCATCCGGGCTACGGGCTGGCCTGCTCCGGCACGGGCTGGTAGTGGCCGGCCTGTAGGGCGTCGAAGTACTGCTGGTAGCGGCCATCCTGGCGAAACTGCTGCAGCCGTGCGTCGAAGCGCTCGCGTAGCGTTTCACTCTGCGTCAGGCGTTTGGGCAGCATCAGATAGCTGAGGTTGACCAGCAGCGGCTTGGGGTGATGAGTGATGCGCTCGGCGTCCTCCCTGGAAAACTCGTTACGCAGCGCGGCGTAGCCGACGTTGAGCTCCTGCGGGTAGAGCACCACACGCTCCTTGAGCAGTTTCTCGAAGTTCTGCCGGTCACTGGAGACGCGTTCGATGCGCACTTTTTCCTTGGCGAGAAAGGCGTCGAACGCCGGACCGTAGCTATATTCCAGGCCGCCGCCGAGGGTCATGCCGCTGAGATCATCGAAGTGCCGCCAGTCGAAGGGCTGCGTTTTCAGGTGGAAGAACACGAACTGTTCATCGAGCAGTGGGGCGCTGAAGAGAAAGTCTGCCTCACGCTCGGTCTTGTGCATCCACACCGCCGTGGCGTCGTAACGGCCGGCGGCGGCTTCGGCGTAGGCGCGTGGCCAGGGCAGGAAGGTGAACTCGACGCGATAGCCTTCCTCGGCCAGCAGGTCGCTGATCAGATGAGCCACCGGCCCCTGGCGTTCGACCCTGGCGGACAGATAGGGCGGCCATTCCCCGGCGCTGATACGTAGCAAAGGTGTCTCGACGGCCTCTAGAGGGCCGCAGCAGAACAGACTAAACAGCACAATCAGCAGGCCGTGGCGCATCTGTAGTCCTCGACAGCTCGGGCAACAGGATGGTGGCACTTTAATCGTTTTGCCCTGTTGATCCCAGTCATGCTCCCGCATACGAGGCAGTGGAATGATTCAAGCCTAGCGTCTGGCTTCGCTCTGTGCCGGGGAGTCGTTTGCCAGGTGGCGCCTCCAGGTGCTGCAGACGGCTTTGGGCGAATATGCCTATGCTTGGAGCAGGACAAGAAGTCGGTGGCAAACCGCGGATCGAATGCCCATCGTCAGGCATTCCGGTGATGGAGTCTGTTTTTTGCACAAAGCGCTGCATTACTGCCTGCTCTGGCTGCTGGCCGGCACCTGTTATGGCAGCCAGCCAACCTTGACGTTCTGTCATGAGGATCAGAACGCCTACCCTTGGGTGATGACCGATGGCACAGGACTCAATCTGGAGCTGCTCAACCTGGTACAGCAGGCGCTAAAACTGCAGGTGGTATACGTGGCGGTGCCCTGGAGGCGCTGTCTTTCAGGCATGCAGCAGGGGCTCTACGACGGTGCCTTCGCCGCCAGCTTCAAAACCGAGCGCCTGCAGATGGGCCGGTACCCCACCGATGCTGATGGCCGCCCGGATGCGCTCAGGCGGTTGCACACCTCGCGTTATACCCTGTATCGCCGCATCGGCAGCGCAGTGTCCTGGGATGGCCAGCGTTTCACTCATGTGACTGGCCGCGTCGGCTCGCTCAGCGGTTTTTCCATTCGCGATCTGTTGCTGGCCCACGGGCTGGAGGTGGACGAGTCAAGCCGCGACCCACTGGCATTGTTGCAGATGCTGGTGCACGGCCGAGTCGATGCTGTCGCCCTGCAGACCATGCGCGGTGATTTCGTCTTGCAAGCCAATCCGCAACTGGCTCAGCAGGTGGAAAAATTGCCGCAGTTGCTCGAGGAAAAGCCCTATTACCTGATGCTGTCCAACGCGCTGCTGATGCGCGACCCCAAGTTGGCCGAGCGGATCTGGAGCGAGGTTCAGCGTCAGCGTGAATCAGCGACCTATCAGGCTCGTGTACAGGCTTATCTGGCGCAGCCCGGCCATTGAGGAAAATTTGCCCGGGCTATTCCCGCGCCGCCTCGGCATCGCTAGAGTCCGCTCCTTCTCACATGCATCCGTTCGGGTGAATCGCGCATGACCTTCGCTGCCTGGCTGACCATCGGCTTGTTCGTCCTCACCTACCTGGGCATGGCTGCCGGCGGTGTTCGCGGCCTGCGCATCGACCGCAGCTGGATCGCCTGCTGCGCGGCAGTGCTGTTGCTGGTCAGTGGTGCGCTGAGCATGGAAGACGCGGCCCATCATCTCGACCCTGGTGCGTTGTTGCTGCTGTTGGCGTTGATGCTGATCTCGGCGCAGTTCGATTTTTCCGGGGTGTATGCCTGGCTCAACCGCTACCTGACCGAGCATGCCGAGCGCCCGGCGGTTTTGCTGTTGGGCGTGGTGCTGCTGGGCGGCTTGCTCTCGGCGGTGCTGGTCAACGACATCGTCGCTTTCGCCCTGACCCCACTGCTGTGTCGCAGCCTGCACCTGCGTGGGTTGGAGCCACGGCCGTTTTTGCTGGCGCTGGCGCTGTCGTGCAACGCGGGTTCGGCGGCGAGCCTGATCGGCAACCCGCAGAACATCCTCATTGGGCAGGCCGGCGCTCTGGATTTCTGGGGTTATGTGGCCGTGGCCGGGCCACCTGCTCTGGTCGCGATGGTCATCGTTTACGCGGTGATCTGGCTGCAGTGGCGCCATCGCTGGGGTGAGGCCAGGCCGCTGACCGCGGACGATACGCCGGTCGAGCATATCTACGGCGCGCACAGCTATCTCAAGCCGCTGCTGGCCAGCCTGGTACTGCTTGCGCTGTTCGCCACGGCGCTGCCGCGCGAGCTATCGGCGCTGTTGATCGCGGTGTTGGTGATGGTGTCGCGGCGGGTGGACAGCCGCGACTACGTGAACAAGGTGGACTGGAACCTGCTGCTGCTGTTCGTGGGCTTGTTCCTGGTCAGCGGCGCCGCGTTGCAGCTGCCGCAGCTGGCGCAGGGCGCGGCATGGCTGGCCGAGCACGGGTTGTTGCCGCAGGGCGTTATATCGCTGGCGACCTCGTCGCTGCTGGCGAGCAACCTGATCGGCAACGTGCCCTTCGTGGTGTTGCTGCTGGGCTTGATGCCGGAGCTGTCGCACTCGGTGCTGATCGGGCTGGCAGTGATGTCGACCCTAGCCGGCAACCTGCTATTGATCGGTAGCGTGGTCAACCTGATCGTCGCCGAAGGGGCGAAACGTCAGGGCGTCAGGCTTGGCTTCGTCGATTATGCGCGCAGCGGCGTGCCGGTGACGTTGCTGAGCATGACGGTGGCCGGGCTCTGGCTGGGGTTGGGCGGCTGGTTGCCCTGGTAACGGCGCCGTAGGGCGGACTCAGGGCGTAGGGCGGACTCAGGAGCCCAAGCGAACAGTCCGCCATTGTTTGATGTGGTCAGCGGATTGCGTCGGTGTACTGCTGCGCGAACGGAGCGCCGCCCGGTACGCCCTACCTGGCTGAATTGGCCGGCTCAGCGCCAACGGCTGTTGCGCCAAGCGCTGCGCGCTTGCGCATCCTTGAACGTCCAGGCCACCAGGCGGCTCTGCTTCTGCCCCTGGGACATGCCGAGGATGCGTACCTCGGCTGCGCCAGCTCTGGCCAGCCAGCCCTGCAGCAGTTCGACGTTGCCGCCCTTGGACACCAGGCTGCTGAACCACAACACCTGCTCGGCCACCTGTGCGCTTTCGCTGGCCATGCGCTTGAGAAAGGCGGCCTCGCCACCCGGGCACCACAGCTCGGCCGCCTGGCCACCGAAGTTGAGCACCGGCAGCTTGCGCTTGGGGTCGAGCTTGCCCAGGTTGCGCCATTTGCGCGTGCTGCCGCTGGTGGCTTCAGCGGCGCTGGAGTGGAAGGGGGGATTGCACAGGCTCAGATCGACGCACTCCTGCGCCTGCAGCAGGCCGAGGAAGATGTGTTCGGCATTGGCCTGTTGGCGCAGCTCGACGCCGCCGGCCAGTTGCGGGTTGGCAGCGACGATGGCACGTGCCGATGCCAGTGCTTCGCTGGCAATGTCGGTGCCCATGAACTGCCAGCCATATTCGCAGCGACCAATCAGTGGATAGATGCAGTTGGCGCCGACGCCGATATCCAGGGCTCGAACCTTCTCGCCGTGGGGAATCTGACCGTCGTTGTCGCTCGCCAGCAGGTCGGCAAGGTTGTGCAGGTAATCGGCGCGGCCCGGGATCGGTGGGCACAGGTAGCCGTCGGGAATATCCCAGTGGCGGATGCCGTAGTACTGCGCCAGCAGCGCGCGGTTGAACACCTTGACCGCTGCCGGATTGGCGAAGTCGATGCTCGGCTTGCCATAGGGATTGGTGATGACGAAGTCGCCCAGCTCGGGACTTGCCTTGATCAGCGCGGGAAAATCGTAGCGCCCCTGGTGACGGTTGCGAGGGTGCAGCTCGCCCTTGCTCGGCGCGGTTTTCAAGGCGGCGGGGGTGGGCTTGCGCGGGCGTTTCGGCGGCTGGGGCATGAACGGGCATCTAGCGATTGGGGCGCGGATTTTCCCACAGTCGGGCCGGGCTTTGTAGGAGCGAGCTCTGCTCGCGAATTCGTTGACCTTCAGCGAACCTGGCTAGCGGCAAAAGCTTCGCGAGCAGAGCTCGCTCCTACGTTTGGCGATCCCCCCGCGTTAAAGCGGAAAGATCAGCGGCACCAGCGCCACGCTGACCATCATCACCAGCAGGGTGAAGGGCACGCCTATGCGCACGAAGTCGCCGAAGCGGTATTGGCCGGGCCCCAGCACCAGGGTGTTCACCGGCGAGGAGATCGGCGTCATGAAGGCGGCCGAGGCAGCCAGGGCCACGGTCATGGCGAAGGGCAGGGGCGACACATCCAGCGCCTGCGCTGTGGCGATGGCCACCGGGGCCATCAGCACGGCCGTGGCGGTGTTGGAAATGAACAGGCCGATCACCGCGGTGAGGGCGAACAGGCTGGCGAGGATCAGTCGTGGCCCGGCATCGCCGAGGCCGCCGACCAGGCCCTGCACGGCCAGCTCGACGCCACCAGTCTGCTGCAGCGCCTGGGCGAAGGGCAGCATGCCGACGATAAGGATCAGCGTCGGCCAGTGAATGGCGCGGTAGGCGCTATCGAGGTCGATGCAGCGAAACGCGCCCATCAGCAGGCAGGCGATCAGTGCGGCCTGCACGTTGGGTACCAGGCCGCTGACCATCAGTAGCACCATTACCGCCAGGCTGAGCAGGGCGTAGGGCGCCTTGCGCGCGGCAGGTGCAACTTCGGCCACTTCCGCCGGCAGGCTGAGCACCAGGAAATCGCGGCTCAGCCCCTGCAGGCGGTGAATGTCGCGCCAGGCGCCGGCCACCAGCAGGGTGTCGGAGGCCCTGAGTTTTTCGTCCACCAGCACGCCCTCCAGCGCCTGGCCTTGGCGGCGCAGGCCGACTACGTTGAGTTTGTGCCGCGAACGAAAGCCCAGTTCCTGAATGGTCTTGCCCGGCAGTTGCGACTCCGGCGGCAGCGCCACTTCGGCAAGGCCCAGTTCATGGGCGTGCAGGCTGAAATACGAGTGCGGCAGCGGCATGGGTTCCAGCCCCAGCGCCTGGTAGCTGCCGAGCAGGCCGATGGCGGGACTGGCAATGTCCACCAGCAGCACGTCGCCCGGTTCCAGCAGGGTATTGCCGCTGGCCATCAGCAACAGGGTGCGCAGGCGCTGGCGGCGCTCGATGGCGATGACGTTGATGCCATGATCACGACGCAGTTGCAGCTCGTTGAGTACCTGATTGGCCAGGGGCGAGTCGGCGCGCACCTGCAGGCGCCGTTCGCGTTCACCCAGGCGATAGCGCTCGGCAAGGTCGGCCAGGGTCAGGCGTGGTGGCTCGCCCCCTTCACCAGCGTCCTTGCGCACCAGCCAGCGTCGGGCGATCAGCATGTAGCCGATGCCGAGCACCAGCACTGCCAGGCCAATGGGCGTGAGATCGAAAAAGCCAAAACCATCCAGCCCGGCGCGGCGCAGTTCGGCATGCACCACCAGGTTCGGCGGTGTGGCGACCAGCGTCAGCATGCCGCTGATCAGCCCGGCGAAAGCCAGTGGCATCATCAGTCGCGCCGGGGCGATGCGCAGGCGCGCAGCTACACCGAGCACCACGGGGATGAAGATCGCCACCACACCGGTGGAGCTCATCACCGAGCCCAGGCCGGCCACCGCCAGCATCAGCAGAATCAGCAGGCGCGTCTCGCTGCTACCAGCCTTGGTCACCAGCCAGTCGCCCAGGCGGTAGGCGATGCCGGTGCGCACCAGGCCGTCGCCGATGACGAACAGCGCGGCAATGAGGATGACGTTGGCGTCGCTGAAACCGGCCAGGGTCTGTTGCAGGTCGAGTACGCCGGTCAGCGGCAGGGCGACCAGCACCAGCAAGGCGACCACGTCCATGCGTGGCTTGCCGATGATGAAGAGGGTGACGGCGCCGGCCAGCAAGGCCAGCACCCAGAGCAGGTCGGGATTCATGGCGGCTCCAAGAGGTGTGGAGCGATTATTTCAGGGATAACCCAGCGTGTTCTTGATCTGCTGCAGGTTGGCGGCGATCCAGTGTTTGTCGATCGGGCCCCAGTCGCGAATCTGGTAGTGGCCGGCGTTGTTGCGTTCACCCTCGCTCTGCTCGAATTGGCAGTCGATATCCAGCTCGGAAAGGGCGGCCAGGGTGTCTTGCGCGGTGCGCCTGGGCATGCCGGTAGCGTCCATCAGTGCCGGCACACTGACGGCCTGGCCGCTGTCGATCAGCCAGGCCACGTAGAGGCGGCGGTAGAAGCTGGTGCGGGTCTTGCTCGTCTGCATGGTGACTCCCTGTTCGTATCCGAGCGCCTTAGCAGGCTGTTGAAAAACTACCTACGTTGCCATTGCTGCGTTAAAAACAGGCTCAAAATGCTCATTTACAACTCGTAAACTGCGCTTTTTCGCCTGTTTTTGCCTTGCACTGGCTGCCTCGCCTACGTTTTTCAACGGCCTGTTATCCAATCAGGCGGCGAACATCAGCATATAGGTGACGGCACCGGCCAGGTAGCCGATGAAGGCCAGGCCGCTGATCTTCTTCAGGTACCAGATGAAGTTGATCTTCTCCATACCCATGGCGGCCACGCCAGCAGCCGAGCCGATGATCAGGCAGCTGCCGCCGGTGCCGGCGCAGTAGGCAAGCATTTCCCAGAAGTTGCCGTCGACCACGAAGTTGCGCAGCCATGGCAGCTCGTCAGCGGCCGCCGTGGCCAGGGCTTCGGGGCTGATCAGCGGGTACATTTTCATGGCACCGGCGACCATCGGCACGTTGTCCACCACGGCCGAGAGCATGCCGATGGAAATGGCGATGCTGTAGACGTTGCCCAGGCTGTCCTTGAGCAGCGTCGCCACCTGAATCAGGTGACCGGCGCTGGACAGCGCGGAAACCGCGAGCAGGATGCCGAGGAAGAACAGCACACTGGTGATGTCGATACGGCGCAATACACCCACTACCGACAGTGGATCCTTGTCTTCGCTGTTCTTGCTGCGGTGGATGATCTCGGTGGTGATCCACAGCAGGCTGAGGCCGAAGAGGATGCCCATGTATGGCGGCAGGTGAGTGATGGTCTTGAACACCGGCACGAAGATCAGCGCACCGAGGCCCAGGCAGAACACCAGGTTACGCTCGAAGGGCGTGGTCGGGTCGCGGCGGCTTTCGGCGCTCTCCTTGATGCGCGGTTCGGCCACTTCACCCTTGAGGCGGAAGCTCATGATCAGCAGCGGTACCAGCAGGCAGACCAGGCTGGGCAGGAACAGCTTGGTGATGATGCCGGTGGCGGTGACCTGATTGCCGATCCACAGCATGGTGGTGGTGACGTCGCCAATTGGCGACCAGGCGCCGCCGGCGTTGGCGGCGATGACCACGATGCCGGCGTAGAACCAGCGCTCGTGGCGGTCGGCGATCAGCTTGCGCAGCAGCGAGATCATCACAATGGTAGTGGCCAGATTGTCCAAAGCGGCGGACAGGAAGAAGGTGATCAACCCCACCAGCCACAGCAGATGCACGCGTTTGTGAGTGCGGATGCGGTCGGTGATGACTTTGAAACCTTCATGGGCGTCGATCAGCTCGACGATGGTCATCGCGCCCATGAGGAAGAACAGGATCTCGGAGATCTCGCCGAGGTGGTGGCGCAGTTCCTCGACCACATGATGGGAGTTGGTGCTGGCGCCGGCCGTACCGGTGCCGAGCAATGGCAGGATGTTGTCGGCGCCAAGAACCAGCAGGGTCCAGGCGATCACGGCCGTGAGCAGTGCAGACGCTGCCTTGTCGATCTTTAACGGGTGCTCGAGTGCGATGCACAGGTAGCCGAGGACGAAGACGAGTGCCATCAACGCATACATGTTCGGAGTTCCGTTCTGATTCTTATTGGTTGGGACGTGCCGGAGGGGGGCTGCCAGGCGGGTGAAGATGCCTGAAACAATTGGAAAAAGGGAAGGTTTTTATAGCGAAAAGAGCAAAGAGATGAGCGCTTTGCTACCTAATGAGGAGTTCGAGCCGGTGCACTGGCCGGCCCGAAACGGATCACGCGGCAGTCTGCGGCTTGGGTGGCAGCAGGTAGGCGAGGGCGATGGCCAGTACCGGCATGATCAGGTTGAAGAAGCAGTACGGCAGGTAGCTCAGGGTGGCGACGCCGAGAGTCGCGGCCATATAGGCGCCGCAGGTGTTCCACGGCACCAGCACCGAGGTCAGGGTGCCGCCGTCTTCCAGCGCGCGCGACAGATTGGTCGGCGCCAGGCCGCGTTTCTCGTATTCGGCACGGTACATGCGCCCGGGCAGCACCAGGGCGATGTACTGGTCGGCAGTGATGATGTTGGTACCGATGGTGGTGGTGATGGTGCTGGCGACCAGGCCGCTGTCGCTGCGCACCAGGCGTAGCGCGCTTTGTAGCAGGCGTTGCAGCAGGCCAAGGCGCTCCAGCACGCCGCCGAAGCACATGGCGCAGATGATCAGCCACACCGTGGTGAGCATGCTGGCCATGCCGCCCTTGGACAGCAGGCCGTCCAGCTCGGCGTTGCCGCTGGCTGACTCGTAGCCGGCGAACAGCGCGCTCCATACCGTCTTCAGCGGCGCCAGGGCGCCAGCGTGTGGATCGGCCAGACGCGCCATCACCTCCGGCTGGAACACCACGGCGAACACCGCCCCGAGCAGGGCGGCGAGAAACACCGCCGGGAAGGCGGCCCACTGGCGCACCGCGAGCAGCAGCAGGAAGGCTACCGGCAGCAGCAGGTGCCAGCCGAGGTTGAACTGTGCCTCCAGCGCGCTCAGCACCTCGGCGATACGCCCGCTGTCGTGCTCGGCGCTGGCCTGCTGGCCGAGGGCGAAGAAGATCGCCAGGGCGATCAGCAGCGCCGGCAGCGTGGTGCGCAGCATGTTGCGGATATGCGCGAACAGCTCGGCGCCGGCAGCGGCCGGGGCCAGGTTGGTGGTGTCCGACAGTGGTGACAGCTTGTCGCCGAAGTAGGCGCCGGAAATGATCGCTCCGGCGGTGATCGCCGGGTCCAGGCCCAACCCGGCCGCCACGCCCATCAGGCCGATGCCGAGGGTACCGGCCACCGTCCACGAGCTGCCGATCGACAGCGCGGTGAGCGCGCAGATCAGGCAACTGGTGAGGTAGAAGTACTCGGCGCTGATCAGCTTCAGGCCCAGCCAGATCATGGTCGGCACCGTGCCGGCGAGAATCCAGGTGCCGATCAGCGCGCCGACCGCCAGCAGAATCAGGTTGGCCTTCATCGCCATATGGATGCCAGCGAGTATGCCTTCCTCGATCTCGGCCCAGCGCAGGCCGTTCTTCAGGCCAACCAGGCCGGCGACGAAGGCGGCGCTCATCAGGGCGATCTGGTTCGGGCCGCTGGAGGAGCTGTCGCCGAACAGGTAAACGGAGAGGCTGAGCAGCACGACGAGCACGCCAATTGGCAGCAAGGCGTCGAGCAGGGAAGGGGAGCGGGCAGTCATGGGTGTTCCGGGAGATCGATCAAACAAGGGGTAGAGGCCGGGAAGGCGCTCTTATGAAAAGGCCAAGCCTGTTGTTGGACGGGCTTTGCGAGGGCGGCTCAGTTGAGGCGCAGTACCGATTGTGGGCTGAAGCCCACCCTACGAGCTGGGCTGATGCCCTTCCCAAAAAAACAAACCCGCGCCGGTTGGGGCGCGGGTCTGTGGGTGTCGCGCGGTGATCAGAGTGCGGCGATCTTGCCGCGCTGCTCGACCATCTTGGCCAGGGCCTGTTCGGCCTCGGCCAGTTTGGTGCGTTCCTTGTCCAGTACTTCAGCCGGGGCCTTGGCGACGAAGCCCTGGTTGCTCAGCTTGCCGCCGACGCGTTGTACTTCGCCTTGCAGACGGCCGATTTCCTTGTCCAGGCGCGCCAGTTCGGCGTCCTTGTCGATCAGCCCGGCCATCGGCACCAGCACTTCCATTTCACCGACCAGCGTGGTGGCGGACATCGGCGCTTCTTCACCGGCAGCCAGCACACGCACCGACTCCAGCTTGGCCAGCTTGTTCAGCAGCGGCTCGAAGTCGGCCAGGCGGCGCAGGTCTTCGGCACTGGCGTTGGCAACGATGATGTCGATGCGTTTGGCCATGGAGATCTTCATCTCGCCACGGATCTGGCGCACGCCGAGCATCAGTTGCTTGACCCACTCGATGTCACCTTCGGCGGCGGCGTCGATGCGGCTCTCATTGGCCACCGGCCAGGGTTGCAGCATCAGTGTCTCGCCGCTGACGCCGGCCTGGGCCTTGATGCGCTGCCAGATTTCTTCGGTGATGAAGGGCATGAACGGGTGAGCCAGGCGCAGTATCACTTCCAGCACGCGCACCAGGGTGCGGCGGGTGCCGCGCTGGCGCTCGATGGGCGCGTTTTCGTCCCACAGCACCGGCTTGACCAGCTCCAGATACCAGGCGCAGTACTCGTCCCAGATGAACTCGTACAGGGTTTGCGCGGCCAGGTCGAAGCGGAAGGCGTCGAGGTGGCGGGTCACGTCAGCCTCGGTGCGCTGCAGGGCGGAGATGATCCAGCGATCCACCGGGGACAGCTCGACTGGTTCACCATTGATGCCGGTGTCCTTGTCATCGGTGTTCTCGATAACGAAGTTGGCGGCGTTCCACAGCTTGTTGCAGAAGTTGCGGTAACCCTCGACGCGGCCCATGTCGAACTTGATGTCGCGACCAGTGGAGGCCAGCGCCAGGTTGGTGAAGCGCAGGGCGTCGGTGCCGTAGGCGGCGATGCCGTCGGGGAATTCGGCGCGGGTCTGCTTGGCGATCTTCTCGGCCAGCTTGGGCTGCATCATGCCGCTGGTGCGCTTGGCCACCAGGGATTCGAGGTCGATGCCGTCGACGATGTCCAGCGGGTCGAGCACGTTGCCCTTGGACTTGGACATCTTCTGACCCTGACCATCGCGCACCAGGCCGTGCACGTAGACGGTCTTGAACGGAATCTGCCCGGTCAGGTGGGTCGACAGCATGATCATCCGGGCGACCCAGAAGAAGATGATGTCGAAGCCAGTGACCAGCACGTCGGTGGGGTGGAAGGTCTTGAGGTAATCGGTCTGCTGCGGCCAGCCAAGGGTGGAGAAGGTCCACAGGCCGGAGCTGAACCAGGTGTCCAGCACGTCTTCGTCCTGGCGCAGGTTGGCATCGCCGAGGTTGTGCTTGGCGCGGACTTCCGCTTCGTCGCGGCCAACGTAAACGTTGCCGGCATCGTCGTACCAGGCCGGAATGCGGTGGCCCCACCAGAGCTGACGGCTGATGCACCAGTCCTGGATGTCACGCATCCAGCTGAAGTACATGTTCTCGTACTGCTTGGGCACGAACTGGATTTCACCGCTCTCGACCACGGCGATGGCTTTCTCGGCCAGCGGCTTGGTGGAGACGTACCACTGGTCGGTCAGCCAGGGTTCGATGACGGTGCCGGAGCGGTCGCCTTTCGGCACTTTCAGGGCGTGGTCTTCGATCTTTTCCAGCAGGCCAGCGGCTTCGAAGGCGGCGACGATCTGCTTGCGTGCGACGAAGCGGTCGAGGCCGGCGAACTGCGCCGGAATGTTCGCTTCGATCTGTTCGTTGACGCTACCGTCGAGGTTGAACACCTGAGCGGTGGTCAGCACCGCGGCGTTCTTGTCGAAGATATTGATCAGCGGCAGGTTGTGGCGTTTGCCCACTTCGTAGTCATTGAAGTCGTGCGCCGGGGTGATCTTCACGCAGCCGGTGCCGAACTCGGGGTCGCAGTAATCATCGGCGATGATCGGGATGCGACGGCCCAGCAGCGGCAGTTCGACGAAGCTGCCGATCAGCGCCTTGTAGCGCTCGTCTTCCGGGTGCACGGCCACGGCGCTGTCGCCGAGCATGGTTTCCGGGCGGGTGGTGGCGACGATCAGATAATCATTGCCTTCAGCGGTTTTCTTGCCGTCGGCCAGCGGGTAGCGCAGGTTCCACAGCGAGCCTTTCTCGTCGTGGTTTTCCACTTCCAGGTCGGAGATGGCGGTGTGGAACTTGGTGTCCCAGTTGACCAGGCGCTTGCCGCGATAGATCAGGCCGTCTTCATGCAGGCGTACGAAGGCTTCTTTCACTGCCTCGGACAGGCCGTCGTCCATGGTGAAACGCTCGCGCGACCAGTCCACCGAGCTGCCCAGGCGGCGAATCTGCCGGGTGATGGTGCCGCCGGACTGCTCCTTCCACTCCCAGACTTTCTCCAGGAATTTCTCGCGGCCCAGGTCATGGCGGCCGATACCTTCAGCAGCAAGCTGGCGCTCGACCACCATCTGCGTGGCGATGCCCGCATGGTCGGTACCCGGCTGCCACAGGGTGTTGCGGCCCTGCATGCGGCGGAAGCGGATCAGCGCATCCATGATCGAGTTGTTGAAACCGTGGCCCATGTGCAGGCTGCCGGTGACGTTCGGCGGCGGGATCATGATGGTGTACGGCTCGCCCGAGCCTTGCGGGGCGAAGTAGCCCTTGGCTTCCCAGTTCTGGTACAGGGCGGTTTCAATGGCGTGCGGCTGGTAGGTCTTGTCCATGCGCGGCGGGACCCTTTGACGGCTGATCGGAAAAGCCGACAAGTATACCGCTTCTGAACGCCAAGCCATAAGCCTTGAGCTGTAGGGCGGGTGCAACCCGCCATCCGTGGTGTGGCGGGTTGCACCCGCCCTACGGGAAATGGCAGACCGCGTCCAGTTTTTGTAGGAGCCCCGCCTCGGGGCGAAGCTTTTGCTCTTTGCTGTCAAGCATTCGCCCCGGGGCGGGGCTCCTGCGAGGCAGGGGATTACTTGCGCGGCGGCAGCAGGCGCGGCAGGCGGGCTTCGAGGCGGCGCTTGAGTTCGGCCTCGATCTGCGGCACGAAATCGTCGATCACGTCCTGCAGGATCAACTGGGCGGCGGCGCGCAGCTCGGCATTGAGGTGTTGCAGATCGCGGGCGCTGTCATGCAGGCGTGGCTCGATGCGCTCGCGCAGCACGCTTGGCGCCGGCGTAGGCTGCGGTGCTGGTGTCGGTTTGGGCGTCGGCGTTGCATGGAAGGGCGGCGGCGGGCCAGGCGGCGCGCTGACGATATCGGACAGCACCGGAATGCTGTCCGGGTCCAGCGAGTCGATCAGCAGCGGTGGTTCACTGCCGTTATCGCCCAGCAGCTCGCGAATCGACTCCAGGTCGTGCAGCAGTTGAGCAGGTTTTTGCGGAGGCTTGGGGGTGTCCATGATCATCGGTGCAGCGAGAAAAAGGGCTGGAGTGACTTGTGTTGTGAGCGTACACGGACACTAAAGTTCGACGCGTTGCGGATCATACCCGCGCTGGCGATAAGTACGGAAATTCTCGCGACAGGCGTTGAGCAGTTCAGGCTGCTGATTGACGATCTCGATGATGCGGGAAAAGCGCTCGACATGCGGCGACAGGCTGCTGCCGAGGTTGATCAGCACGCCTTGCTCGGCACTGGGCACTTCGTCGATGCCCAGCACCACGGGCGACAGCGGCGCATCGCGATGCAGATCATGAGGCACGAAACGTTCGGCTTTGAACGTCCACAGCAGTTCGTCGAGTTCACCGCACTGCGCCTCGTCGCTACCGCGAACGAACACCGGCAGGCCGGCGCTCCAGGCCTTGAGCGCCAGTTGGCAGGCCGCACGCAGGCGGCCCACGGCGTCGTTGGAGGAGAGAACGTAGAACTCGATTCTGGGCATCAGGAGATTTTCGACATTGAAGGGCGGCCGTAGGAGCGAGCTCTGCTCGCGAACCTTGGCAATACAAAAGCTTCGCGAGCAGAGCTCGCTCCTACGGTATCCATCGTAGCCCGGACTGCGTCCGGGCTACAGGGGCATCAGACCTTGGCGCGATCCAGCAGGTACTGGGTCAGCATCGGCACGGGACGGCCAGTGCCGCCCTTGTCCTTGCCGCCACTGATCCAGGCGGTGCCGGCGATATCCAGGTGCGCCCAATGGAAGTTCTTGGCGAAGCGCGACAGGAAGCAGCCGGCGGTGATGGTGCCGGCCTTCGGCCCACCGATATTGGCGATGTCGGCGAAGGGGCTATCAAGCTGCTCCTGGTACTCGTCGTACAGCGGCAGTTGCCAGGCGCGATCGTCGGCGGTTTCACCAGCCTTGAGAATCTGCTTGATCAGCGCGTCGTTGTTGCCCATCAGGCCGGAGACGTTGCTGCCCAGGGCGACGATGCAGGCGCCGGTGAGGGTGGCGATGTCGATCACCGCCTGCGGCTTGAAGCGCTCGGCGTAGGTCAGGGTATCGCACAGCACCAGACGGCCTTCGGCGTCGGTGTTGAGGATCTCCACGGTCTGCCCGCTCATGGTGGTGACGATGTCACCGGGGCGGGTGGCGCGGCCGCTGGGCATGTTCTCGGCGCAGGCCAGCAGGCACACCAGATTGATCGGCAGTTGCAGCTCGAGCACGGCCTTGAGGGTACCGAACACGCTGGCGGCGCCACACATGTCGTACTTCATCTCGTCCATGCCGGCGGCCGGTTTGATGCTGATGCCGCCGGTGTCGAAGGTGATGCCCTTGCCGACCAGGGCGAAGGGTTTGTCGTCCTTCTTGCCGCCCTGGTAGTGCATGACGATCATCCGTGGCGGCTGCTCGCTGCCCTGGGCCACGGCGAGGAAGGCACCGGCACCCAGCTCCTTGAGCTTCTTCTCGTCGAGGATTTCAACCTTGAGGTTCTTGTGCGCCTTGCCCAGGGCCTTGGCCTCTTCGGCCAGGTAGCTGGGGTGGCAGAGGTTCGGCGGCAGGTTGCCCAGGTCTTTGGTGAAGGCGACGCCGCTGGCGATGGCGCGGGCGTGTTGCGCGCCACGTTCGGCATCGCTCAGCTCGGCCTTGTCGACGATCAGGGTGATTTTCTTCAGTGCGCGTGGGTCGGCCTTCTGGCTCTTGAACTGCTCGAACAGGTAGGTGCCATCGGCCAAGGTCTCGACGAGCAGGCGGGTCTTGCCGTAGGTGTCACGGCCCTTGACCTTGAGTTCACCCAGGGCGAGCAGGGCATCGCTGCCGCCCAGGCCTTTGAGCACGCCATGCACGCTTGCAACCAATTTGCGCAGTTGACGGTCCGATAGATCGCCCTTGCCGCAGCCCACCAGTAGTACACGCTCGGCCTTGAGTCCCGGCAGGCTGTGCAGCAGCAGGGTCTGGCCCGGCTTGCCGGCAATGTCGCCACGCTTGAGTACGGCGCTCAGCGCACCGTTGCTGGCCAGATCGACGGCCTTGGCCGCAATGCCGAGCTTGCGGCCTTCACCGATGGCGACGACCAGGGTGGCGGTTTTCAGGGTTTCCGGGCGGGTGCTTTTGACGAGGAATTCCATAGTGAGCTGTCCCCAAGACAAAGAGTCGGGTTTGACGGATAATGGCCGCCATTTTTCGAGGGTCCACCCTGCGGTGGGCCGGCAAGTAGGTGCGGCTAGTGTGAGCGCTCGCGCCTGAGCCTGACAACCCTGGAGCGTCCGGTTTGATCGTCTTCCGTTATCTGTCCCGCGAAGTGCTGGTGACCCTCAGTGCGGTGAGTGCCGTGCTGCTGGTGATCATCATGAGCGGTCGTTTCATCAAATACCTGGCTCAGGCTGCGCAGGGCGTGCTCGACCCGGGTGTGCTGTTTCTGATCATGGGTTACCGGATTCCCGGCTTCCTGCAGCTGATTCTGCCGCTGGGCCTGTTCCTTGGTTTCCTGCTGGCCTACGGGCGCCTGTATCTCGATAGCGAGATGACCGTGCTGTCGGCCACCGGCGTCAGTCAGCAGCGCCTCACCGTCTACAGCATGGCGCCGGCGCTGATCGTCGCGCTGCTGGTCGGCTGGCTGAGCATGGGCCTGGCGCCACAAGGTGTGGCCAGCGTGGCGCGCATCCTCAACGAGCAGGACGCCCTGACCGAACTCGATACCCTGGTGCCGGGACGTTTTCAGTCGCTACGCGATGGCTCGCGGGTGACCTACTCGCAGGAGCTGTCGCCTGATCGCAGCGAGCTGCGTGGCGTGTTCATGTCGGAGAAGCGCTTCTCCACTGATGGCACCTCGGAGCGTGGCATTACCGTGCTGGTCGCCGAGAGTGGTCGTCAGGAAATTCAGGAAGATGGCAGTCGCTATCTGATTCTGGAGAACGGCTATCGCTATGACGGTGAGCCGGGCGAGGCCGACTATCGCGCCATCCAGTACGACACCTATGGCGTGTTGCTGCCCAAGCCGGAAGTGGCCATCGAGGCCAGCGAGCGCGAGGCGACCCCGACCCGTGAGCTGTTCGGCAGCGATGACCCGCGCATGCAGGCTGAGTTGCAATGGCGCCTGTCACTGCCCTTGCTGGTATTCATCGTCACCCTGCTGGCGGTGCCGCTGTCGAAGGTCAATCCGCGTCAGGGCCGATTCCTCAAGCTATTGCCGGCTATCTTCCTCTACATGGCTTACCTCGGCCTGCTGATCGCCGCCCGTGGCGCGCTGGACAAGGGGCGTTTGCCTGCGGCGCTAGGGTTGTGGTGGGTGCACGGCATCTTCTTCGCCATCGGTATGGTGTTGTTGTATTGGGAGCGTCTGAGTCTGTGGTGGGCCAGTCGTCGTGCGCCGGTGTCGGAGGTGGCTCATGGCTAAGTTGGATCGCTACATCGGTACCCAGGTGTTCTTCGCCATTCTGGCGGTGCTGGGCATCATTCTCGGCCTGGCACTGCTGTTCGCCTTCATCGACGAATTGGGTGATCTGAACAAGGGCGATTACGGTCTTGGTCAGGCGCTGTGGTACGTATTGCTGACCGCGCCGCGCCGCGCCTACGAGATGCTGCCGATGGCGGCGCTGATCGGTTGTCTGATCGGTCTCGGTACGTTGGCCAGCAACAGCGAACTGACCATCATGCGTGCGGCGGGTGTTTCCATCGGGCGCATCGTCTGGGCGGTGATGAAACCCATGTTGGTGCTGATGCTGGCTGGCATTCTGATCGGCGAATACGTCGCGCCGTTGACCGAGAACCAGGCCCAGGCGGATCGCGCGCTGGCTCAGGGGGGCGGTGCGGCGCAGAGCTCCAAGCGCGGCATGTGGCACCGTCAGGGGCAGGAATACGTACATATCAACGCCGTACAGCCCAATGGCATTCTGCTGGGGGTGACGCGTTATCGCTTCGATGACGAGCGTCGCCTGCTTTCCTCCAGCTTCGCCCGTCGCGCCGAATACCGTGACAACCACTGGATGCTGCGCAACGTGCAGACCACCGTGCTGCATGAAGACCACTCCGAAGTGGTCAACCAGCCGGAAGAGCGTTGGGAGATCGAACTCAATCCCGAGCTGCTCGGCACGGTGGTGATGGAGCCTGAGGCGCTGTCGGTGACCGGGCTGTGGCAGTACATCCATTACCTGGGTGAGCAGGGCCTGAACAATGCCCGCTACTGGCTGGCGTTCTGGACCAAGGTCCTGCAGCCGCTAGTAACCGGCGCGCTGGTCTTGATGGCGATTTCCTTCATCTTCGGCCCGCTGCGCTCGGTGACCCTGGGGCAACGTGTATTCACCGGTGTGCTGGTGGGCTTCATCTTCCGTATTGCCCAGGACCTGCTCGGCCCATCGAGCCTGGTATTTGGTTTCTCGCCGCTGCTGGCGGTGCTGGTGCCGGCCGGCATCTGTGCGCTGGCCGGGGTGTGGCTGCTACGTCGGGCTGGCTGAGGCGATCAGGGGCATGAAAAAGCCGGTTCAATGAACCGGCTTTTTTGCATCTGCGCTGGGCTACTTCTTGTGAATATTCTTCGGCAGTTGCACCACACGACTGTCGGAATAGATGTCGTGCCAGGTGCGCCCCTGCTTGTCCCACAGCAGCCAGAGGAAGCCCAGGCCGGCGAACAGCCAGGAGCCGATGGCGACCACGAAACGCAGCAAGGCCTGCCACAGGTCGATGGCGCTGCCATCGGCGTTCTGGATGCGCAGCCCCCAGGCCTGCATGCCCAGTGTCTGGCCATTGTGCGTCCAGAACTTGGCGAAGAAGGCGAACAGCGACAGCAGCACCAGGCTGGCAAGGATCGGGTCATGATCCAGGGCGCCGGCCTCGGACATGGCCATCAGTGCATCGCCGCCGTGAATCAGGCGCAGAATGCCCTGCTGGTAGATCAGGGTGACGACCATGATCAGTGCCACGCAGAGCAGAAAATCGTAGAAGAGGGCCGCCAGGCGACGAATCAGCCCCGCAGTGGGGAAGTCTCCCTGCGGACGTAATTGGTGTTTCGGCATGATGGGCTCGCTGAGACGAAAGTGCGCGCCATTCTAACCGCGACTTCGCTGTCGATATAAAGATGTGCGCGGGCTATCTGTAACCTGGCACTGCTACGGGAATGACAGGCAAAAAAAACCCCTGACAGATATCAGGGGTTCTTCAAAGCAGCGGCGATTAGCCCAGGACTTGAACCTGGTCAGCCTGCATGCCTTTTTGACCTTGCACAGCTACGAAGCTGACTTTCTGGCCTTCTTTCAGGCTCTTGAAGCCGTTACCTTCGATCGCGCGGAAGTGCACGAACAGATCCGGACCGCTTTCGGGAGTGATAAAACCAAAACCTTTCTCGTCGTTAAACCACTTGACGGTACCGTTCTGACGATTCGACATGTCTTTTTCCTTGAAACTAGAGTTGATGACAGCCTCCAAGTATAGAGGGCTGAGACTGGTTGCAAGGAGTAATAGAAGTCGAGCGGGATGTAGCGGATCTAGATGATCTGCTGCACCAGAGTCACGATTCACAGCGACCCATGCAAACAGTTGCTTCACTCTACGCTAACTTTTGCGCAATTGCCAACCCCCGCCAGCAAGGTCGCCGGCCAGGTTTTGCGGGGCTTGTCGAGGTGCCGAAAAAGTTCATCGGCAACATGCTTGCAACAATTGTCTGAGTTGTTCGTGCAGATACGAAAAAGCCCGCAAGACCAATGTCTTGCGGGCTTCGAATCGTGGTGCCCCGGGGGAGACTCGAACTCCCACTCCTTTCGAAAACGGATTTTGAATCCGCCGCGTCTACCGATTCCGCCACCGGGGCACAATGGCGGCGCAGTATAGGGACGCACCTTGCTTCGGTCAATCGGCGTTAGCGCAGTGATTGGTTGATCTACTAACGGCCAATGGCGCGGCTAGTGGCATACGGCTTTATATTGCGTGGTTACCGCTAGAATCGTCCGTTGTCCTCAGGAGCGCTGAGCGCGACGTGTATAGAGTGTCCGGAGCAGACCAATGTTGGGAGGGGGTGTGATCAACGTCTTGTGCGGAGCACTTGTTGCCGGTCTGCTATTTACGTCCGTTGTTCAGGCCAAGACGCTGACCTACGCCGTGACCGATGAGAGCTGGGTGCCGTACTGGATTGTCGATGAGCAACGGGTCAGTGGAATTCTCCACGAGTTCATGCTCGCGCTGGATGAGCGATTGCCAGAGGAGCTGCAAGCCAGTCACCCGCTGCCACCTCTGCGGACACAGAAACTATTCCGTCAGGGGCAAGTGCAGATCGAATGTTGCGTGAACCAAAGCTGGCGAAGCGATGGTGATCAGGGGGCGGTATCGCTATGGACGGTGCCGGTGCTGGAAACCGAAGAAATGTTGATCTTCGCGCCGGGCAGACATTTTCCCTACCAGCATCTGCAGGATTTGCGGGGACGCTCGATCACAACGGTACGCGGTTATGGTTATGCCGGCAGTGAGTATTTTCAGCGCAACGATGGCGCCGATGCCCGAGCGCTGATCTATCTGGTGGCGCAGGGGCGTAGTGACGCCGGTATTCTGGATCGCCTGGAGTGGCGCCATCTTCAGCATGAGGATGCGCAGTTGCAGGCACCACGTTGGCAGGTAGAAGAAGGGCCGACGATCAATCGCTCTCAGCTGCGCCTGCGCCTGCATCGACAGTTGGCCGGGCGGCTTGAGGTATTCAATGCTGCCATTCGTTCTCTGCAAGTCGATGGCACCCTGGCGCGTATCGTCGCTAGGTACGCGCCTAAGGCTCACGTGGTCGGCCTGGTGGAAATCCGGTAAGCTTTGCCACCCTGCAGAAATACCCCCTCCGAATCATGCGTGTTGCCGATTTCCACTTCGACCTTCCCGAGTCGCTGATCGCTCGTCACCCTCTGGCCGAGCGTCGTGCCAGTCGCCTGTTGCAGCTCGACGGCCCAAGCGGTGAGCTGCGCCACGGCCAGTTCACCGATGTGCTGGAGCAACTGCGTCCTGGTGATCTCATGGTGTTCAACAATACCCGAGTGATTCCGGCACGTCTGTTCGGCCAGAAGGCTTCCGGCGGCAAGCTGGAGGTGCTGGTGGAGCGTGTGCTCGATCAGTATCGCGTGCTGGCCCACGTACGCTCGAGCAAGTCGCCCAAGCCCGGTTCGCAGATTCTCATTGAGGGTGGCGGCGAGGCCGAGATGGTCGCGCGCCACGACGCGCTGTTCGAGCTGCGTTTTGCCGAGCCAGTGCTGCCGCTGCTGGAGCGCGTCGGCCATATGCCGTTGCCTCCTTATATAGATCGGCCGGATGACGAAGCGGACCGTGAGCGCTATCAGACCGTCTATGCGCAGAAGGCGGGTGCCGTGGCGGCTCCGACTGCCGGCCTGCACTTCGATGACGAACTGCTGGCGGCGATCCGTGCCAAGGGTGTGGACACCGCGTTCGTGACGCTTCACGTCGGTGCGGGCACTTTCCAGCCGGTGCGGGTTGAACGCATCGAAGATCACCACATGCACAGTGAGTGGTTAGAGGTCGGCCAGGATGTGGTCGATGCTGTCGCCGCCTGTCGTGCGCGTGGTGGGCGCGTGGTCGCCGTCGGCACTACCAGCGTACGTTCGCTGGAAACTGCCGCGCGCGACGGTGAGTTGAAGCCCTTCAGCGGTGACACCGACATCTTTATCTATCCGGGGCGCCCGTTCCATGTGGTCGATGCTCTGGTGACCAATTTCCACCTGCCCGAGTCGACTCTGCTGATGCTGGTGTCGGCCTTCGCCGGTTATCCCGAAACCATGGCCGCCTACCGCGAAGCCGTGGCGCAGGGTTATCGCTTCTTCAGTTACGGTGATGCGATGTTCATCACCCGCAATCCCGCCGCGCGCGGGCCCGAGGTTTGAGTATGTCGCGCACCTGTCGCATGTCCTTCGAGTTGCTGGCCACTGACGGCAAAGCCCGCAGGGGTCGCCTGACCTTCCCGCGTGGCGTGGTCGAGACCCCGGCCTTCATGCCGGTGGGCACCTATGGCACGGTCAAGGGCATGCTGCCACGCGATGTCGAGGATATTGGCGCGCAGATCATTCTCGGCAATACCTTCCACCTGTGGCTGCGCCCGGGCATGGAGGTGATCAAGAAACATGGCGACCTGCATGACTTCATGCAGTGGCAGGGGCCGATCCTCACCGACTCTGGCGGCTTCCAGGTGTTCAGCCTGGGCGCGATGCGCAAGATCAAGGAGGAGGGCGTGTACTTCGCCTCACCGGTCGATGGCGCCAAGGTCTTCATGGGGCCGGAAGAGTCGATGCAGGTGCAGCGCGACCTGGGCTCGGACATCGTGATGATCTTCGATGAGTGCACGCCGTACCCGGCCGAATTCGATGTGGCCAAGCGTTCCATGGAGCTGTCGCTACGTTGGGCCAAGCGCTCGAAGACCGCACACGGTGAGAGCAGCGCAGCGCTGTTCGGTATCGTCCAGGGTGGCATGCATGAAGAGCTGCGCATGCGCTCGCTCGAAGGGCTTTGCGAAATCGGCTTCGACGGCCTGGCCATTGGCGGGCTGTCGGTCGGCGAGCCGAAGGAAGAGATGATCCGTGTGCTGGATTTCCTGCCGCCGCACATGCCGGCCGACAAGCCGCGCTACCTGATGGGCGTAGGCAAGCCGGAAGACCTGGTCGAGGGTGTGCGCCGTGGCGTGGACATGTTCGACTGCGTGATGCCGACGCGCAATGCGCGCAACGGCCACCTGTTCGTCGATACCGGCGTGGTGAAGATTCGCAACGCCGTGCACAAACACGACGACTCGCCGCTGGACCCGAGCTGCGACTGTTACACCTGTAAACATTTCTCGCGCGCTTATCTGCATCATCTGGACAAGTGCGGCGAAATGCTCGGTAGCATGCTCAATACCATCCATAACTTGCGGCATTATCAGCGGGTTATGGCTGGTTTGCGCGAGGCTATCGGACAGGGTACATTGGCCGCCTTCGTCGAAACCTTCTATGCCAAGCGCGGCCTGCCTGTGCCGCCGCTTGACTGATTCCCGAACGATTCAAGATCTTTTCCATTAGGAGTGATACATGAGCTTTTTCATCCCCGCCGCTTACGCTGACACCGCGGCTGCTGGCCCTGCCGGCAGCGGTTTCGAGTGGGTTTTCCTGATCGGCTTTCTGGTCATCTTCTATCTGATGATCTGGCGTCCGCAGGCCAAACGCGCCAAGGAACACAAGAACCTGCTCGGCAGCCTGCAGAAGGGCGACGAAGTGGTCACCAGCGGCGGTATCGCTGGCAAGGTGTCCAAGGTTGCTGACGATTTCGTGGTGATCGAGGTATCTGACACCGTCGAGCTGAAATTCCAGAAGCAGGCCATCGCTGCCACCCTGCCCAAGGGCACGCTGAAAGCCATCTGATTCGGTTCTTAGTTTCCATTCGACGGGGCGCTTTTAGCGCCCCGCGTCATAAGCGGGCGGCTCGTTCATGCTCAATAAATACCCTCTGTGGAAGTACCTGCTGATTTTGTCCGTTCTGGCAATCGGCCTGGTGTACTCCATTCCCAACCTTTATCCAGACGATCCTGCCATACAGATCAGTGGCGCCAGCTCGGCGCTGAGCATCGAGCAGGCGGATGTCGACCGTGCCAGCAAAGCGCTGCAGGACGCCGGTATTGCCGTCAAGGCTGCCAGCATCGACGAGCGTGGCCGCGGTGGCCTGATTCGTCTGACCAAGCAGGATGACCAGTTGCCGGCCAAGGACATCGTCCGCCGTGCGCTGGGCGATGATTACGTCGTGGCGCTGAACCTGGCGCAAACCACCCCCGACTGGCTGCGTAGCCTGGGTGCGAGCCCGATGAAGCTCGGTCTGGACCTGTCTGGTGGTGTGCACTTCCTGCTGGAAGTCGACATGGACAAGGCGCTGGATGTGCGCCGCAAGGTCTATGAAGGTGAGATCAAGAGCCTGCTGCGCAAGGAGCGTATTCGCTACCGCAGCATGCCGGAAAGCAATGGCCGGATTCAGCTCGGCTTCGCCGACAGCGACACGCTGGACAAGGCGCAGCGCCTGATCCGCAAGGATTACAGCGATTTCGAGCTGACCACTGTCGAGCGCAGCGGCCAGCAGATTCTGCAGTTGGGGCTGACTCAGGCGAAGATCGCCGAGATTCGTGAGTACTCCATTCGCCAGAACCTCACCACTGTACGCAATCGCGTCAATGAACTGGGCGTGGCCGAGCCGCTGGTGCAGCGCCAGGGCGCCAACCGCATCGTGGTGGAGCTGCCGGGTGTGCAGGACACTGCCGAGGCCAAGCGTATTCTCGGCAAGACCGCCAACCTGGAGTTCCGTCTGCAGGCCGACCCCAATGCGCCGCGTGGCGCCACCGAGTCCTTCGGCTTCCGTGAGGAAGGTCGTCCGCCGGTACAGCTGGAGCGTGAGCTGATCATCACTGGCGATCAGGTGACCGACGCCCAGGCCAGTTTTGACGAGAACGGTCGCCCGCAGGTGAACATTCGCCTCGACGGTCACGGCGGCGAGCTGATGAACCGCGCCACCCGCAACAATGTCGGCCGCAGCATGGCGGTGATCTTCATCGAGCAGAAGCCGGTCACCCGCTACGTGCGTCAGACTATCGACGGCGTCGAGCAGGAAGTTGCCATTTCTTCCTTCGTGGAAGAGAAGAAGATCATCAGCCTGGCGACCATTCAGTCGCCACTGGGCAGCCAGTTCCGCATCACCGGCCTGAACGGCCAGGGCGAGTCGTCCGAGCTGGCGCTGCTGCTGCGCGCTGGTGGCCTGGCGGCACCGATGTACTTCGCTGAAGAGCGCACCATCGGCCCGAGCCTGGGGGCCGAGAACATTGCCAAGGGTATCGCTTCCACCGAGTGGGCGATGATCTTCGTGTCCCTGTTCATCATCGCCATCTATCGCTTCTTCGGTGTGCTGGCGACCGTTGCCCTGGCATTCAACCTGGTGCTGCTGGTCGGTCTGATGTCGGCGATCGGTGCGACCCTGACCCTGCCGGGTATCGCCGGTATCGTGCTGACCCTGGGTATGGCGGTTGACGCCAACGTGCTGATTTTCTCGCGGATACGCGAGGAGCTGGCCAATGGACTACCGGTGCAGCGTGCCCTGCACGAGGGCTTCGATCGTGCCTATTCGGCGATTCTGGACAGTAACCTGACCACCTTGCTGGTGGGCGGCATCCTGTTCGCCATGGGGACCGGTCCGGTGAAGGGCTTCGCGGTAACGCTGTCGCTGGGCATCATTACGTCGATGTTCACCGCCATCATGTTCACCCGTGGTCTGGTCAACCTGATCTTCGGTGGCCGTAACTTCAAGAAGCTGTGGATCTGAGGTGCAGCCATGATCAAGTCAACCATTCGTTTCATGGCGATCCGCAATATCGCCTTCTCCATTACGGTCGTGCTGACGCTGATCGGTCTCGGCGCGCTGTTTGCCAAAGGGCTGAATTTTGGCCTGGATTTCACCGGTGGCACCCTGATCGAACTGCAGTATGAGCAGCCGGCCAATCTCGATCTGATCAAGACCGAGTTGGGCCAGGCAGGCTATGCCGATGCTGTGGTGCAGAGCTTCGGTGCCAGTACCGATGTGCTGGTGCGTCTGGCTGGCGATTCTCCTGATCTGGGTAATGAGGTCGCGGCCGCACTGCGCAAGGTCGACGAGGCAGCGCGCTTCGAGGTCAAGCGTGTCGAGTTCGTCGGCCCGCAGGTGGGTGAGGAGCTGCGTGACCAGGGCGGTATCGCCATGCTCCTGGCGTTGGGTGGGATCATGCTCTACCTGGCTTTCCGCTTTCAGTGGAAGTTTGGTGTCGGCGCCGTCGCATCCTTGGTGCACGACGTGGTGATCACCCTGGGTGTGCTGGCGTTCTTCCAGATTCCATTCGACCTGACGGTGCTGGCGGCGGTGCTGGCGATGATCGGTTATTCGCTCAACGACACCATCATCATCTACGACCGGATTCGTGAGAACTTCCGTGTAATGCGCAAGACCTCGCTGATCGAGAACATCGACGTTTCGATCACTCAGACCCTTCTGCGTACCATCGCCACCTCGCTGTCCACTGCGCTGGCCTTGTTGGCACTGCTGTTCTTCGGCGGTGACGTACTGGCGGCCTTCGCGCTGACCCTGTTGGTCGGTGTGGTGGTGGGGACCTACTCGTCGGTCTACATCGGCGCCACGGTGCTGGTATGGCTGAAGCTCAGCGTGGAGGATCTGATTCCTCCTGTGGCCGAGGCCGAGGCAGACGACGGTCGTCCATGATGTTGTGACGCGCTTCATGAAAGTCAGCGAAAGCCGCGGCAAGTCGAACTTGTCGCGGCTTTTTGCTGTCCTAGGCTGGGAGAAGGGCGCGAGTCGCCGAGCCTAGGAGACACAAAAATGAATAAATCAATGTTGGTAGGTGCCGTACTGGGTGCTGTGGGTGTGACCGCTGGTGGGGCCGTCGCCACCTACAGTCTGGTTGATCGTGGCCCGGACTATGCCGAGGTGCTGGCCGTAACTCCGATCAATGAAACCGTGAAAACGCCGCGGGAAGTGTGCAAGGACGTGGCTGTCACTCGTCAACGTCCTGTGCAGGACCAGCACCAGATCGCTGGCACCGCTATCGGTGCCATTGCTGGTGGTCTGTTGGGTAACCAGATCGGCGGCGGCACTGGCAAGAAGATCGCTACAGTGGCCGGTGCAGTTGGCGGCGGTTATGCCGGCAACAAGGTTCAGGAAGGCATGCAGCAGCGTGACACCTATACCACCACCGAAACCCGCTGCAACACCGTGACCGACACCAGCGAGAAGCTGGTGGGCTATGACGTCAAGTATCAGCTGGGCGAGAAGGTCGGTACCGTGCGCATGGATCGTGATCCGGGCAGCCGTATTCCGGTCAACAAGCAAGGTGAGCTGGTGCTGGTGCAGCAGGCTCAGTAAGAATCTAAAGCAATAAAAAACGCCCTCGGGCGTTTTTTATTGCTCGATGGAAACTCAGCGCTTCATCGAGGGTGACAGATGTGGCTGGATCGCGGTCAGCACGGCCTTGAAGCACTTGGTGTTGCCGGCAACGATCTGGCCTTTCTCAAGGAATTCGTGGCCACCAGTGAAGTCGCTGACCAGGCCGCCTGCTTCCTGAATCAGCAGGGCGCCGGCTGCCATGTCCCACTCGGACAAGCCGAATTCCCAGAAGGCGTCGTAGCGGCCGGCTGCGACATAGGCCAGATCCAGGCTGGCGGCACCGGCACGGCGTACGCCGGCGGTCTGGCCGACCAGGCTGCGGAACATGCCCAGGTAGTTCTCGAGGTTGTCCAGTTGCTCGTTGCGGAACGGGAAGCCGGTACCCAGCAGCGCGCCATCCAGGCTCTTGCGGTTGCTCACGCGCAGGCGGCGACCATTGAGGGCGGCGCCACGGCCGCGGCTGGCGGTGAATTCTTCCTGGCGTACCGGGTCGAGAACGATGGCGTGCTCGAGGCGGCCGCGGTATTTGCAGGCGATGCTGATGGCGAAGTGCGGAACACCGCGGATGAAGTTGGTGGTGCCGTCCAGCGGGTCGATGATCCACTGGTAGTCGGCGCCGTCGCCACTGCCTTCCAGCACGCCACCTTCCTCACCCAGGAAGCTGTGGGTCGGGTAGGCCTTGCGAATGGCCTGGACGATCATCAGCTCGGCGGCCTTGTCGACCTCGGTGACGTAATCCTTGGCATCCTTCTCGTCTACCGAGATGACATCCAGGCGCTCGATGGAGCGAAAGATCATTTCACCGGCGCTGCGAGCGGCGCGCAGGGCGATATTCAGCATGGGCTGCATGGGAGGTTCACCTGGGGCGTTAAAGAAAGCCGGCCATGTTAGCAGAAAACCGTTGCCGATGAAGCGCCGTCTTTACGCTGCATGGCATTAATCGGAGGGCTTGGGTAAGATCGTTGCCCCCTGAAGATTTCTGAGAGTGTCTGCATTGCTGGACAATATTCGCGTGGTTTTGGTGGGCACCAGTCATCCGGGCAATATCGGCGGCGCGGCGCGGGCGATGAAAAACATGGGGCTGTCGCGCCTGGTGCTGGTCGAGCCGGAGGATTTTCCCAGTGGCGACGCTGTGGCGCGTGCGTCCGGCGCGACCGATGTGCTGGATGCTGCGCTGGTCGTCGGTAGTCTTGAAGAGGCGCTGGTCGGCTGCAGTCTGGTGATTGGCACCAGTGCTCGCGATCGGCGCATTCCCTGGCCGCTGCTGGATCCGCGTGAGTGCGGCGTGACCAGTTGCGAGCAGGCCGCTGCTGGCGGCGAAGTGGCGTTGGTGTTCGGTCGTGAATACGCCGGCTTGACCAACGAGGAGCTGCAGCGATGTCAGTACCACGTGCATATCCCGTCCAATCCCGAGTTCAGTTCGCTGAACCTGGCGGCGGCGGTGCAGGTGCTGGCCTATGAAGTTCGTATGGCATGGCTCACAGCGCAGAATCTGCCGACCAAGGTAGAGAAGCTGGAGGCTACGGCCATGCTCAACTCCCAGGCGGCGACGGCGGATGAGCTGGAGTCTTTCTACGGTCATTTGCGGCGCGTGCTGGTGATGATCGGGTTTCTCGATCCGCAGAAGCCGCGGCACCTGATGACTCGCCTGCGTCGGCTTTATGGGCGCAGTGCGGTGAGCAAGTTGGAGATGAATATCCTGCGCGGCATCCTTACCGAGACAGAGAAGGCCGTGCGTGGAGAGCCTCACAAGCAGGGGAAGTCTGATGTTTGAGCGCATTCGAGAAGATATCCAAAGCGTTTTTCACCGTGATCCTGCGGCGCGCAATGCCTTCGAGGTGGTGACCTGCTATCCGGGGCTGCATGCCGTCTGGCTGCACCGTGTGGCGCATGCCCTGTGGCGTTCGGGCTGGAAGTGGCTGGCGCGCGTTGTGTCCAATTTCGGACGCTGGATGACTGGTATCGAGATCCATCCGGGGGCGAAGATCGGACGGCGTTTCTTCATCGATCACGGCATGGGCATCGTGATTGGCGAGACCGCCGAGATCGGTAACGACGTCACGCTCTATCAAGGGGTGACTCTGGGCGGTACCAGCTGGAACAAGGGCAAGCGCCATCCCACTCTGGAAGACGGTGTCGTGGTCGGTGCTGGGGCCAAGGTGCTGGGGCCGTTCACTGTCGGCGCCGGCGCCAAGATCGGCTCCAATGCGGTGGTGACCAAGGCTGTGCCGGCGGGTGCGACTGCGGTGGGCATTCCCGGCAAGATCATCGTCAAGTCCGATGACGAGCAGGAGGCCAAGCGTCAGGCCATGGCCGAGAAGATCGGTTTCGATGCCTACGGCGTCGGTCAGGATATGCCTGACCCGGTGGCGCGTGCCATCGGCCAGCTGCTTGATCATCTGCATGCTGTAGACGGGCGGCTCGAGGATGTCAGCAAGGCGCTGGCTTCGATGGATTGCGACTACCGCGCCAAGGCCCTGCCTGCATTGCGCGATGAGGACTTCGCCGAGGTGTGCAAGGGGCAGGGCGACAAGCCTGCCGCCTGATGCGCGCAGAGGCGGCATTTGCTATCATGCCGCCTCTTTTTGCGGTCAATCCTGAGTAAATCAATCGGTCTTATAGTTGACTTAAATACTCGGAAATTGCATACTTCGCCGCAATTCAGTGATTCGTGGTAGAGCCATGCGACTGACCACCAAAGGCCGTTACGCCGTTACCGCCATGCTGGATCTGGCGCTGCACGCACAGCACGGTCCCGTTTCCCTGGCCGATATATCCGAGCGGCAGGGCATCTCCCTGTCTTATCTCGAGCAACTGTTCGCCAAGCTGCGCCGTGGCAGTCTGGTTTCCAGTGTTCGCGGGCCGGGTGGCGGCTATCAGCTTTCGCGTGACATGCGTGGCATTCAGGTGGCTCAGGTGATCGATGCGGTCAACGAGTCGGTAGATGCCACGCGTTGCCAGGGGCAGGGCGATTGCCACTCTGGCGACACCTGTCTGACCCATCACCTGTGGTGCGATCTCAGTCAGCAGATTCATGAGTTCCTCAGTGGCATCAGCCTGGCCGATCTGGTCGCGCGCCGAGAGGTTCAAGAGGTCGCGTTGCGCCAGGATCAGCGCCGCTGCAATGGCAGGACGCCGCGCCTGGATAAGATTGAAGCGTCTGCCATCGACTGAGCAGGGCGTTTGCCTGATAGGAGAAACCTAATGAAATTGCCCATTTACCTCGATTATTCCGCCACCACGCCGGTAGACCCGCGTGTTGCGCAGAAGATGAGTGAATGCCTGCTGGTCGACGGTAACTTTGGCAACCCGGCTTCGCGCTCCCATGTGTTCGGCTGGAAGGCCGAAGAAGCCGTGGAAAATTCACGTCGCCAGGTCGCCGAACTGGTCAATGCCGACCCGCGCGAGATCGTCTGGACCAGCGGTGCTACCGAGTCCGACAACCTGGCGATCAAAGGCGTGGCGCACTTCTACGCCAGCAAGGGCAAGCACATCATTACCTCGAAGATCGAGCACAAGGCGGTACTGGATACCACTCGCCAGCTTGAGCGCGAAGGTTTCGAAGTGACCTATCTGGAGCCGGGCGAGGATGGCCTGATTACGCCGGCCATGGTCGAGGCTGCGCTGCGTGAAGACACCGTGTTGGTGTCGGTAATGCACGTCAACAACGAAATCGGCACCATCAACGACATCGCCGCCATCGGCGAGCTGACTCGCTCGCGCGGCGTACTGCTGCATGTCGATGCGGCGCAGTCCACCGGCAAGGTGGAAATCGACCTGGAGAAGATGAAGGTCGACCTGATGTCTTTCTCCGCGCACAAGACCTATGGCCCCAAGGGTGTCGGTGCTCTTTACGTTCGCCGCAAGCCGCGCGTGCGTCTGGAAGCGCAGACTCACGGTGGTGGTCACGAGCGCGGTATGCGCTCGGGTACCCTGGCCACTCACCAGTGCGTCGGCATGGGTGAAGCGTTCCGTATCGCCAAGGAAGAAATGGCTGCAGAGAATCAGCGTATCGCCGCTCTGCGTGATCGTTTCTACCGCCAGTTGGAAGATATGGAGGAGCTGTACGTCAACGGCAGTCTGACTGCTCGCGTGCCGCACAACCTCAACCTGAGTTTCAACTACGTCGAGGGTGAGTCGCTGATCATGGCGCTCAAGGATCTCGCCGTATCGTCCGGTTCGGCATGTACCTCGGCTTCCCTGGAGCCGTCCTACGTGCTGCGTGCCCTGGGCCGCAATGATGAACTGGCGCATAGCTCGATTCGCTTCACCTTCGGTCGTTTCACCACCGAAGAAGAGGTCGACTACGCCGCTGCCAAGGTCCGTGAGGCCGTGGACAAGCTGCGCGAGCTGTCGCCCCTGTGGGATATGTTCAAAGAAGGTGTCGACATTTCCTCCGTGGAATGGGCAGCACACTGATAGCTGCCGAGGCGGATCGCTCGATGGGCGATCCTGCCTGAAGAGCGGCACCTGATGAGAGAGGAAGTACAACATGGCTTACAGTGACAAGGTCATCGACCACTACGAAAATCCGCGTAACGTCGGCAAGCTCAATGCCGAAGATCCGGATGTCGGCACCGGCATGGTCGGCGCGCCCGCCTGCGGTGACGTGATGCGCCTGCAGATCAAGGTCAACGAGAGCGGCGTTATCGAAGACGCCAAGTTCAAGACCTACGGTTGCGGTTCCGCTATTGCCTCCAGCTCCCTCGCGACCGAGTGGATGAAGGGCAAGACCCTGGATGAGGCCGAGAGCATCAAGAACACCCAGCTCGCCGAAGAACTGGCGCTGCCGCCGGTGAAAATTCACTGCTCCGTGCTCGCCGAAGATGCCATCAAGGCTGCTGTGCGCGACTACAAGCAGAAGAAAGGCTTGCTCTGATACGAGGTTTGTAATGGCCATCACCATGTCTGAAGCAGCTGCCCGCCACGTGCAGCGCTCTCTTGAAGGGCGCGGCAAGGGCGAGGGTATTCGCCTCGGTGTGCGCACTACCGGTTGCTCCGGCCTGGCCTACGTGCTCGAGTTCGTCGATGAGCTGGCGGCAGAGGATCAGGTATTCGAGAGCCATGGCGTCAAGGTGATCATCGATCCCAAGAGCCTGGTCTATCTCGATGGCACCGAATTGGACTTCGTCAAGGAAGGCCTCAACGAGGGCTTCAAGTTCATCAACCCCAACGTGCGCGGCGAATGCGGTTGCGGCGAAAGCTTCAACGTTTGAGGCGCTCGCGTGGGTAATCCTTGTCACTTCGCCTTGTTCGACCTGCAGCCGAGCTTTCGTCTCGATATGGAGCAGTTGGCTGCTCGCTACCGCGAGCTGGCGCGCCAGGTTCATCCGGATCGTTTTGCCGATGCCGGTGAGCGTGAGCAGCGCCTGGCGCTCGAGCGCTCGGCCTGCCTCAACGAGGCTTATCAGATTCTGAAAACGCCGTCTCAGCGTGCGCGCTACCTGCTTGCGATGCGTGGCCCCGAGCTGCCGCTGGAAGTGACGGTGCAGGATCCTGACTTCCTCCTGCAGCAAATGCAGCTGCGCGAAGAGTTGGAGGAGCTGCAGGATGACGCTGACCTTGCTGGTGTCGCGACTTTCAAGCGTCGCCTGAAAGCGGCGCAGGAGCAGCTCAATGAGCGCTTCGCTGCTTGCTGGGATGACGAAGCTCGCCGTGAAGAGGCTGAGCGCTTGATGCGCCGCATGCAGTTCCTCGACAAGCTCTCCCATGAAGTGCGCCAGTTAGAAGAGCGCCTCGACGATTAACCTGTAGGTTGCCTCGGCAGCCTGCCTGATGACTTCAAGAAGACCATGGCCTTATTGCAGATCGCCGAGCCCGGACAGAGCCCGCAACCGCACCAGCGTCGTCTGGCAGTGGGTATTGACCTGGGTACCACCAACTCGCTGGTTGCTGCTGTACGCAGCGGCCTGGCTGAGCCCCTGGCTGACGATGATGGCAAGGTCATCCTGCCGTCTGCCGTGCGTTACCACGCTGGAAGCATCGAGGTCGGCGAGTCGGCCAAGCTGGCGGCCGCCAGCGACCCGCTCAATACCGTGCTGTCGGTCAAGCGCCTGATGGGGCGCGGTATCGCCGACGTGCATCAGCTCGGCGAGCAGATGCCTTACCGCTTCGCGGCAGGCGAGTCGCACATGCCCTTTATCGAGACGGTGCAGGGGGCGAAGAGCCCGGTCGAAGTCTCGGCGGAAATTCTCAAGACCCTGCGCTTGCGCGCTGAACAGACCTTGGGCGGTGAGTTGGTCGGTGCGGTGATTACCGTTCCAGCTTATTTCGATGACGCTCAGCGTCAGGCCACCAAGGATGCTGCGCGCCTGGCCGGTCTTACGGTTCTGCGTCTGCTCAACGAGCCTACTGCCGCTGCAGTCGCCTATGGCCTGGATCAGAAAGCAGAGGGCGTAGTCGCCATTTATGACCTGGGTGGCGGCACTTTCGACATTTCCATCCTGCGCCTGACCGGTGGTGTGTTCGAGGTACTGGCTACTGGCGGCGACAGCGCGCTGGGCGGTGATGACTTCGATCATGCCGTGGCTGACTGGATCATCCAGCAGGCTGGTATTTCCAGTGATCTCGACCCGGCGACCCAGCGCAGCCTGCTGCAGACTGCCTGTGTGGCCAAAGAAGGGCTGACGGATGCCGATAGTGTCGAGCTGAGCCATGGTGAGTGGCGTGGTTCGTTGTCGCGCACGCAGTTCGAGGCGCTGATCGAGCCGATGGTGGCGCGCAGTCTCAAGGCCTGTCGTCGCGCCGTGCGTGATTCCGGTGTCGAGCTGGAAGAGGTTGGTGCGGTAGTCATGGTCGGTGGCTCCACCCGCGTGCCGCGTGTGCGTGAGGCTGTCGGCGAGCTGTTCGGTCGTGCGCCGCTGACCAATATCGATCCGGATCAGGTGGTGGCCATTGGTGCTGCGATCCAGGCCGATGCTCTGGCCGGCAATCAGCGTGACGATGGTGAGGAGTTGCTCCTGCTGGACGTGATACCCCTGTCGCTCGGCCTGGAAACCATGGGCGGGCTGATGGAGAAGGTGATCCCGCGTAATACCACCATCCCGGTGGCGCGTGCGCAGGAGTTCACCACTTACAAGGATGGCCAGACGGCCATGATGATTCACGTGCTGCAGGGCGAGCGTGAACTGATCGCCGATTGCCGCTCCCTGGCGCGTTTCGAGTTGCGCGGCATTCCGCCGATGGTGGCGGGGGCTGCGAAGATCCGCGTGACCTTCCAGGTCGATGCCGACGGTCTGCTCAGTGTCGCGGCGCGCGAGCTGAGCTCCGGCATCGAGTCGAGCATTCAGGTCAAGCCATCTTACGGTCTGACCGATGGCGAAATTGCACGCATGCTGCAGGACTCCTTCCAGAACGCTGGAGGTGACAAGGCTGCCCGCGCGCTGCGTGAGCAGCAGGTCGATGGTCAGCGTCTGGTCGAGGCGGTCGAAGCCGCGCTGCAGGCCGATGGCGAGCGCTTGCTGGATGCCGAGGAGCGCCAGGTCATCGAGTTGCAGGTGCAGGAGTTGCGCGACCTGCTTGCGAGCAATGATGGGCTGGCCATCGAGCGGCAGACCAAGCGGCTGTCGCAGGTCACTGACGCTTTCGCGGCCCGCCGCCTGGATTCGACGGTAAAAGCTGCGCTGGCCGGGCGCAATCTGAATGAGATCGAGGAATAATTGATGCCGCAGGTAATTTTTCTGCCTCACGAGCGATTCTGCCCGGATGGTCTGGTGGTCGAGGCCGAGCCTGGCATTTCCATTCTTGAGCTGGCGCACGAGCACCATATCGAGATGGAAAGCGCCTGTGGCGGTGTCTGTGCCTGCACCACCTGTCACTGCATCGTGCGCGAAGGTTTCGACTCGCTGAACGAGGCCGACGAGCTGGAAGAGGACTATCTGGACAAGGCCTGGGGGCTCGAGGCGCAGTCGCGTCTGGCCTGTCAGGCGAAAGTCGGCGAGGAAGACCTCACCGTCGAGATTCCCAAGTATTCGCTGAACCACGCGGCCGAAGCGCCGCATTGATCAGGAAAACAGCATGAGCCTGAAGTGGACCGATGTGCTGGAAATCGCCATCCAGCTCAGTGAACGCAAGGCGGATGTCGACCCGCGCTACGTGAATTTCGTCGATCTGCATCGTTGGGTGCTGGAGTTGCCGGATTTCGCCGACGACCCGCAGCGCGGTGGCGAGAAGGTGCTCGAAGCCATTCAGGCGGCCTGGATCGAAGAGCTCGACTGAAACAGGCGCTTACGGCGCCCGCCCTACGCTTTTAACCGGAACCCGCGTATAATTCGCGGGTTTAATTTTTCGCTTTAACCCTAAAGTTTCTGGAGCTTCACATGGCTGTTCAACGTACTTTCTCCATCATCAAGCCTGACGCCGTTGCCAAGAACGTCATCGGTGAGATCACCACCCGTTTCGAAAAAGCCGGCCTGCGTGTTGTTGCTTCGAAGATGGTGCAACTGTCCGAGCGCGAAGCCGCTGGTTTCTACGCTGAGCACAGCGAGCGTGGCTTCTTCAAGGATCTGGTTGCTTTCATGACCTCCGGTCCGGTCATCGTTCAGGTTCTGGAAGGCGAAAACGCCGTTGCCAAGAACCGTGAGCTGATGGGCGCCACCAACCCGAAAGAAGCTGCTGCCGGCACCATCCGTGCTGATTTCGCCGTTTCCATCGACGAAAACGCTGTTCATGGTTCGGATTCCGAAGCCTCTGCAGCTCGCGAGATCGCTTACTTCTTCTCCGCTACCGAGCTGTGCGCGCGCATTCGCTGATTGGCGAATGATGCGAGGGTGAAGCCATGACCAATACCACCGGCAAGATCAACCTGCTGGGCCTGACCCAGCCGGAAATGGAACAGTTCTTCGAGTCCATCGGCGAGAAGCGCTTCCGTGCCGGCCAGGTAATGAAGTGGATTCATCACTTTGGCGTCGATGATTTCGCCGCCATGACCAATGTCGGCAAGGCCTTGCGCGAGAAGCTCGAGGCCTCTGCCGAGATTCGCGGCCCGGAAGTGGTCAGCGAAAATATTTCTGCCGATGGCACGCGCAAGTGGGTGGTGCGTGTGGCGTCGGGTAGCTGCGTGGAAACCGTGTACATCCCGCAGAACGGTCGGGGCACGCTGTGCGTCTCTTCCCAGGCCGGTTGCGCCCTGGATTGCAGCTTCTGCTCCACCGGCAAGCAAGGCTTCAACAGCGACCTGACCAGCGCCGAGATCATCGGCCAGGTGTGGATCGCCAACAAATCCTTTGGCACCGTTCCCGCGAAGGTCGATCGCGCCATCACCAACGTGGTGATGATGGGCATGGGCGAGCCGCTACTGAACTTCGACAACGTCGTCTCTGCCATGCAGATCATGATGGACGACCTTGGCTACGGCATTTCCAAGCGCAAGGTAACCCTGTCCACCTCGGGCGTGGTGCCGATGATCGACAAGCTGGCCGAGGTCATCGACGTGTCCCTGGCCCTGTCGTTGCACGCACCCAACGACGAGCTGCGCAATCAGCTGGTGCCTATCAACAAGAAGTACCCGCTGGAAATGCTTTTGGCGGCCTGTAAGCGCTACGTCTCCAAGCTTGGCGAGAAGCGTGTGCTGACCATCGAGTACACCCTGCTCAAAGGTGTCAACGATCAGCCCGAGCACGCTGAGCAGATGGTCGCACTTCTGGCCGATGTACCTTGCAAGATCAACCTGATTCCGTTTAATCCCTTCCCCTTCTCGGGGTACGAGCGGCCGAGCAATAACGCCATTCGCCGCTTCCAGGACCTGTTGCACAAGGCTGGCCATAACGTCACGGTACGTACTACCCGCGGTGACGATATCGATGCGGCTTGCGGCCAGTTGGTTGGCCAGGTCATGGACCGTACTCGGCGCAGCGAGCGTTACATCGCCGTGCGCCAGCTGGGCAACGAGGCGCAAGAGCCTCATGCTGCCGCCAATCGAAATTGAAGAGAGGATGCCTATGACCCTGCGCCCAGCGCTGTTGTTGCTCGTTGTCAGTCTGCTTGCTGGTTGCGTCACCACGGGCAATATTGACCCCATGCGTACGGCCAAGGGGCGTGACGAAGCACGCTATGCCTATGTTCAGTTGGGTCTTGCCTATATCCAGCAGGGTGACACGCAGCGCGCCAAGGTGCCGCTGAAGAATGCACTTGATCTCGATTCGTCGAATGCCGATGCGCATGCCGCGCTAGCTATGGCCTTCCAGCTGGAAATGGAGCCAAAGCTGGCCGATGAGCATTTTCGCAAAGCGCTGTCCCAGCGTCCGAAGGACGCCCGTCTGCTAAACAACTATGGTGGTTTCCTGTTCGAGCAGAAGCGTTATCAGGAGGCCATGAGCACCTATCTCAAAGCTGCAGAGGACAGCCTCTATCCAGAGCGTTCCCGGGTTTTCGAGAATCTGGGCATGACCGCTCTGCAGCTCGGTCAGCGTGAGCAGGCCAAAGAGTACTTCCAGCGCACCTTGCGCCTGAGTAGTCGTCAGCCACGCGCATTGCTGGAAATGGCCGTACTGTCCTATGAGGACAAGGAGTATGTGCCAGCGCGTCGTTACTACGACAGCTACAGCGAAATGGCACCGCAGAATGCGCGTAGCCTGCTCCTCGGCGCACGTTTGGCCGACGTATTCGAGGATCGTGACAAGGCCGCCAGTCTGGGCCTGCAGTTGCGTCGTCTGTATCCGGCCTCTCAGGAATATCAGCAATTTGTTTCGGGGCAACAATGAACGCGGCACATAGCGAAGTGGCTCAGCCGATGCCGACCAATCCAGGTGAAAGTCTGCGTCAGGCACGGGAGATCAAAGGGTGGAGCGTCGCCGAAGTGGCGACTCAGCTCAACCTGACTCCTCAACGTCTTGCCCAGATCGAAGCCGGTGCTTTCGACAAACTGCCGGGCACCACCTTCGCCCGTGGTTACATTCGCGCCTATGCCAAGCTTCTCGAAATGGACCAGAACCGGCTGGTGATGGAGTTCGATCAGTTCACGGGGACAGATGCCTCTGGTAGCAGTGTGCATGCCTTGGGGCGTATCGAAGAGCCTGTGCGCTATTCGCAGAGCATCCTGCGTCTGGTCAGCTTCCTGTTGCTGCTGGCATTGATCGGCGCAGGTTTTCTCTGGTGGCAGGATCAGGGCCGTCCAGTGGCCAGCTTGGCTGATCTGGGGCTCGAGCATGTGGAGGTGGAAGGCGCCGACGGTACCACTCAGGTGCACTCGCTTGCCGAGCCGGAAGACCAGGCGGTGATCGCCGCTCAGGGCAACGAGCAGAGCAGCCCGCTGCTGCTGCCGGTCGAGCCAGGTGAAGCACCAGAAGCTGCCAGCACCGCAGAACAGCCTGCTGCCGAAGCCGGCACCGCTGAAAGCGCGCAAGAGGCTCCTGCTGCTCCTGTATCGAATACGCCGGCTGCTCCTGCTCCGGCTGCACCTGCAGCCGAACCTGCAACGCCTGTGGCCGTCTCTGCTGGGCAGGGCGTGCTCAACGTGCAGTTCACCGCCGATTGCTGGACTCAGGTTACCGATGCCGATGGCAAGGTCCTGCTAAGCGCACTCAAACGCAGCGGTGAACGTATCGAACTTGCTGGCAAGGCACCGCTGGAACTGCGTCTGGGTTTTGCCCGTGGTGCCCAGGTGGCCTACAACGGCGAAAGCGTTGACGTTGCGCCGCACATGACTGGCGAAACCGCGCGCCTGAAATTGGGGTTGTAAAGCATGCATTGCGAATCGCCGATCAAGCGCCGACTGTCGCGCAAGATCTGGGTTGGCTCGGTACCGGTGGGCGGCGATGCGCCGATCGCGGTACAGAGCATGACCAACACCGACACCAACGATGTAGCTGCTACCGTGGCGCAGATCCAGCGCCTGGAAAATGCCGGCGCCGATATCGTGCGCGTTTCCGTGCCGGATATGGACGCCGCCGAGGCCTTTGGCCGCATCAAGCAGCAGGTGCGCGTACCACTGGTGGCTGACATCCATTTCGACTACCAGATCGCTCTGCGTGTGGCAGAGCTGGGTGTCGACTGTCTGCGCATCAACCCCGGCAACATCGGTCGTGAAGATCGCGTCAGGGCGGTGGTCGAGGCTGCGCGTGACAAGGGCATCCCGATCCGTATCGGCGTCAACGCCGGTTCCCTGGAAAAGGATCTGCAGAAGAAGTACGGCGAGCCCACTCCCGCTGCGCTGGTGGAATCCGCGCTGCGCCATGTCGAGCACCTGGATCGCCTTAACTTCCCCGATTTCAAGGTCAGCGTGAAGGCCTCCGACGTCTTCATGGCCGTAGAGGCCTACCGTCTGCTGGCCAAGCAGATCGAGCAGCCACTGCACCTGGGCATTACCGAAGCCGGTGGCCTGCGCTCCGGTACTGTGAAGTCGGCAGTCGGCCTGGGCATGCTGCTGGCCGAGGGGATTGGCGATACCATCCGCATCTCGCTGGCCGCCGACCCGGTGGAGGAGATCAAGGTCGGTTTCGATATCCTCAAGTCCCTGCGCCTGCGTTCGCGTGGCATCAACTTCATCGCCTGCCCGAGCTGCTCGCGGCAGAACTTCGATGTGGTCAAGACCATGAACGAGCTGGAAGCCCGCGTCGAGGACCTGCTGGTGCCGCTGGACGTGGCCGTGATCGGCTGCGTGGTCAACGGTCCTGGCGAAGCCAAGGAGGCGCATATCGGCCTCACTGGCGGCAGCCCGAACAACCTGGTCTATATCGATGGCAAACCGGCCTCGAAGCTGACCAACGAAAACCTGGTGGACGAGCTGGAAAAGCTCATTCGCGACAAGGCAGCCGAAAAGGTCGCCGCTGATGCCGCTGTGATCGTGCGCGGCTGATCCGTGCGTAAGGAATACAATTGAGCAAGTCCCTGCAAGCCATCCGTGGCATGAACGATATTCTGCCGGAGCAGACGCCTGCCTGGCGCTACCTGGAAAGCACCCTGGTCAGCCTGCTCGATGGCTATGGCTACAAGGAAATCCGCCTGCCCATCGTCGAATATACCGAGCTGTTCGCTCGCGGTATCGGCGAGGGCACCGACGTGGTCGACAAGGAAATGTACACCTTCCTCGACCGCAACGAAGAGTCCCTGACACTGCGTCCTGAAGGCACCGCCGGTTGCGTGCGTGCGGTGCTCGAGCATGGTCTGTCCGGCGGTGGCCAGGTGCAGAAGCTGTGGTACGCCGGCCCCATGTTTCGTTACGAGAAGCCGCAGAAGGGCCGCTATCGTCAGTTCCATCAGGTGGGGGTGGAAGCCTTCAACCTGCCGGGGCCTGACGTCGATGCCGAACTGATCGTGCTTACCTGGCGTCTGTGGAAGAAACTCGGCCTGTCCGATGCCGTGACCCTGCAGCTCAACAGCCTGGGTTCCAGCGAGGCGCGTGCGGCTTATCGCGACGCACTGGTGGCCTACCTGCAGCAGCGTTTTGACCAGCTCGACGAGGACAGCCAGCGCCGTTTGACCACCAATCCGCTGCGCATTCTCGACAGCAAGAACGAGGCGACCCAGGCCGCGCTGGTTGGTGCGCCGACCTTGGGTGATTACCTCGACGAGGAGTCGCGCCTGCACTTCGAAGGCGTCAAGGCGCGCCTGGACGCTGCCGGCATTCGTTATCAGATCAACCACAAGTTGGTGCGCGGTCTGGATTACTACAACCGCACCGTATTCGAGTGGGTCACCGACAAGCTTGGTGCTCAAGGCACGGTGTGCGCCGGTGGCCGTTACGATGGCCTGGTGGCGCAACTGGGTGGCAAGGCCACGCCGGGTGTCGGCTTCGCCATGGGTGTCGAGCGCCTGGTGCTGCTGCTGGAAACCTTGGAGCTGTTGCCGGCAGAGCTCAATCGCGCTGCCGATGTCTACGTCTGCGCCTTTGGCGAGGCGGCGGAGCTGGCGGCGTTGACGCTGACCGAGCGTCTGCGCGACGAGTTGCCAGGGTTGCGTCTGCTGCTCAATAGCGGTGGCGGCAGCTTCAAAAGCCAGTTCAAAAAGGCCGACAAGAGCGGCGCGCGCTATGCGCTGATTCTGGGGGACGACGAATTGGCAGGGCGCGTGGTAGGTTGCAAGCCGCTGCGCGACGACAGTGAACAACAAAGCGTTGCCTGGGATGCTCTGGCTGAGCATCTGGCTGCCTGCCAGCAGGCCTGAGCAGGCTCTCGATTAGGAGTACGGGGTTAGACATGCAGACCGAAGACGAACAGATCGCGCAACTCAAGGACTGGTGGGATCGCAACGGCAAGCCTTTGTTGGCCGGCGGCGTACTGGCGCTGGTAGCCGTATTCGGCTGGCAGGGCTGGCAGAAGTATCAGGTCAATCAGGCGCAGAGCGCCTCGGTGATCTATCAGCAACTGCTGGAAACCGCACTGGACCCGGCCGGCAAGCCCGACGCCGCGAAGGTTGCCGAACTGGCCGGCAAGCTCGACAGCGAGTTTGGCGGTAGCCACTACGCCCAGTACGGCAGCCTGTTCGTCGCCAAGGTCGCCGTCGAGGCGGACCGCCTCGACGACGCCGCTGCAGCGCTGCAGCGCGTGCTCGACAAGCCTGCCGACGCCACCCTCGGTGAGCTGGCACGTCAGCGCCTGGCCCGTGTGCTGGCCGCGCAGGACAAGGCTGATGATGCGTTGAAACTGCTTGATGCCAAGGTCGAGGAAGCTTTCCTCGCCAGCCGTGAAGAACTCAAGGGCGACCTGCTGGTACAGCTGGGGCGCAGCGATGACGCGCACGCCGCCTATCAGAAGGCCAAGGATGCGCTGGCCGAAGACGCCGCTGTTGGCGGTCTGCAGATGAAGCTGGACGACCTGGCAAAAGGGGATGCGTGACGTGATGCGTTGGAAGAATGCCGCACTGCTGGCTCTGGCCGTTCTGGCCGTGGGTTGCAGCAGCAATAGCAAGAAGGAACTGCCGCCCGCCGAGTTGACCAAATTCGACGAAGAAGTCGAGTTGCGCACCGAATGGAGCCGTTCTGTCGGTGACGGTCAGGGCGAAACCTTCAACATGCTGGTACCGGCCATCGATGGCGAGGTGATCTACGCCGCCGACGTCGAAGGCCTGGTCATGGCCATGGACCGCACCAGCGGCAAGGTCATCTGGCGCAAGAAACTCGAAATCCCGGTTTCCGGCGCCATTGGCGTCGGCTACGGCCAGGTGCTGGTAGGTACGCTCAAAGGCGAAGTGATCGCGCTCGACTCCAGCGACGGTGAAGAACAGTGGCGCTCGCGCGTGACCAGCGAAGTGCTGGCTGCACCAGCGACCAATGGCGATATCGTCGTGGTGCAGACCCAGGACGATCGCCTGATCGCCTTCGATGCCAGCACCGGTAGCCAACGCTGGATCGTCGAGAATACCCCGGCCGTACTGACCCTGCGTGGCACTGGCGCTCCGCTGGTGACCAACCGTCTGGTGGTCGCTGGCCTGTCCAGCGGCAAGGTGGTCGCGGTCGACGCCCAGCGCGGCCTGCCGGTCTGGGAGCAGCGTGTTGCCGTACCGCAAGGTCGTTCCGAACTGGAGCGCGTGGTGGATATCGACGGCGGCCTGCTGTTGTCCGGCGGCACCGTCTACGCGGTGAGCTATCAGGGCCGTGTCGCTGCCATGGATCTGGAGTCCGGTCGCGTGCTGTGGCAACGCGAGGCATCCAGTTCGGTAGGCGTCGCTCAGGGCTTCGGTAACGTATACGTCAGCCATGCCAGTGGCACTGTCGAAGGTATCGACGAGCGTAGTGCTTCGGCGCTGTGGAGCAACGACTCCCTGGCACGCCGTCAGCTGTCGGCACCGCAAGTGTTCTCCAGTTACGTGGCCGTGGGCGATGTGGAAGGCTATCTGCATCTGCTGAGCCAGGTCGATGGCCGTTTCGTCGGTCGTACCCGCATCGACAGCGATGGCCTGCGTGCCCAGCCGTTGGTGATCGGGGATTGGCTGTACGTCTACGGCAACAGCGGCAAGTTGGTGGCACTGACCATCAAATGAACCGACTATGCTGCATCCAGACCTGAGTCTTGGATGCAGCAGCGCAACAGATTCCGGCCGCTGCCCGTGCAGCGGCCTTTGCATTTTCTGAATTAACTCAAGTGGAGAGCCTGATGGTTCCCGTAATTGCCCTGGTGGGCCGGCCGAACGTCGGCAAGTCCACACTCTTCAACCGCCTGACCCGCAGCCGCGACGCCATCGTCGGCGACCTGTCCGGTCTGACCCGCGACCGCCAGTATGGCGAGGCGAAGTGGCAGGGGCGCACCTACATCGTGATCGACACCGGTGGTATTTCCGGTGACGAAGAAGGCATCGACGCGAAGATGGCCGAGCAGTCGCTGCAGGCCATCGAAGAGGCCGATGCCGTGCTGTTCCTGGTGGACGCGCGCGCCGGCATGACCGCCTCCGACCAGATGATCGGCGAGCACCTGCGCCGTCGTAACAAGCAGAGCTTCCTGGTGGTGAACAAGGTCGACAACCTCGACGTCGATCTGGCTCGCGCCGAGTTCAGCCCCATGGGCCTGGGCGAGCCACTGGCGATTGCCGGCGCCCATGGTCGTGGCATCACCCAGATGCTCGAAGTGGTTCTCGGCGCTTTCCCCAAGGACGCTGGTGAGCCGGAAGAGGGCGCCGACGAAGAGGAAGAAGTGCTGGAAGGCCAGGAGGCCAAGCGCATTCCCGGCCCGAGCGAGAAGGACGGCATCAAGTTGGCCATCATCGGCCGCCCCAACGTGGGCAAGTCGACCCTGGTCAACCGTATGCTCGGCGAAGAGCGGGTCATCGTCTATGACCAGGCCGGCACCACGCGCGACAGCATCTACATCCCGTTCGAGCGTGACGACGAGAAGTACACGCTGATCGATACCGCTGGCGTGCGCCGTCGCGGCAAGATCTTCGAGGCTGTTGAGAAGTTCTCCGTGGTCAAGACGCTGCAGGCCATTCAGGACTCCAACGTCGTGGTGTTCGTCATGGACGCCCGCGAAGGCGTGGTCGACCACGACCTCAACCTGCTCGGCTTCGTGCTGGAAAGCGGCCGCGCCCTGGTCATCGCCCTGAACAAGTGGGATGGCATGGATCAGGGCCAGAAGGACTATGTGAAGACCGAGCTGGAGCGCCGGCTGTTCTTCGTCGACTTCGCCGATATCCACTTCATCTCCGCCCTGCACGGCACTGGCGTCGGCCATCTGTACAAGTCGGTGCAGGCCTCGTTCAAATCGGCCATCACCCGCTGGCCCACCAGCCGCCTGACGCAGATTCTCGAAGATGCCGTCAGCGACCACGCGCCGCCTCTGGTCAACGGTCGCCGCATCAAGCTGCGCTATGCCCACCTGGGCGGTGCCAACCCGCCGCTGATCGTGATTCACGGTAACCAGGTCGACGCGGTGCCGCGTGCCTACTCCCGTTACCTAGAAAACACCTTCCGCCGTGTGCTGAAACTGGTCGGTACGCCGATCCGCATCGAGTACAAGGGCGGCGAGAACCCGTACGAGGGCAACAAGAACAAGCTCACCGACCGCCAGGTGAACAAGAAGCGCCGCCTGATGAGTCACCACAAGAAGGCCGAGAAGAAGCGCAAGGACAAGCGCAAGTAATCTCTGCCGCACCGTGCACGTCGGAGATCGTTCGGCGTGCACGGCATAAGCTTCTAGCTCCTTTTCATAAGTGCTGCGGGTGCCGTCTATGGCGCCCTTCGGCTATCCTCGCGGCTTGCCTAGTTCTTCGTAGGAAGTCGCGATGCTCGTCAGCAAATTGCCCAACGTTGGCACCACCATCTTCACGCGGATGTCCCAGCTCGCTCTGGAGACTGGCGCGATCAATCTGTCCCAGGGTTTCCCTGATTTCGATGGGCCGCAGGCGCTGCGCGAAGCCGTCGCGCGCCACGTCATGGAAGGGCGCAACCAGTATTCGCCGATGACCGGGTTGCCCAGTCTGCGCCAGCAGGTGG